>JAURZE010000036.1 GCA_030653545.1 Nitrospira sp. | reverse complement strand
GAAAGGCACCGACCTGTCACGCTACTCGCAGACAGACTTGAACAAGATCGCGTTACGATTGAATCAACGGCCGCGGAAGACCTTGGGATTTCAGACGCCAGCGGCTATATTGGACGCAGGTGTTGCGCTCACCGGTTGAACTCACCGCGATATTCTTTGCGCGGGAGTCGCCATGAAGTACCAATTCATTCAAATCCATCAGCACCACCATCGAATTGGACGGCTCTGTCAGGTGTTGGCCGTCAGTCGGAGTGGGTACTACGCCTGGCGCCACCGTCCGGCGAGTCCGCGCGCCCAGGCCAACGCTCGGTTGGTGGAACGGATGATCCAGCTCCATCGGCAGCTGAAGGAACGGTATGGCGCGATCAAGCTGTGGCGGACATTGGTGGCAGCCGGAGTGCCCTGTGGGCGCCATCGGGTGGCGCGACTGCGTCGTCAGCAGGGGTTGCTCGCCAAGCGGACCCGGCGATTCCGCGTGATGCACGCGCGCCATGAGTTCGCGCCGCCGGCGCCCAACCGGCTGCAGCAGCGGTTTGTGGCCGCAGCTCCCAATCGCATCTGGGCCGGCGATCTGACCGCCATTGCGACACGCGCGGGCTGGGTGTATTTGGCCGTGATCCTGGATCTGTACTCGCGCCGCGTCATCGGCTGGGCCATGAGTCCACGCCCGGATCAGCAGGTGGCGCTGACGGCGTTGCAGATGGCCCTCACCCACCGACGCCCACGACCGGGGCTGATCCATCACACGGACCAGGGGGCCACGTATACAAGCCTGGCCTACCAACGACAGGTGAGGCAGGCGGGGCTTGTGGCGAGCATGAGTCGGAAGGGCAACTGTTACGACAACGCCGTGGTCGAGAGCTTCTTCAGTACGCTCAAGAATGAATTGGTGCATGACCAGGACTTCTGGACTCGCGAGGCGGCGCAGGCTTCAGTGTTTGAATTCATCGAAGTGTTCTACAATCGACAGCGGCTCCATCAGGCTCTCGGCTATGTCAGCCCAGTGCAGTTTGAAGCCGCTCATGTGTCCTAACTCAGTGTCCATGAAATCGGGGCCAGCTCAGTTCCATTCGATCTCGCGGTCAAGGGGGAGTGGGAATCATTCTGAGCAAACAATAAAGACGCTTTTGATATCTCGCGTAGCCTGGCGTCACGAGATGGGCTAATCCGGGGCTGATGTTCTCCATCTGCCTGTTTCTGAAGCTTACGGATACACGACTACTGCCCCACATTCGGATAGGGAATGGGCACGGATCCTCCAGGCGCTGGGGTGTTGTTCGTATCGGGAAACGCGAGGCTCACGCAACGGACCTTGTAGAGTTTGACGTTGCCGGAGTAGTTGCCTGAGAGCGGATCCCGCGGATACGTCGGTGAGAGTGTCATCCATTTGGGATTCGGCGCGTTGGGCGTCAGATTCGTCACCTGTACATCGACCGGCCGAGCTTTTATGGTGCGGACCCACGACAGGCCGAGGGCGGCTGGCGAATACGTGAAGGTTTGACCTGCTGAGACGTATTTGGTCACCGTTTGGTTACCTGCTTTGAACTCGACGGCGCATTCGTTGGCAGCCCAGCTCATGAAGGGTGCGTACAGGAGGCTGAAGCTGAACAGGACAGCAACCTTGATCCACCGGAGAGGGTATTGACGACAGTTCATGGTGTTCTCCTTGTACATGCGGCCAAGGCCTGGCTACGTGGCCAGCCGTTGTCCATCACAGAAATTCCGGCACGATTTTCTCGCAATACATCTCCGCCTGGACATAGCCCGGTTTGGAGGGCAACCGTACGACGCTCAGAATACCCAGACCGAACAGTTTCAGTTTCAGGGAGGCCTTTGACGGGTTCTGCGGACTCATCCATTGAATGAGTCCGTTCCGCTCTTGTTCCCCGCCGGGGAGCCTTTTGACGATAACATCGTTGTGCCAGGTGTAGAGATCACTGGCCTTCGATTCCGGGAGCTGGAAGCGGAGGGTAGACAATTCCCGAGGGGTCGCTCCCTGATAGCCTCCGCCCTGGGGAGCCGGAATGAGGTTCATGGAGAGCACCATCGGGTCGATGCGCGTCACGTCGTTGATCGACAGGCTTTGAATGCTGAGGGTAAACAAGTGTTTCAACGGCCCCTTCGACGGGTCGGCCTGCAAAGGGGCGATGTTCCAACTTGCTCCGGGGTGCCACTCCGCCTGCTGAATGGCGAGAGTGATGCGCAGGGGAGCGGGCATCTCCGATGCGCGATCTGCCTCGGGGAAGACAATCTGTTTGACGAACGCTCCGGCAAAGGACATATGGCTGCTGTAAGAATTGGGAAGCACGTTTCCAACCCCGCCCGATGGGCCGCCCCGGATGTGGATGCCTCCGCCGACAGGTGGAACTTTTCCCGCCAGACTGTCGAGCAGCCAGACGTTGATCGCCGCCCCTTGCACCGGCAGGTAGTAGAACACGATATCCCGGTACTGAATGCGTGAAGGCTTCTTCGGAAAACTGCCGTCTGCGGCTGCAGGATCGGTTATAAACTGAGCGACGGGTTCGCCTCCGTAAAATCCGAATACTTGTACGGGGGGACCGGTGCCCAGGCTTAACGCATATTGCTGCGGCGATTGAAACAGGTTGTAGTCCGGCGATGTGCCGGAACCAGAGGGCGGTGGAGGGGCTGTCGCCGAGGGAAGCGAGGTGGCCTCCAGGGAGAGATCCTGGATTTCAACCGCGGCAAGGGCTGACGTGGCCCATCGGTGTGCCAGCCATGGGAGGGCCGCCGCGGCGATTCCAAGCGATCGGGCCTGCGTTAAGAACTTGCGGCGGGAGAAGCTGTTCGGCGGTTTGGTGCCGATCGTTTCCGGATGGTCCATAGGTGCCCTCCATCAGAGCCTTTTCATTGCCTGCCCCTGCTCAAAAGACTTGCGGCACGATCTTCTCGCAATACATTTCCACGGCCAGATACCCTGGCGTATTCGGAATTCGTATCGCACGCATGCCCCCAAGTTCTGTCGCTACAACGAGATGTACGAGTCTGCGAGTGTGTGGCACCTCCATCTTTCTTTGCCTTCCGGAACGTCCTGTCAGTCGGGTCGGAATTAAGGAAAATTCAAGCCGGGAGGGCCCACCAATTGGATGGAATCAAGGATCAACCGTACCCCATGGTCGTTCGTGGCAGTGTTGCCGCATTGTAATCTGGTCCACATCGGGAGGAGAACGGTGAACAATCCCCCTGACGTTCCGTCATAGGCGAGGGTGTTGTCGGGTGTAAGAATAGGCAGATTGTGGCTTGTGATGGAATAGCCGACGCCATTGCTTCCGCCCGGCCACGATTCGGGGTTCAAGATGATCGCGGCGCCCCGGTTGAACGGCTCTCCCATGTGAGAGGGCCCTCCGTAGGTACAGCCGTCTCGGCTGGGGCAGACTCGACACGTGCTTTCCTGGACCCCCGACTTGGCCGTTTTCCAGGTCAAGCCGAGAAGGCGAGTTCCGTTCGGAAGGAGCCTCACTTTTGATTGGAATTGGCAATCCGGGCCGGCCGGCCCGCTCCGAACATTCAGTGATAGGTCGTTGTTGCTTTCGACGACACCCACCGGATAGGAAACTGTCGAGGGAGGCCCGAAATTGTTCATCTTGACACCCATAGAAGTTCCCGAGCAGACACCAACAGCTCCGGTATTTTCAAAGCCCAGCAGATTCTTCCATGACCAAGTGTTGGAGATGGTGTACACGGTAGGTGCCGCAATAGGTACGCCGAGATAGACGACATCGAACGTATTGCCGAATACCCCATTCTGTTGAGCCAGTTGAACGCGGGCGCGCACCGCGCAGTTTCCATGTCCCGGGGATGTTCCTTGACCCTCAAACCATCCGGCGATCATCAGTTCCGCGCGTCCTTGAGAATCGATCAGAGGATAAGAGGCATTGACTTGGAACGGGTTCACTGGGCTTTTATGTTGCTTCGTCTGGAAAAAGCAACCCGTATAGCCCTGTTGCCCCGCTGCCATCAGCGGGGGCTCAAATCCGAGCACTCGAATTTGCTTATAGGGAGTCGCGGCCCCTCCATTCATCGTAAAAGTCAGCTTGAGTATAAGGTTCAGGTAGGGAACCGGCTGGGCAGGCCAGACAGATGGCAGCATTGTCGAGACGGGAAAAACCGCGGGGGAGATGGTATAGGCCGTTATCTGAGGGGGAGTTAGCAATGTAGTCTGCTGCACCGTGAGGTGCTTGCTAACTTGAGTTTGAGACAGGGTTTGAGCCGGAGCAGCGGCTCGTGACCGGAGACCACTGATCGAACCGATGGCTTCCAAGCCTGTTCCATCGGGAAGCAGGATGAGCAGATGTACGTCGTCCGTGTTTTCGAGGACTGACATTGCGACAGATTGTTCTAGCGATTCTGTGTGCCGCGTTTTAAAAGCCTGCAGTAACCATCCGTCGGTTCGAGCGCGATCATCAGCAGGCAGGACTCGAATCGATGTGTCGGCTGCCTCAATCGCGTAGGACCCTGCGTCGAGCACGACGTCCGCGCCTTCTGCCGTCGAGAAGTGGGCCGGTTGGTCCAATTTCAGCGTTGTGTCAGCCAAGGCCTGGCTGACGATTGATGCCAACGATGACACCAAGGCCATGACGATGAATACGAGTCTCGCTGTTGTTCGTGTTCGCATGAGGCACCTTTCTGTGTCCGAAGGCAACAGGTTGTAAAAAAATCAAAACGCCTTATTCTGCCTGATGTTGTCCCGGATGTAGGGGTACCGCGCATCCGTGGTCTTCATTCCGCCCCCACAAGGGCCCCCGTTGACGAAACACTTATTCGACGGCATGAACCAGTGCGCCACGATGCTGGCTTGCTGTTCGATGTTGTACTGCCCCCAGGATTTTCCGACGGTATAGGCATAGGCGGCGGAGACATCTCCTCCGTTCTGAATGGCGCTCAATGTTTGATGTGCCGCGGAATTCAGGGTGATCGGCACGAGGTGTTGCGCTTGCCAGACATGAGTCAGTTCGTGGATCAAAAGACGCCTCCGGTCGTCGTCCGCGGCAAGGTTAGGGTAATCTCCGCCAACATTCAGCATGTAGAGCGGCGGGCTATTGGTCGTCCAAGGCCTCCCGCCGAGGCCGAGTGTGTTCGTTACCCTCACCATGCTGTAGTTGAGGGTGTTCTGAAACACGCTCTTCGCCACTGCGATTTCATCTGGTAGAAGCGTGCGCATCTTCGGGACTCCCCTTGATTCAACACCTTCATTGTCGGGAAGAGCAGAGACGGACTCGGTTTGAGTGGCTGGTTGACCTGTACTCTCGGGAGCAGGGTCGTTAGCCAGCGCGGCCGATGTCATGGTGAACATAAATCCTATTAAGAAGCCTGATAACCATGGGCGCATAGGGTCCTCCTTCAAGACAATGTGATGGTCGGTAATCTTTCCGTCCTCATGCTCGATCGCTGAACTACTCGTTCGCTCTAAAGCAGAGCCCGGTTAGTTCCCTAGAATTGTCCCGCTTCCGGTCAGCACCTTCCCGTTGCCGACCGCGCTGCCGACCGTCGCAAGTGGTTTGGTGCCGCCGTTCATTGTGATCAACGGGGCTTTCAGATCAAGCGGGCCTTTCCCCTCGACGAGCACTCCTCCATTGCTTTGTATGGCCACATTTTGGCCGGCTCCGATGGAGACGCCCTTGGCGGCCTGAATGACGAGGGAACCATTGCTGTGAATGGTGACGGCGCTTGGCGTGATATTCACAATCGCCTGCAATGCGGACACCTGCATCTGCAGTGCTTGAATCTGTTGCTGCATTGCGGCAAGCCGCTGGTCCACCGTGAGGGGAGGGATGGTCGTCCCTGAAGGCTGCGCGGGCTGCTGAACTATCATGGATGAGTTCGGGACCGCCCGCTCGGTCACCTCGTCCGCAGCACCAGCAACAGCCGGTAGAACTGCAACGATCCATGTCAATGCTGACGCCAAGAGGATGGGTCTCATAGGGGTCTCGCTTTCGTGTTGGGTTGGGTATGACGATTTGAGAATACCATCGCCGAGGAAGGCTTGTTCCGAATATATCGATGGACGCTGATGACCATACGAATCACCTCACCCTCTCATATTCCGAATGATGGCGTCTGCGGCAGCGGACATTTTCGCCGTGATGTTGGCGCGCGCTTGCATGAGTTGATTGATTCTCGTCATGGCATCTTGGAGGGCAACGGACATGTCCTGACTGGCCTGCCCAAGCGCAGCCTGTTGTTTGCGGAAGTTTTCTGTCAGTGTGCGTCGTTGTGTCTGATTATGCACATCTGCTCGTAGCCGGATCTGCTCAACCATACTCCGGACGTCGAGCGGCTGTTTGTTCTGAATGCGTCTTGTGACAAAGGTCTTCCAGGCGTCGAGAATCTGCTCATCCGGTTTTCCGTCGGCCATCATGACACTGATGGGCTCAAGTTCAGGGCTGAGCGGGGTGATTCCGATATTTGGATAGGGAACTGGAATGGATGCCGGTGCGGCTGGTGTCATTTGTGTCCCCACAGGCGATTGAGTGGTTGATGGCGGGGCTTGCGCGGGATTGAATTTGGCTTCGACGGTATAGGGCCGGTCCATTCTCAACGTACAAGGAGCCGTCCCTCGGCAGGCGCCACCCCATCCGGCGAATGTGGAGCCAGGCGCCGGGACGGCTGCAAGGACGACTGGAATTCCCTGCGGATAGGTTGCTGAGCAGGCAGGAGGGCAGGCTTTGGCCGGCGGCAGGGTCACTGTGCCGCGCCCATCTCCTACTATGCGTACTGCAAGGGGTTGCATGATTGGCGGAGGCGGTGGGGCGGGAACTGAAACGCGCGGGAGATTCAGTCCGCGTGATTCAATAGAATCTTCCGTCGCGGCTTGTCCGGAATCGCTCAAACTGGCGAGGCTGAGCAGGCTCATTGACGCGAGCAGGAGAATTTGTCGTGTCGTAGTCATAGCGCACTCCATCGCTCCGTGAAGAGCGATCATTGTAGATGGGATTACAGGTTGATCTTCATCGTCTCGCAATACAGATCGACCTGCACCATGCCGCCGGCCTTTTGCGATGATCCGAGGATCACCGGTTCCGGGGCATAGCGAACAATGCCAAGCCCGTCGAGCTGCACGGAGGCTGCGACCTTCATTGACTGGTCCATCCATTCCAGGAGACCTTTGCGCTCGCCGCCAGGCTTTGCTTTCACGACCAGGTCATCGAACCACTGATAGAAAGGACCGGCATCGGCTTCCGGGAGAATGACGCTGACGTTGGCGCAGTTCCAAGGGCCCAGCGGATTCTTCGGCTGGCGAAAGTCTCCGACTGAATTGCTGCCGGTGAATCGACGGGTAATCAGCGGGTGCACTTTCGCAATGCGTCCACAGGCCTGTTCCAGTCCTTGCACGTTCAGCCGGAAATTGCTCGAGAGGACATTCGCTTGTTTCGCGCCGAGCGGGGCCTTGAGAGCGCCTCCTGATGGTCCGAGAAGTTGGGTGCTTTGCGGAGTGAGGCGCAGAAACAGCATGGCCTGGGTTGTGTCTGCCGCCGAGGCTTGGGGGACCACCACTTCCGAAAGAAGTGTGCCGGTAAACCCCAGTCGCTTTATCTCTTTGCCGTCCGGTCCACCGTAAATGATGGCCCCGTTCTTGGCCGATGGACCCGGTTTGCTCAAGGAGTTGGTGAGCCAGTCGCCGAGCGCTTTCGAGCCGGTGCCCATCGGCAGGGTGACCAATAGATCCTCGTATCGAACCGCCCCCGGTCGCTTGACCGCGATCCCTTCCGGGCCGACCGGCTCCGAAATGACGTCGGCCACGGCATGACCTCCTTCAACGGAAAACAGAGGGATGGACTGACCATCGAGTTCCAAGGCCAGGCTGGTCGTTCCAGCGTAGACACGGGTGTCCACGGCGGCCTCCGCATCGCCGGCCCATCCGCCTACGAACTTAGGCAGACCGAGGAGTACGGCACCGCCAGCCGCGAGGCCAGCGGTGCGGAAGAGATCCCGGCGGGACAATCCCGACTCGACATTCTTGGAGGGATGATCCTTGGACTTGCTCATAGAGACTCCTTCTCAGTGATAAATGCTATTTCCCGTTGTCGTTCTGTGTTCAGCACGATCCCCCTTCACATCCCTCTTCCTTTCAGGGCACCATAAATTCACAAGGCCCCTTTTTTAATCGCAAGCTTTCTGTGTCTTGAACCACCAGACATAGACTGCGTTTTGCCAGGCAGCGATATTGGCCGGTGGTGCGGCCGGGCGCCCTGGCCCTCCTGGGAGCTGCACATTGCCCTGTTGATTTGGGTTGATGGCCCACAAGATCAGCTTGTCTTGGGTCAGATGCTGGAATCCCGACGCTCCGCCGGCATTTTGCTGCGCCATCGAACAGAGTTCAGCATTGGTTCGGTTGCGGAAATCCATGGCGGCAGGAGCCGCGTGCCAGCCGGGATTGATGGTGCCTTGAGCAGGTAACAAGTTGTTGGTGTGGCAGTTGGCGCATCCGCCACTGTTGTCCATGTTGGCGTTGACTTGCGGGTGATTGCTGGGCAATCCCCCGTTCGGATTGTTCGTCGGATCGTTTTGGAAATTCTCGGTGGCGACCGCGTGGCAGTTGACGCAGCGGGGATGCCGAAATGTCGGTGCGATGACCGTCGAAAAGAAATTAGGCACTCGCATGGATCTCCATGAGGTCAGAAGCTGGCTGCAGCGGCGGCCCTTGTTGGGGAAATTGCGGCAGTTGGCGACCGTCCATTTGATCGCCGGGCCGAGCCCAAGAGGCAGGTCCACCGCCTGATTGCTCACTCCAGGATTCAATGACATGCTGAGGCCTGGAGGATTCGCGACGGTGGGGTTGCTCATTGTGAAGACGGATATCTGGTTCGTAGGGATGCCATCCGGAAGGACGATCAGTTGCGGTCCTGCGTCCGCCTGCTCATGGTTGGTCCATTGGAAGGTGACGCGTCGGTTGTTCGGGATGATGGAAGGAACATTGGGAGAAAGTGTCGCTGAGGGCAAGAGCACAATGACTTGCTGGAAAGGAGAAGCTTGCCCACATTGCGTCGGGTTCGGACCGGTGCAAGATTTCACTTCCCATTGAATTCTTCCGCCCTGGAATCCGTTGGGAATCGGAAGAAAGAACTCGATGGTCTCTCCAGGCGTGGCTGGAGGGAGCGGTTGGGGTGCGCTTGGATTGATCCTTGCCGTGACGGCAAACATCGACTGCAGAGGCGGGTTGAATTGATCCTGGCAGATGTTCCCTGGCGCTCGAAAGCAAATATGGTAGAAGGTGGCGCCGGCGACATGGGTAAACGCCACCCGTGCTCCATCGCCAGTTGATATCGCGTCGCTGCCCGGCACGTTGGGAATACCGTTGGTGAGGGGGCGAAGGAGTGTCGGCGGTGGAAGGGGATTCTGCGCGAGGGCCGTGGACGTTCCAGTGATCAGAGTGAAGAGTCCGCCTAATGCCAACAGCCATGCCAAGCATGATTTCATCGTTTCCTCCTCAGTGAAGATCGCTCTCCGGCAATCCCATGACTGCTTCCAGTGCACCCAAAGGATAGTCATCTTCATTTAATCGGTTGCGGGGGCCTGCTTCCCACATACGTGATAAAGGCTGGCTTGCCGTCTTTCCCCTTCACCAGGTATGCGTCAGCAGGTAATGGGAATCGAGCTCCCTTCGGCTCTTGTATGACCAGGATACCTTTTATTCGCGTCACTAACGCTGATCCCATGGTGGCCTGTTGGCCTTCCCTGATCTGCAACGCGGCTTTAGGGAAGTGGATCTTTTGATGACTATTTTCCTTGTCCTTGGCGTAACGTTTCTGGTCAGCTGGCTGGGTATGGCAAGCATTGCAATTGACGATTGGGATGCACTGGCCTCCTCCGCACAGGATGGCTGAATCAGAGCCACCTGAGACTCGTCCCACTTGTTTGATGTTTCCAAAAAAACCAACCTCGTAGATGTAGGTATCGGCTGCCGCCTTGACAGCCGTGAAAATCGCCAGTATTGCGAGGGCCAATAGGATCGTCCTTCTCATGGTTGCCTCCTTCTCAGACGGATGTAAGTTTTCGTTGGAGAAGCCAAGGATACCGGCGGACCGGATCCACCGAAGACCCTGAGGTGTTCCGACCACAGGCGAATGTCATGACTATTCATGTGCCCTCCGGGATCTGGTGAATGATTTAAGTGAAGTGATCTTTGCTGGATTGCTCGTCAGAGCCCGCGTGGATCGTTCGAGGACTTCCAGATGGGTGCGGAAATTCACCCTGGCGGCAGGAATTCCGCATACGATGCTCTTGACGACGAGTGGTGCTGGACTGGTGCGCATCAACGACCCCTCAGCGTGACCTGAAACAGACGAGCGAATCTGTGAAGTCAGTCGAGCGGATGTTGGAAAAGGTTCAATTGGGGAGCGTGCAAGAGCGGGGAAGAATGGTTTGATAGAGGGGCAGCCTCTCAATCTGAGCCTCCGTACCGGCCAAACCTGTGTCTGCAAGGCGCGACAAGGGTATGCGACAAACAGGGGCCGGGTCAATCACGGAATGGGAAACACAAGCAAGAGGGCCTTCGGTGCGATTGTTTGGGGAATACGCAGCTACAGCGTGAACATGTTGGTTCACAGGATGGCGTTCCTTCGCACCCTCCTCCGGACTTTCGGCAGACTGGCATGACAAGGTTGTCTCAGGCAGTTGCCCCCCACCGCTCACTAATCTGATTGCCGCTGCGCGCCGGTGTCAGTCCGGTGTTTCGGGGGTCGCAAGGTGTTGGTTTTCGAGCGGTTGCTCCCCCCTGGCCCGGTTCACTGCAAGCTCAGCGGAGACGCCAAGCCATACACGACTAATTGGAACTTCTCATTGGCCGTCGAGGCGCCGTCTCTCCGTGTCGTCAGCAGAGTGCGTCCCCCTGAGTCTTTGTAGATGCCCATGACGAAGCCGCTCGTCGTTTGAAGGGCATAGGTGCAGTTGCCCTGATCGAGCACTCTGAATTTCTCCCAGGCTTGTACCTGCTTCGCATCGGTATGGAAGATCGTCGAGTAGCCCTCGAGGCAGGCGCCAGATAACCCTACGTCGCATTTTTGATATTTCTGAACTTGTCCCCCTCCGCCGAGGGCGGTAACGAAGTTCGCGCCGTTTGAGGTCTGCAGTGCATAGGTTCCGTCGCCTTGCCTGATGAACTTGAATCGGGTCTGTGGCCCTGCATAGGAATCGAGCCAAAGGTCTCCTTGTGCTCTTCCCGCTGCAAGCTCTGCTTTGAGAAACGATCCATTCGCCGCCAGGATGCCGTACTCCAGTCCTGAGCCGATATCGCCGCACTTGACGACTCGAAACTTCTCCCAATCCTGGATTTGCTTGGCGTCGGTGTGGAAGGCATCCGCGTATTTACCTCCGGCCCCGACGGCTGTGACGTAGGATCCTTTGAAGGTTTGAAAGGCATAGTAGCTGGGTGCAAAATTGTTGACGCTGAGGTCGAGCAGACGAAACCGTTCCCAATCTTTGGCTTGCGTTGCATCGGTATGAAAGGCGCCTCCGGTGAGTCCCCCTCCGTTCATGGAGGTGAGATAATTGCCGCGGCTGGTTTGAAAGCTCTTGTCGTGGGGGGTGTTGGGGTACGTCAGTGCGATGCGGAATTTCTCATAGGCCCCCGCGGACACCGAGGCGGTGACGAGGACGGGATCAGCTGTGCGTCCGCCCCCGTCAAGTCCGGTAACGTAGTAACCTTTTGTGGTGCGGAAGGCGAACTGGCCCGGCAGCGCTGCTATGGCTTGGATGGGAGCGATATTGAGCATAGCCAGGTTCTGGCCCAACAGCTTCGAAGACACTCCACGTTCTTGCACCTCTGTTCCGATTCCCTCGGATGGAGCGAGTTGGTCGGGTCCCGGCTCGTCTGGAATCACGGGGACTTCCATCGGCGATTCCGTGACCGCTTGGGTCACGGCAGGAGGTCGCTCCGCGGTCGAGCACCCGGCGATGAGGAGGCACAGGCCATATATGAGTCTCGGTGTGAGTATGCGGATATTCATATGCTTCCTTCTCGCGACAAGTGTTGTGGCAATAACTGCACAGGGACTGATCTCATTACTTGGTCGTTCCACTCGATGGTGTCGGTGCTGTGGGTGCCTCTGGGCTTGGCTCGGCTGCCTGACCCTCCTCGACGCCGCGACGCATGATCGGGGCGTTCATGCCCGGTTGTGAGTACGGGGAACTCTTCCGTGTCGGTTGCATCGGCTGAAGCACACCGGGACGGACCGGTTGGCTCACACCCCCGAGGTTGCCACCGGGCTGGCCCGACGAGCGGGCCGGCGTGCAGATGATGTAGCCGTCCATGCACAGATCCTTGCAGCGTTGGATATTATTGTCGATGTCGATCATTGTCTTGTCGCACTTGGTCTTGCAATTGGCCAAGTCCGCTTTGCACTCTTTTTCAGTCTTTGGAGTGCTTCCGGTGTTCGGCGCGGCGATGGTCACCGGTGATGTGGCCAGTCCGGCGATTCCCAACAGCACGGCCAGCCCAAGGGCTCTTACGGCGAAGACGCTCTGGTTTGTTCTCATGATTCTTCCTCTCGCAGCAATAGTGTTCATCATTTGTTCTCTTGCGGGGAACTCAACTCTCCGGCATTCCAGGCAGTCTCGGTTGTAGGCCCGATCCATTGAAGGAGTCAGACCATCCGGCCTATTCCTACTTTCCTGCTTCCGTAGGGACTGTCGGTGACGGAGTTGAGGAATCTCCCTCGACCCCGCGCCGCATGATTGGCGCATTCTGTTGTTGGAAGATCGACGGATTCTTCGTGACGGGGTTTCTCCCGGGTTCGAGCACGGTGGCACGGGGACCTAAGAGGTTCTTGAGTGCTCCGCTGATGGCACTGTTCGTGGGATTGGTTGGGCTCGCACAGTTATACGTTCCATCCCCGTTCGGCGGGCAGCACATCCAATCGCCGCAGGTCCCGTCGGAGTACTTGGGCCGGATGAGCAGATCGTTGGCCCCAGGACAACTGTGTCCCTGGCCGTCGCCAGACGTTTGGTTGCACTGGTCTCTGATGATGGGGAGGGCAGCTACTGGACTCACGATTCCAAGCAAGCTGATGACCCCTAATACCCCCCAAAGGCTTTGTTGCAATATGTGCATGGCCTCCGTCCTTTCCAGTTCGATCGTTGTTGGTTCGGCTCAGTCTGCATCCCGAGAATGAGGCACAGGGTATCTATGGTTTGGCTCCATCCGCTGGGTCAAAAGGACTGGGTTGTTCCACGATCGGTTCCGCGGATTGCTCTTCCTCAATACCGCGACTCATGATCGCCATGTTCCCTCCTAAGTTTCCAAGGGTCCCCGCGGTCAATACGTTCCCGATCTGGCAGGTGAATTCACGGGACGCTCCTGCTGGAAGCACCCCGAAGAAGCTGGCGGTGTTTCCGGAAGCGGGAATTGTTTGCACCTGGGCTGCACCGTTCACGGTCGTCCTTACAGTGAGGCCGGAGAGCACCGGCACCAGCTTTCCCACGTCTCCCTGGTTCTTATCCAAGTTGCACATGACCGTCTGCGTTTGACCGGTTTCGCACATGTTGCCTTCCTCAACGCCGACCACATTGAGCGGGCCCCATATCGTGGGATTCGGGAGGCAGCCGAGACCCATCACGCCGCGTGCCGTCCGGCCACCCCAGCGGACCCGGGTGTTCCAGTTGTCGCTCTTGCCCATCGTTTGGAGGATCCACCCCCGGAAGGCAAAGACGTCGGTGAACACGGCTTCACCGGAGGGCGTCATGCAGGTGCCGACTGAGCCTTGCGAGGCTACCCCGCGCACAATCGCGCGGCCGGACTCGACCGTCACGAAACCCGATCCGCTATCTCCCGGGCACAACGAAGCACCGGCAGCAATGGCCTGAACAAAAAGTTTTGTCGGGGAGTCAAGTTGGGAGACGGGGCCGCGGAAGATAGCGGCTTGTCCCGCAGGGAGTGTGCCTGTGTGACTGAACGACGCAACCGTCCCCACCATCCCCGGGTTGCGCGAAATTCTCGGCAATCCGACAGTCTGAAGGTAAGGGCTGATCGTGAATGGACTTGCCAGCTTAATCAGTGCGATGTCGTTGGCCTGATCGTTGCTCGGCGTGTAATTTGGGTGGATGAACACGCCGTCGCGCCGAGCCCCAACAGCAGCAGGCGCGCGAGTTTCCGTGCTGACGGAACCGGTGTAGGGATCAGTCCGAGTGTATATGAGCTTGCCAAATCCGATTCCGGGCGTGACGCAATGCGCGGCGGTCAGAACCCATTCTGCATCGAGGAGCACCCCACCGCAGCCGTTCATCCGCACAACCCATGGGTATTTGTAGTTGGGCTCAAAGGTGCCGCCTACAACAGGCAAAGGTCCCGTAGGCCCCGAGGCAGCAGGGGCAGGCGGTGGTGCGACCGGGGTCATGGTGGCACCTGGTTTTCGGAAGACTTCCCTATCTCGAATTACCGCGCGCTCCTGGACGTCGGCAGGATTACCTTCCGGCTTCTGCATGTCCGGGGCGCTCGCGGTAGGCGCTGACGACTCGGCAGCCCATCCGAGCGCGGCAGAACTAATGCCAACGACTCCTGCGATTAGCAAAAGACGGAAAATCCTAAATGTTGTCCGATGGCTAGTCATATTGCGCTCCTGTGAGTATGAGATGAATTGCGATGCTGCTTGGTCACTTGGTCGTGTACGATCTTGCCACAAGGTCCTTCAGTCCTTTCAGGTCCAACACTCCCGGGAGGAGTCCGGTAGAGACAATGAAACCGGGTGTCCCGGAGATGCCGAGGCCACGTGGGAGAGCTCAATGGCGATCGCTCGTATTCCACGCCCCATAGCTGCCATGGCAACCACTCCGGCCGGCAGTTCTTTGCCGCGCCTACTTTCCTTTTTCGGTAGGCACCGCCGGCTCAGCCGGCTGCTCGCCCTCGACGCCGCGCCGCATGATAGGCGCGTTCGTTCCCCCTCTTTGGAATGGGGAAGTTCTTGGTGGAGGGTTCGTCGGCGCGACCTGGAGCTGGCCTCTCTGAGTTTGTCCCGCTCTACCTATGGCACTCTTGGCATCATCTTTTTCGATTTCTTCACACTCCGTGCCCGTCTGGGTCTGAACGCAGCACATGTAATCTCCGCTTGGTAAACACCGAATCGTATGCCCTGGACTGTCGGCACAGGCGTTCAGTCCTTTTTCTCGCCCTGTGGCTGAGCAAGTCGCCCCTTGTTTTGGTACAGCCAGGCTGATTCCGGACGTGACAAGCAATGTGGTGAATCCGACGGTCAAGGCTAGGAACAGGGTGTTGCCCTTACCGTGTGCTGTTCGGCGCATGATTCTCATGGTGTCTCTCCTTTGTGTTATCGACTGATGGAGCAGTTATCAGGACCTTTCTCAATTGTTCGGCAAGACTGGTCAGATGGAGCAGACCCATCTCTTTGGCATCGCCGTTCACTGTCCTTTCTCCTTCGGCGCAGTTGTCGACGGCTCCGGCTGCTCGTCCTCGACGCCGCGCCGCATGATAGGCGCGTTCACTTGGGGAACGGTTTGCTGGAGTGCCTGAGTTCCACCAGGTTTGTAGCCTCCACAATTCTTTAATGTTCCCGTGCTCACTCCTCCGGTTTGCGAGTTGGTGTAGTTGCAGGTCTTGCCAAGATAGACTCCGCATGACACCCCGGCGTTGTTGTTGAAGTGCGAAATGCTGCCGACGATATCTCCCGGAGCCACGCATCGGCAGGCGCATTGGTTGTAGATCGGTTGCTTGGGCTTGGCGAAGCTTTCGGTTGCAAACGCCATGACGGCACCGAGCCCTACGATCAGGGCAAAGAATATGAGGTGCTGCTTCCGGCCTGTCCCCAGTGTTCCGATTGTCATGATCGTCTCCGTTATTTAAGGTTGAGAGACCAATGCTATCGACGGTGTGAGCTTGCCTGTGGAATCAGGGCTTTGAGCTCTTTCAGGTCCAACGCCCCCCCCGCACCAATTCCATGCCGACGATGAGCGCCGGTTTGCTTCTGGGAAGAATGTTCGCGGCCCGGTCACTTAGACGGTTTCGCACCTTCATGCTCTTTCAGCCACGATTCCGTCAGCCACGACGGCACCGGAGTCTCTTCACCGACATCCTCCGCGCCTTCAACGCCACGGCTCTGTATAGATCCAGGTTGCGGAGTCATAGGAGTCAACTGTTGAAGCGGCTGCCTCATGGCGGCGGACCCGGCCGGCCTTCGGCAATTGAGAATTTGTCCTGAACCGTTACTGACCGTGCAACACTTCTGTTGACCTCCCTCGCAGATCATGACGTGCGTATAAGAATTGCCCTTCATAATGTCCTGTTCAGCCTGGCTAACGCATGAACTGCCGAAGCCGGTGTTGAGATCTTCCGTCGTACATCCGAAGACGCTGGGTCGTTTGGGCTTGGCTGAGACATCGGCCGGCAGGCCATATGCCCAAAAGAGCAATCCAAAAACAATTGCAGCCGTAGTCTGTTTCTTTGTCATAGAGGCCTCCATCTAGTGAAATTGGGTGGTGTTGTCATAGAAAGTGCTGGCTCTATCATCGAGCATTCACCCCGCCTATTGAGGATGACATTCCCGCCCGCGCGATTAAGTCCTTCAATCCCTTCAGATCCAACGCTCCCGGCACGAGTTCCGTTCCGACGATGAAGCCCGGCGTTCCACTGATGCCAAGGTCTTTGGCCAGGGCCCGGTTGCGGTCGATGATTGTTTGAAGATCGGGTGTGGCCATGTCGGCATCCAGCTGTTTAGCGTCGAGCCCGACTTCAGTGGCGATGGCCAAGATCGATTCTCTGGTTATGTCGCCCTTGGAGGCCAGTAAGGCTTCATGGAAGGCCTGGTGCTTGCCTTGGTTCCTCGAGGCGAGGGCCGCCTTTGCGGCGAGTTCCGAGGCTTCGCCTAGAATGGGGAGATCTTTATAGACAACGCGTACGCGCGGATCTTCCTGCTGCAATTGGGTCACGGCGCTGGCGGCGCGCTTGCAGAAGCCACAGCGATAATCGAAGAACTCCACCAGAGTGACATTGCCGGAGAGATTACCGCTGATAGGGGAGCCCGGATCGTTGAGCAACTCATTTTGCTTGGTGGCGAGGGCGGCCTTCTGCCGTGTCTTCTCTTCCGCTTCTCGTTTGGCCTCCAGTGCCTGGAGCGATTGTTCAATGACCTCCGGATGCGTTTGGATGTAGCGCTCGATGATAGGGTCGAGAGACTGGTGGTTGGCCTGATGCGCGGGTGTCGCTGGTCCCGCGCAGCCGATCATCGTTGCCAGGCCAATGACAGCGACTGTAGTGCAGAAGTGCTGTAGGCGATGGAGGAACATCTGAGATTGCATGATCATTCGTGGGGCTCCTGTGATGAAGGATGGTCCGGGACCGGTGGAATAGGACATTGTTTTCCCTGGGTGTTGCCGGGCGAGCGGACGATCCGGCTGAGAAGAGCGGTCACGACCCCATTGGATGGAACCGTGCCTTCGCAGTCGGGAGCCTTGCCTTGTGAAACGGGTGCGGGAGTGCTCGACCAGCCGGCGCCATTGTTCTTCGATGCGGCATTCAAGGATTGTGAGGCTTGTGAGTCGGTGATAGCGGCAGGAGGGGAATCCGCCAACGTAAAGGTCGCGTGACCTTCCGTCAGGAGTGCCGTGAGGATGATGGTGAGGATAGTCGATAGTTTCATGTTTCTTCCTGCTGTGTGACGACAACCGCGATGCGTTCTGGGGGTACGTCGAAGGGATGGTCGGGAAGGTTCAATGAACGAGAGCGTGCTGAGGAAAGGAGGAGCGCAGACTGCGTATAGGGTCTCACTCTCAAGCCTAGCCTCCGTGCCGCCGAGAAGATCGACCAAATTTCACCTCTGCGAAAATCTGGCGAGGGCGATCAGGATAGGGGAGAAAGGGGCAGCGGGTCAATCACGGAAATGGGGAATGCCAGCACAAGGTGCGTCTCGCTGTGGTGTGGAGCGAGTTCGAGCGGCGAGTCAATGAGTTTGTCGCCTGAGTCATGAAGCTCTGGCGACGTTCTGCGCCATAGTTTGCAGCTTTTCTTCGTCGCTGCAGGAACGGCGACGGTCCACCGGTTCAGCGCACGGAAATCCCTTCGTACCGATAGCCTTCGGTGCGTGTGCAAGGAGGAAAGTCACAGATCTTTGGAACATGGATGATTCGAACGTCTCGGGTAAATCCGAGGGGGCCGCGGACTTTTTCAGCTTGGACGGCCAATTCGTAATCATGCGCCGCATGGGGGCTAATGAATCTTTTCAGACGCGGAGGTTGGATCGCACCGGGAAAAGGGAGATTCGGTGGGCAGAGGCCACCGCCGTCTGGAAGATATCCCCCGCCGCAATCACCGAGAGGTGTGCACATCGGAATGGATGGTGCAGCGGCATTGAGACTCAGGCCGGGATCCGCACAATTGTCGAGGCAGCGGAGAGTCACGGCGTAGGACGCCTCAGGGTCAACATTGCAGACCGCATAGGGGATTTCCCAGCTATTCATGTGAGGGACCTCCTGCACACGAGTGGATCCTGTCGCGATGAACGGTTTCGGCGGCGAGCCAGGCGTGACATCAAAGGATAGTTCAAATTTGTTATTGGTCAGGAATTCGCTCCCTTCCCCGGCAACATTCGCCATATCCACCTCGATGGCAAGGGCTGACCGCCCACTGCGAACAGGAAAAAGACTGATGCCATCACGATACACCGCTCCGGGCTGAAGCGGAGCGATTTGTTTCTCCATGACGACCTTTGATCCATTGGCGGACCTGAATATGCCTTTGACCGAAAAACGTGGCGCCGCCACCGGACCGATATTGGCGATCTCTACAATGACCTTTCCGTCAGAATTCGTCGCAAGGGGGCCTCGGTCGAGCGTCAGCGATCGAACCTTGAGCCGATCGCCCGCCCGCACCTCATAGGGGAGCTCCTGAACTTGATTGAGGCCCGCTGTATTTCCGGACACCTTCCACAGGATGGCGAGACGAATAACGTATTGCCCGATGGGCAAGCGCACGAAAGCGTCCAGCGCGCAGGTGGGATCCGCTGGCCCTTGCCAGGTGCTGCCTGTCCCGTTGGCCGGACGCACTGACAGCGCACACATCTTCTCAGCAATCGCAGCCGTCCCCGTGGGAACGGGCTTCAATGTAATTGTGGCGCTATCGACACCGCGCGTGGGCGGACTTACGTCGATCCGATAGGGAGCCACGGCTTTCTGCGCAAAGTCCCGAGCGGGCATCCGGTTATTTGCAACGCCCTGAGCCTGTGCGACTGTCTGGTCGAGGATCGTCACATCGCCTCCAACGAATCCCCACACCAGTAGCCCAATAATCAGACGTTGAATCATCGTGATCGTGCTCCCAAATGTGAGTCGGTTCTTGCCAAGAAGACGTTCAATGTTATCAAGGGAGACGCCATCACATGGATCGTTGCCCTCGTGCGTGCGATCTTCATCTGAACACCTTTGAACATCTTAGGCTCTCTACTGGATGCGATTGAGCAAGCGAAAAGGATCGGAGTATCAGAAACGTCCCAGGGCCTTCTTTGCCAGGGTCTTGAGCTTATCTTCGTCGCCGGGCGATTCTCTCATGGAGAGTTCGATGGTCACGGCGCCTTTTTGATGAAGAAGTCCAGAGAATCGACTCCATGATTGCCACGGTCCATAAAGGCGTCCTCGCCGAATCCTTTTAAGGTTACCGCTTTCTTGGCATATTTCCGTCCGCGCTCCAATCCCTCGGCGGGAAACACCCAGACCTCCATCGAGTCTTTGCCGTTCGCGAATTCGTAGATGCACCAGGCGGCGCCGCCTTCGCGCTCCAGCTTTGGATTGCCCGTCATCTTGCCGACCGTCTGCTCGGCTTCAGCCTTGGTGACGAGACTGCACGGGTCGATGCTTGGAGGTGCGGCACCAACCGGTAAGCTAATTGCCAGAGATGATAATGAAAGAACAGCGAACGCCAGCGCACATGGACACCTTGCCGAATTCATACGGTCTCCCGATTCATGATGCACTTTATGAAGCCAGTCAGACAGGTTCCCCTTGTCACGGGTTCTTTCCCGGTTCTACCGGCTGATCCATAGGCTGACTGCCGTCTGTCCCTTGTTCACCCTCGATCCCACGCGGGATGATGAGCTTGGGTGGGGGAATGGGTCGGAGCTGGAACGGGCGTTGTATGCGGAGATCCTCCAAGGCGCTGACAGGGTTGTCTCCGGCCGGCCCTCTGAGAACCAATTCAGTGAGGCTGGCATCCCGCTCTCGATCACAAAATTCGGTGCCTCCCTGCGCTCTCGTTCCTGACAGAGCAACATAACCGTAGATTTTTCTCACCCAGGAAAATTCTCTCGTCGGCGATTGCTGGCAGCCGTGCGGACAGCCGCTCTGGCCGAACTTCTCATACACCATGACCGTATTGTTCCGATTGGGATCGAGCGGACCGGGTGGAACGTAATTGGGAAAGTTCGGGTGTTCGGCTTTGCTTTGCTCAATCGTCCAGAAGGGTCTCAGAAGCAGAGGTCCCCCAAAGACTTCAAATTTAGCCGTGACCTCCTGGTCAAGTCTGTTCTTGTCGCCCCCCAAGGGAGCTCTCGGATTATTAAAATTCTCCGGCCACAGGCTGTAAAACCCTGGTCGGCACCGATCGGCGCGTTGGAACACATTCATCTGCGTTCGGAATTCGTACCCCCGTGCTTTGGCTTCCGTGACAAATTGCTCAAGAGCCGGTCCTTTGAGCGTGTGAGTCTGGAAGTTGGACGGCGCCAGGACTACCGTCACCAGTTGGGTTCGACGAGCCACGCACCCATTGCTGTACCGCCGGGTTTGGACATAAATGGTATGGTTTCCGTATCCCGGTTCGGTCAAAGTGAAGTTGATGGTGGCCGAGGTTGAAGCCGGATTAATAACCGGCGTCCACTTCACGTTCTTCTTCGTGAAAGCCTCTCCGGGATCGAGCCAGCCTGACGGATTTGAGCCGGCAAGGACTTCTTGCGGGGAGAATTCCGTAATCCGATAGGCGTTCGTTGAATTCTTGAAATTCAGCGTGACGGCGACTTCCCGATTGGTGACGCGCGTTCCGATAGCCGGCAGGAGCGAGGCGATTGTATCGCAGGGATCCTCGGCCGGAGTGGTTGTCGTGGCCGTCGTTGTGCCGCAATCAATCGGGAACGGCTGAGTTTGACCTGGGGGCAGCCGGAGTTGCCGCACCAGCTGCTGCCCATTGGCCATGGCGACAGTCTCTTGCCGGTTCTCGTATCCATCTTTCTTCGCATAGACCGTGGTTTGGCCCGCAGGGAGAGAGGTCACGTAGCGCCCGTCCTGGTCGGCTTGCCTCTCCATCACCTGGTTTGACATCTGCAGGCAGAGTTTCGCTCCGGGCAGGGGAACGTTATTCGTGTCGGAGACGATGATTTCGATCGAGCCAAATCCGGTTTGGGCACCGGCCCTCGTATTCGAAAGCATCAACACAAGACAGAACGACAGGGCACAGACAAAAAACAGATATCCTCCCCGACAAGACCGTGTGAATCTCATACGTCGGCTCCTCCCATATTCCGATTCCTTTCGTACATCCGCCTACCGATCGATCAAGTAAAAGCAGGCCTCGTTACGGCTCCTTGTCGCCCTCAGAGGCGCATTCACCCTGTGATTGCCTTCTGTTCCTGCGATGCATGACACTCTCCGGGAACCACGATTGACGCGAGAGAAGGCGCCTCGCGTTCTCAGCCCTTGCATTACAACCATGAGTCGTCTGTTCATGCGTCAAGGTTCAAGCGGTTGCGAGCACATGGGTTTGAACGGGAAACGGCTGAGTTAGTGATTCGTGTTTGCTTCAACACAGCCTCATGAGTCTTGGCGTCCAGTCGTCTGACGGGGGTAGAGCGTGTCCCCTCAAGTCTATCTTCCTTCAGGGTGATGGAATTGCCCCAGGCGTAGTGCCTGGAGCATTTCCACTGTTTCTCTGCCTCTTGTCTTCTTGACCGAAAAGGTTCGGCCTACTTTCCGATATTGCCGACCAGCTCCTCCTGTACGCTTTTTCGTTTGGCAGAAATGCAGCAGGGATTTCCCGTCTGAGCCGGCACCGCTCGCTTGAGATAGCATTGTCCTGCCGAGGTGCCGGCTGGCGGTTTCACAAAGGTGAAGGCCTGACAGGTATTATCAGCCGAACAGATCACTCGACAGGCTTCCGGGCTGACCGTGGTCCGATGTCCGAAATCTCCACCGGGACGGTCGGTGTTGTATTCAAGATGGAATGGTTCGTTCTGCGCGGCGGTAATATTCGTGGTGAGCTGCACAATCTGTTGGCGCTGTGAGAGGAGTGATTGGAGGTTGATCATCTCAAGCTCGGATTCTCGTTGAACGGTGCCGACGGTGCTCAGTGCCCCGGCGCCGACGCGAGAACGGGACATCGCTTGCGAGGGGCTTGCCGGGGGCCGCTGTCCAGCGACACCGTCGCCGAATTGCACCTGACCGGTTGTCTGATCGAGTTGGTAGGCGAGGTGATAGTGCCGGCGTGGCCGGACGAGGTCGCGTGACTGAATACCGCTCAGGGAGCCGGCGGCATCGAGCGCCGTGCCATCAGGAAGCAGCAACACCAGATTGCGGGCATCTTCGTTGAGGGCTAGCAGGAGAGGAAATGGTTTTGATACCTCGATGTCATGTGTCGTCAGGGCTGCGGCAAGGAGGAACGGCCGGTCACCCTTTTGGGGAACCAGCCGAAGTTGCGATTCCGTCGTCTGCTCGACTCGATACTCATCCGGCTCGACAACGACCGCCCCGCCATCAATTGTGGCAAAGTGCACCGGTTGTTCCATCATGATCATGGTCGACGGGATCGTCGTTGACGACGATTCGGCCTCGGCGGAATGGTCGAAATGTTGCGCCGCGCATCCGGCGATCCCTACCGCCAGGAACAACGCGAGCAAGACCTTCCACTTCACCATGGCACCCTCCTCGTTGACAGTGAGTCGTGACCACGCCTTCGTAGGTCCCAAGAAATTACTTCACGGTCGTCTGTAATGCATCGGTCCATGAGTTGGCCACCTTCGCCTCTGTCGCTGCCGGCATGGTGCATTTCTTTCCGCGCACGCCGTACGCAAGAGTATCCGCCAAAATCGGAATGGTCCCTGGGAGTTTCTGTCCTACAAAAATGGACGAGATGTCATAGGCCCGGGTAGACCTCTTTTTTTTAAGGAACAATACAGCTGCCGCGTGGCCCGGTTACAATCGACCCGCTTGGGGGAGATGACGTGTTAGGATTTGCCCCTATATAGGGGGTATTGGCACACTTCGGAAGCTGGGCTGGCGCTGCGGGTCCGGTGCGCGGGCCTGCGGCCGGTAAGGCGATCACGATACCATCGATCACTTCAATCTGAAATGTGGTGCTTTGTCCCTGTGGGTTACGCACGGCAAGAATTCTCTGTCCACGTTGTGTGGCTTGGAAGGTTTCCAGATAGACCTCAATGCAGCTGCCAGCCGGACAATCAACGATCTGTGAGCCCACGCCGGGGATGCGTCCCGGTCTCACGGGGATATCGGGTGGGCCGGCAGCAATGCCGACTGTTGCTCCAAGAAGATTTTTCCCTTTGATTTGGAGTTCATGAAAGGCGGATGGCTCAGAAGTGCTGGACGTGGGTGTGGTGCGGACGCAAGGTTTAGCCGCTTGGTAGGTTTGCAGTTGCCGCGTGTCACACGGCGGACGGCGGGTGAACTTGAAGGATTCGACCACAGGGACTGTTGAGGGAATCGGGGCAGCAGAGGCTTGGATCTTGTTGAATTTTGCCTCCACTGTGAAGCCCCGATCCATTCTTAATGTGCAAGGCGTTGTGCCACGGCAATCGCCGCCCCATCCAGCGAAAGTCGAACCCGGTGCGGGAACAGCGGTCAAGACCGCCGGTACACCTTGCGGATAGCTGAGTGAACAGGCGGGAGGGCAGTTGTAGGCCGAAGGCATGCTGACGACTTTTCCTGCTCCCTCGCCGGTGGTCCGGATATTCAGCGGTTGCGTAGCAGGGGGTGGCGGCAGCGTCGGTTTCGGTAATGTCAGCCCGCGCGATTGGACATCGGTTTCAGCCTGAACCGGCGGGCTAGTTTCTTCGGCCCGAACCTGGTTTATGGCCATGATGGCCAATGCCATGAAGACTCCTGTCGCAATCAGAGCTGCCCCTCTCTGTGCCCGTCTCATGTCGCCTCCTTCGCGAATTTGTACCCTTGTCGCGCGCTTCTCTGGTACTGAGTCGAGCGAACGCTGCGAAAGGTTCAATTCTTTACTTCGCAGGAGTCCGCAATGCCTCCATCCACGATTTAGCCGCCTTCGCATCCGTCGCCGCCGGCTTGGTGCATTTCTTTCCGCGCACGCCGTAGCTGATGGTATCGGTCCGGATCGGGCAGGTGCCGAAGGGGGTGCCGAAAGACACGACGCCTTCAATGACGGTGAGGATGCTCTGGCCGTCGTCCTGGACTTTCAGATTGAACTCGGTTTCTTTGACCGCCGCGGTGGCGACTGGCGTTTCGACTTCAAACCGCTTGGGGCCGCCATTGGTCTTGGCCCAGACTTCGCCTTGCTTCAAACGGAGAATCCGGACGACGGGCATGTCCTTTTCCCAGCGTGACAGGAGCTTAAAGCTTGTGTTCTCATTGAGGGCGACCGTGACGCCGTCGACGAATTCGATCATAGCCTGACTGCTGCTGTCGGTCTTGACGATATCGCCTTCGTATAGCGGCACGTTGCCCTTTCCCTGCAATCGTTGCTGCACGCCATCAGTGCGAACGATCACGAGCTCACCGATGGCATTGGTGGCGTTCCCGACCGGCGCATTCTGCGCGTGGACGAGTGGGCTGAGACTGAGGCACAGGATGGCAGTGGTTGCTGATAGTTGTCTTAGGGTCATGACCGTGACTCCTTCTTCTATACACTCTTGTCGTTAGTGGTTCGGTTGGTTAGCGTGACACAACGACCCGAATGGGCTTCCGTCCCACCGGGACTGTCGCGATGGTCTGTCCCGTGCCGGTGTCGATGACACGGATTTCGTTGCCCTTGTCATGGGCGACGAAGAGACGCGTGCCTTCCTGATTCGACCAGATGCCGTTGGGCCCTTCGCCAACCGCGATCTCATCGACAATCTTGAGTTCTTTCGGATCGCCCGCCAGGCCGATCACCTTGTTCAGGCTTCCGACCGTCACATAGGCCAACGGGCCCGTGGTCCCTTTGTAAGCGAAGGCAATCTGCTGGGGCTTATCGCCGACGACGAAACTTCCGACCTTCTCATGGGTCTCAGGATCCAGGACGTAGATGTCGTTTTGTCCCGTGTTCACACCCCAGACATGCCCGTCTCGGGCAACGACCATGAAGTGAGGATTGGCACCGACGGGAATTGTTTTTACGGTTTGATGGGTGGCCGTGTCCACGACGCCGACGCTCTTATCTCCCTGGCCGCTCACGAAGGCAAATCGGCCATCGTGTGAGAAGGTGAGTCCGGTCGGGCCTTTGCCCACAGGGATCGTTCCCAGAATTCTGAAGGTCTTGGTGTCGACGATCGAAATGGTGTTCTCGCCGATGTTCGCCACCCAGAGTTGGGCATCGTCGTTGCTGAGGGCTACGACATGGCACCGTTCGCCGGTATAAATGGACGCGATGGTCTCACGCTTGACCGTATCGATGACGGAGACGCGGCCGGAGGCCAGGTTTGACGCATACAGCCGGCGACCGTCCCGACTCACAGCCAGGTCATGGGTTGAGTGGTTCAGGGAAGGAATGGTTCCGATCGGCTGAAAGCTGGTGGCATCGATGACGCTGACGTCGTTGGTGCTTTCGTTGGCGACGTAAATCCTGGGCGGTATGGATTGCACGGTGTCCTGCTTGAGGGCATACGAGCCGATCTTTGCAGGCTGCAGGGAATCGGCGCAGCCGGCGAACGTCATGGCGAGCGGTGCAATCAGCAGAGAAAGAAGACGATGATATGATAATGGCCTCATGATTCCTCCATTGGTAACAGTCATGCTCTTTATTAGTGCACCTGGCCGAGGACCAGCTGGCCCTCGACTTCTCCCTTTTTAACCGGATGCTGGTTCTGGCCGGTCGCTTCCGGAACTTTCTTCGAGACGTAGCTGTAGGCTTCATCCACGGTGACGATGCCGTCTTTGTCGGCATCGGCTTTGCCCTTCAATCCCTCGAGGAGATAGTAGGTGAAGACGCCGTGACCCAGGTCTTCCCGTTCTTCGCTCACTTCGCTCGCCTTGCTCGCGGTCAGCACGACGCGGCCTTTGCCTTTTGAGAGACGGGAGAGGAACGTCTCTGAGACGACGGCGCGGCGTGACGCCGTCGCAAATGTCCGGCCGGCGGTGGCCCCGCTATAGCAAGAATCCGAAATGAAGATGATGCGTTCAGGGCTGAGGCGTTGGAAAATCGTTTCAACTTCGCGCATGGGTAATCCCGTAGAATAGAGGTCGCGCGGATCGGCGTCGTAGGGAACAATGTATTTTTCGAGTCCGTCGTCGTCACCGGCCGAAGCGTCGGCTTCCGGTGCGCCGTGGCCGGCATAATAAACGATGACCGTGTCTTTTTCTCCCGCCTTCCGCTTGAGCTCCGTGCCGAGTGTTCGCTTGAGGGCCATCAGCGTGGCATGGTCGTTGAGGAGCAGGGTGATTTGCTCTTTGGGCACGCCGATGTGCTGTGTCAGATAGTCATAAAACGCGAGCGCATCTTTGTCGGCGTAGCGGAGCGGTTGCACGCCTTTATATTGTGAAATCCCGATCACGACTCCCCAAATCTTGCCGCGGTCCAGGACTCGGTTGACGGTGAGAGTGCGGCTGGCTGAAAGATTCTCGTGATCGACGGCGGTGATGACGATCTGATTCTTTCCTTCGTGCAGGACCACGCGCTCGGTGAATTCGAGGTTCGTCTGGATCGCGGATTCACCCGGCTTCACGGTGATCCCGCGGCTTTCCCGTTGGGTCACGACCTGTCCGTTTACACGAATTTCGACGCGCGCGACGCCCCGTTCACTGGCGGCGGCACCGGTGATGCTGAGGCGGTCGGTGTTGACGTCCACACCGTCGCTGGGGGTGGCCAGTGCGATGACAGGCGGCGCCTTCTGGAATAGTTTGACGACGGGAGCGCCGCTGATCGCGGGTATCGGAATTTCTCCCTTGGCTTGTAAGGGAGTCTCTACGACATCGCGTTTGGCGATCCAGCCGGTCTCGCTGCCGGAGATTTGCACCCGATACCACTCATTCAGTTCGCCGGTCGCCGCAAGCGCCTGGTCTTTGACGGCTGAGGCGATGACGCTGGTTTCCGTTCCCGCGCCGCTATGGATTTTGGCGGCGGCCGGGCCGATGGTCACGAGCTTATTCGTGGCCACGACCTGCGGCGCGAGCCGGTGATCGATCGCCATCTTGACGGTCTCATCCAGCGAGCTGTTGACACTCCGCTCGCGGATAAAGAGGCGGAGGGGCAGTTGGTCGTCTTTAATATCGCGTCCGACGAACAGATTGACCCGAGCTTGCTTGGTTTCGTCCGGTTTCAGAACGCCCAGATCGAGTTGGCTTTTTCCAAGTCGCAGGTGCTGGGTAGGCGGCACGGAAAGATCGACGGTGGTGTGCTGGGCCACGGTCGCGCCGACGTTCTTGATGGTCAGGAGCACATCGACCGCTTCGCCTTTTTGGATGCGGCCGTCGCCGTTTCCGACCGAGGTGCCAGACCCATCGTCGAGGATCTGCACAGTATAGGCAAACCGCGGACGGGGAAGTCCTTTGAGGGCCAGGATCGCCTTCAGCGGCTCCGGCACAAAGCTATTATATTCTTCGAATACCAACCCAACCGGGATATCGCCGTCCGGATGGTCGGAGGGAATTTGAACGGTGACGGAATCTTCTGCGGACTGACCGCCCTCAAGTCTTCCAAAATAAAAGAGGTGGCCATCAAGCACCGGGTCGGCACTCTTCGTTTTTGCCTGGAAGCGGTAGAGCGGTCCCTTTCCTTTGTTCCGTGCGGTGAGCGTAAGGGTTACGGTACCTCCTGCGCGGAGTTCCATCGGGTGAATGGCCAGTTCCGTTTCCGGAAGGGGCGGAGGAGAGGGGGGGGCGCCTATGTCATTCCCGCGCTGTTTGATCTTGTCATGCAACATGGCGGTGACGGCCGCGGGCACGACCGGTTGGAGCTTGACGGCTCGATCCCGGCCGCCTGAAACCAAGACGGTGCCATCGGGAGACAAGGCGACCGACCAGACCGGGCCTTTGTGGCCGCTGAGTGCATAGCGCTCATTGCCGGTGCCCACATCCCAGACACGCAGCGTTCCGTCGGCGCCTCCTGAAACCAGCGAGTGCCCATCGGCGGTGAAGGCAATGGTATTGACGTCGCCCTTGTGGCCACTCAGGGTCAGATGTTCCTGTCCTGTTTCCAGATCCCACAGGCGGATCGTGCCGTCAGATGAAGCGCTGGCCATGAGGGAGGCGCTCGGCGAAAAGGCGAGGCTTCGAACGGCGCCGGTATGACCGGCGAGGACGCCGCGGCGCTGCGCCGTCGCCAGGTCCCACAGATGAATCTGCATGTCGCTGGTGCCGGTGGCGAGTAGCTTGCCATCGGGCGAAAAGGCAATCGCGAACACAATGCCAAAGGCTCCCCTGACGGACTTCAGCTCCTTTCCTGAGCCGGCGTCCCACAGACGAAAACTCCCGTCGTTGCCACCCGTTGCGAGCATCTTGCCGTCTTTTGAAAAGGTCACAGAGCGAACGGCTCCAAAGCTGGTCGTGACGGCCTTCAGTTCTCGTCCGCTGTCGACCTCCCAGATTCGAATCGAGGTATCAGCGCTGCCCGAAGCCAGGACCTTGCTGTCCGGTGAAAAGGCCAGGGCATGAATGGAGCCGACGTGGCCGCGGAGGACGCGCAGATCGCGCCCGGTCTCGGTTTCCCATAGGCGAATGGTTTGATCGGTTCCGGCCGATGCGATCAGGCGTCCGTCTGGCGATGAGGCAACCGCCAGCACTTCGCTACTGTGGCCGGCTAAGAGGCGGGGTGCCGTTTCTGTCGCGCATGTGACGGTGGCAGGGCTGCTCACCAGGATGATGAGTAGCCACAAGAGAAAGAACTGCGACCTGCCCAGGACTTCGACCGGGTGCGGTCTAGTCATGAGAATCTCCTTGCCAGAGCGTCCGCCATTGTCCGGTAGGTCGAGTGTCAACTGCATTCGGTTCAACTGAGGGGGGTAGTCTATGTACTCTATTGGATCAATGTCAAAGGCCAGCGGCCGAACCCTTCTTAAGGAGGGCACGGCAGATTGATCCTCAGCGGGGCCTCAACACTTGACGGATGGGGGTGAAAAGCATAACACTTGCAACGCAATTATCGTGTTTCGATGGTCCCGTTTCAGGTCTTTTGAACGAAGTGCTCCGTATCCCTGGTTTTCTGCGCGCCCGTAGCTCAGTTGGATAGAGCAACGGCCTTCTAAGCCGTAGGTCGCTGGTTCGATTCCAGCCGGGCGCACCACGTTGGTCAGCCATTCATGCGTAGAATCTTCCGTCCTCTTCCTCTCGCTGTCATCGGTGGCGTCGCACTGCTGCTCTATACACTGCTCGGCTTTTTCCTGCTGCCGTACCTCATCACGACCTACGCGGTGCCGAAGGTCGCCGAGACGATTCGCCACCCGGTGGTCGTGAGAGAGGTGGCGGTGAATCCCTTTGAATTGTCTTTGCGGATCGCCGGATTGGAAATTCGTGAGCCCGATCAGACGCCCATGGTCGGGTTTGAGGAGTTCTTCGTGAATTTCCAGGCGGTCTCGTTGTTCCGTCTGGCCTACGTATTCGATGCCATCCGTCTGACGATGCCTTATGTGGCGGTGAAGGTGGCGCCGAACGGCCACCTGAATTTGCTCGACCTGGTTCCTCCGGATGCGCCCGCGGACCAACCGCCTCCTGCCAAGACGCTGGAGCAGCCGGGAGGAATTCCTGCCGTACAGATCGGGGTGTTTGAGATTGCCCAGGGCATCGTGGAATTCCGAGATGAATCCAAACCCAGGCCGGTGGCGATCGATATTGTGCCGATCGGCATTGTGCTGAGGAATTTTCATACGAAGCCGGGTGGAGACAATACCTATTCGTTTGCCGCGGAATTGGCCAAAGGAGAAGTGCTGGACTGGAAAGGCACCATCACCTTGGAGCCGATTCGCTCTGAGGGCACGTTGGCCTTGAGCGGAGTCAAGATCCCCACCGTCTTTCAGTCTGTGGAAGGCCAATTCAATTTCGACATTCCCACCGGCACGATCGATGCGAAGGTGCCGTACCGGCTTGATATGGGGGCGGCTCCGATGGACTTCACCGTCTCGGAAGGGTTTCTGCACCTCGCGGATGTCAGCCTGGTTGAAAAAGGCGATGTGGATCCGGTGATCTCCGTCCCGGCGTTTGGAATCGACGGCATTCAGGTGGATCTGCGGCAGCACAAGGTGTCAATTGCATCGATCAGCGTGGCGAACGCTTCGGACCGGGTTTGGCTGAATCCCGATAAGAGTCTGAATCTGCAAGCGCTCTTCGCGCCACTCGAGAGCGCGCCGGCGGCCGGGAAGCCTGCTCCGGCATCCTTGCCTAAAGAGCCGGCTAAGGAAGCTCCTCCCTGGTCGGTGGCCGTCAAAGAAGTGCAAATCAAGAATCATACGATTCGGTTTGAGGATCGCTCTCTTCCTTCCACCATGCAGGCCAAGGTCGTCGTGAAATCTGCGCGGTCACATGATCTGGCCTGGCCGATCACAGGACCGATTCCGCTCACCGTCGACCAGACCATCAATGACACCGGCACCTTCACGCTCGATGGTCAGATGGTGGCGTCGCCCTTTCAGGCGGACTTTACGCTGGCATTGAAGAACCTGGGATTGGCGCCGTTCGAACCCTATCTGGAGCAGGCGACCCGCGTCGGAATCGACGACGGGGCGTTGGATATCGAGGGCTCCCTTCATCTGGCGGTCGAACATCCGAAGGCTCCGCTGATGACCTTTCGGGGAAATCTTGGCGTGAAATCGTTGGCGCTGGTGAACCGGGAGGAGGGGCTCCCGTTTGCCTCCTGGAAGCATCTTCTGCTGAAGCAGATTGCGCTGACCGTCGATCCGACGACGGTGGCGTTGGACGAAGTCGGACTCGAGCAGCTGCGTGTTCAACTGGTGGTGCAGTCGGATGGCACGATGAATCTGGCGCACCTGGTCAAAGCCCAAAAGGAGACTGAGGCGAAGCCGGCGCCAGCGCCTGAACCGTCTCCGGGCAAGTCAAAGCCGGCGCCAGAGATCACGATTAAAACGGTGAAGCTGATGAAGGGGGCCGTCACGTTTCAAGATGACTCCATCGTACCGTCGGTGCGGACGGGGCTCGAAGAATTGACCGGGACGGTGAAAGGGTTGTCCTCGAAGCAGGTGGCGAAGGCGGACGTCGACTTGTCGGGCAAGCTCGGCCGGGTGGCCCCACTACGGATTGTGGGCAAGATCAATCCGCTCAGCGAGGACGCGTACACTGACCTCTCAGTGAAGTTCGACAATATCGATCTGACCACGGCTGGTCCCTATAGCGGGAAGTATGTGGGCTATTCCATCAGGAAGGGCAAGCTCTTCCTGGATCTAGCGTACAAGCTGTCGCAGCATGAGCTGGAGGCGGAGAACAAGGTGCTCATCGATCAATTGGGCTTTGGTGAGAAGACCGAGAGTCCCGATGCCACCTCGCTGCCGGTTCCCCTGGTCGTCGCGCTGCTCAAGGATCGAAAAGGCCAGATTGCGATCGATCTGCCGGTGCGCGGAAATCTGAAGGATCCGGACTTCAAGTACGGGAAGCTCCTGTTGAATACGGTGCTGAATCTGCTGGGCAAGGCCGTGACTTCGCCGTTTGCCCTGATTGGGTCGCTTGTCGGAGGCGGCGGTGAAGAGTTGCACGCGATCGACTTTGTGCCCGGCCGCAATGACCTTTCGGAAGCCGAAACGAAAAAGCTGACGACGCTGGTGACGGTGCTCACGGAACGTCCGGCTCTGTCCTTGGATGTGGCAGGCATGGCCGATAAGCAGGTCGATGGGCGGGTGCTGGCCGAAGAGCAGTTCCTTGAGCGGTTGCGGCAGCTCAAGCTTGAGGAGGCCGGTAAGCCGGCAGGCAAAGAGCCGGTTCCTGCACCTGCGCTCTCACCGGAGGATGAATCACGCCTGACGATTGCCTGGTATGCCAAGCAATTCCCTCCGATGGCGGGTCAGCCGGACGCGCCGCCGCCCTCAACGGCTGAGATGAAAACTCGCTTGCTCCAGACGATCACGATCGAAGAGGGGACACTCCGCCTTCTAGCCCAACGCCGAGCGGAACGGATCAGGGAGTGGCTCACGCAGCAGGGGCAGGTCGAAGAGGCGCGAGTCTTCATCCTGGAGACAGGGTTCAAGGACGGGAGCGGAGCGACCGTGCCAACGCCCCTCGCGCTGGCCGCGCACTAGGCTAGGCGGCGCCACGCCTTGTTAGCGCTGGAGTGGCTACATCGAGGCAAGTGGCTACTTCGAGTACCGCATCCGGATGCCCTGCAAGAGCGAGAGCTCGATCTCTGAGGCGGAAAGCTCTTCAGGAAAGAGGACGCCGGAGATCTTGCAGGCGTTGATGGAGGCGCCCCGCAAGTTGGATTGGCTGAAATCGATGCCGCGAAGATCGGATTGGCGGAAATAGCAATCGCTGAAATCCAGCCCGGTGGCATCCAGGCCGCGGAGATCCAGGCCTCGCAGATCGCAGCTTTTCAAGTCGCACTTGTCGCCTGCGGATTTCTTGACGTTGAACTCCTTAATGCAGCCTTCGCGGAGCAATTTGTACATCGGGTCGTTTGAGATCCGCAGTGCGATCGGACTAGGCTTTGCCTGCTCCATATATCCTCCTATGCCGGTGGGCTCTGGCCTATATCGGATGCGGCAGGTGAATGCTTAAGCGGAGAAGGCCTGTTGGTCTGCCTGACGGGGGAGGGGTTGAACTCTTTGGTCTGAACTCAGTAATGTAGAGCATTAGGCGTGTTGTTCAATAAACGAACTTGTAGGTCTCTGAGTTAATGAAAGGAGTGTCATATGGCGATCCGCTTAGGAGATGAAGCCCCGAATTTTACAGCCGATACGACCGAAGGCCCGATCAACTTTCACGAATGGCTTGGCGGAGGGTGGGGGATTTTGTTCTCGCATCCGAAAGACTATACGCCGGTCTGTACGACTGAATTAGGGACCGTGGCCAAGATCACTCCTGAGTTTAAGAAGCGGGGAGTGAAAGTCATTGCGGTCAGTGTCGATCCGTTGGACTCCCATAAGGGCTGGATCAACGACATCAACGAAACTCAGCACACCACGATGAATTATCCCATCATCGCCGATCCGGATAAGAAGGTGGCGACCCTCTACGACATGATCCATCCGAATGCGATCGACAACATGACTGTCCGTTCGGTGTTCATTGTCGGACCCGACAAGAAGGTGAAGCTGACCTTGACCTATCCTGCATCATGTGGCCGTAACTTTGATGAGTTGTTGCGCGTGATCGATTCGCTCCAGCTGACCTCGAAGTTCAAGGTCGCGACTCCGGCGAACTGGAAAGATGGCGAAGATTGCATCATCACTCCGGCCGTCAATGACGCGGAAGCCAAGACTCTCTTCCCGAAGGGGTTTAAGACAGTGAAGCCGTACCTGCGCTATACGCCGCAACCGAATAAGTAACGAGCGTCCATATGTGATGCAGGGGGCGGGAGGTGCTGAGCATCTTCCGCCCTTTTGTATGGGGGCGATCAGTCTGGTGAAACGCTAGACCAATAACAGACCAGCGGTACGGGCGTTTCTCCAGCCGGGACTGTCTAAAAATGTGACGAAATCGTTCGCTGTGCCTGGAAAGCTGGCTTGTATGTCTCGAACCCAGGGATAAGGTGTTGTTTTATTCTTGCGCGGGGTCGCTTGCTTGATGACGGTTTGAAACCACTGCCCCTGTGAGTGGGGGAGCTGGATGACCGCCTTGGCAAATCGTCCTTGCAGTGTCAGTTTGACTTGTCGGGTTTGTGTCACTGAGACCGGCGGATTGCCGAGCCACACCAATCGGCGTTCAAGCGGTAGATGGTCAGGCTCTATTCGTTTGCGGAGAAGGCTCCGTACCCAGGTCTTGGGGACGTGCGGCTCAGGTACGTCATGGTCGAACCACTGCCGAACATCCATCGTGAGCCCTCGCCCTTCCAGAAAGTTCAGCATGGAGCGACGCAAGCCTTCGCCCAGCCAGGCCGGTGTCTTTCCGACAGGGTCGCGGTGAATCAGATCGTTATCAGCAAAACCTTCAAATGTCGGTCCGAGGATGCGGAGTCCATGGGCTTTGGGGTCAAGGCCGACCGGGCTGTGGGCCGTCGTGGTAAAGCGATGCCAGAAGGCCGATTGCATCAGGTCCGCTTTGAAGAGTTGCCGCACGCGTTCGAGAGCATCCACTGCCTCTTGGATCGTTTCCGAGGGGAATCCGTACATGAGATACGCATGAATCATAATGCCGGCCTCTTTGAAGGCGGCCGCAACGAGTGCGGTCTGATCGACGGTGATCCCTTTTTTCATCTTGTCGAGCAGACGATCCGAGGCCGCTTCCAGTCCTGCTGTCACGGCGATACAGCCGGAGGCGGCTAAGAGTTTGCATAGATCCGGTGAAAAGGCCTCTTCGAACCGGATGTTTCCCCACCAGGTGATCGCGAGCTTCCGTTCCAGTAATCCCAGTGCCAGCGCCTTCAGCGCCGCAGGCGGGGCGGCTTCATCCACAAAGTGGAATCCGCGTTGCCCGGTTTCGGCGATCAGTTGCTCGATTTGTTGGATCAGCCGTTCGGTTGGCGTCATTTCATACCGGCTGATGTAGTCGAGCCCGACATCGCAAAACGTGCACTGCTTCCAATAACAGCCGTGCGCGACGGTCAGTTTGTTCCAATGACCTTCGGACCAGAGGCGATGCATGGGATTCGTGCTGTCGAGGATTGTCAGGTAGCGATCCAGCGGCAAGCCCCGATAGGTCGGACATCCGACGTCATTCATGCTGAAATTGGACACGGACCGATCGTCGGCGAAGCGGACGTGATGCTCGTCTCTGTAAAACGTCCGGCAGAGCCTGGTTCGCGGGCGTTGGTCCGCAAGATGTTCGAGGAGCGAGAGAAGCGGTCGTTCCCCGTCGTCCAAGGTGATGAAGTCCACGTAGTCGAACACGCGAGGATCGCGGACACGACGCAACTCCGTATTCGCATAGCCGCCGCCGAGCACAATCGGGAGGTTCGGCCTCCGCTGCTTCATCGCCTGGGCAATCCGAAATGCGCCGTAGAGATTGCCGGGAAAGGGGACTGACAGACCCACGAGGGTCGGATCCACACGGTCGAGGTGTGGCCACAGGGCATCCAGCAGGAATTCATCCGTCAGGCTGAGCGGCTCGGCGAGAGCCGAGGCTAATCGGTCGAATGAGGATGCGGAGTGAGCCAGATGTTCGGCGTAGCGGCTGAGGGCGAAGGATGGGCTGACCGTGGCTTGGACCAGGTCGGCGAGGTCTTCGAGATACAGCGTGCCCCAGTGCTTCGCTCGATCTTCCATCGGAACAGATTTCGGAAATCTCGTCTTGCCGTCGAACCGCGGACCTTGCGGAAGAAATCCAGGATCGATGAGCAGACTCGCTGCCTCTGGAGTCTTGCCCTGCAGGAACGTCACCACCGTGTCGATCGTACTCAGGTACGCGTCTTCGTCCGCGAGCATGGCGAGGGCTTGTGGGGGAAGATCGTCTGACTGTTGCCGCACAAGACGAAAGACATCCCGAAGTCCATCGGGACTGAACAGCCGCAACACCATCTCGATCCCAAGATCGGCCTGTTCAGAAGCGATTCCCTGAGACTGCAAGAATCCGGTGAGATAGGCGGTGGACGGGTACGGGGTATTGAGCTGGGTCAGCGGGGGAATCAGTAACAGGACTCGGGGCGCGGTCATGACCTCGACATAGCATACTGTCAGGCGGGAATGCTATGTCGCCGGGCCTGATGGCACGGATGGCTGGCGCTGGAACTTACCGCTTCGTGTCGATAATGCTCCCCAGCATATCGTCGGCGGTTTTCAGCGTGCGGAGATTGGCTTCGAATCCGCGCTGGGCGACGATCTGGCTGACGGCTTCTTCTCCGAGATCGACATTGGACAATTCGACCTGGGCCGCACCGTATCCGCGGTCTTTCAGCACGCTCGGTCCGGCGGAATCGTCTTTTTGGACGACCGGCAACACGCCGCCGGTTCCGACCTCGACGGACTCAACCCTTGATTTATGGAATCCGTCGGTATTCACATTCGCCACGTTATGGGCGGAGACATCGAGCTTCTTGGCGAAATTCGTCAGGCCCGATAAGGCTGTGTCGATTGCGGACATCATAAAGCACCTCCCAGTCCCGTTCCGAGATAACCGCCTCGGTGCCTGCGGAGGGAATACTGTTCCGGGAGAGAGCTGGCACGCCAGTGGCGCTGGAAGAGGACTGCGTTGTGGCGGCTAGGCTGACCCTGGAACATACGTCCCTCGTTAGGTCCCTTGGCTTTGCGTCCCACCCTCTCGAGTGGTTTGCCCTTGTCACGTGGCCGGCATTGATCGGGATTGATCAACCTGGCCTCTGTTTCAACTGGCTTAAGTGTAGCAGATTCTGCGGGATCGCAGTGCAGCTGACCGGCGAGGAAGCAGCAACAACCAGCCTCAATGAGCAGCGGAAAAGTTATTGAGACGTTGCATGAAATGCTCGCAGGATGCAGCGATGCCTTCCGGTGATTCCCGTATCTGGCTTCCTAGAACGAAGACACAATCACGGCCGTAGACCTCGCACATCTCTCTGATGCGGTCTTCTCCCATGCGACCCGCGGCGGTGGGGAAGATGGGCCGCAGTGATCCCCAGGACTCTGTGCAGGCCGCCGCGATCTGCGTGCAGTCTCGGCGGCTGATCGTAAAATTGAGGCCGTAGGTTGGATAGATGGTGATGTCTGCGCCGGCGAGTCGGGGAAGGCGACCGTAGAGCACGCTTGGAGCGAGCCCCTGTGTCGGAGCCATGGCGTAGGTGCCGAGGAATGCCGGATGAGACATGATGGGCAGCGCGTCAGACGCGTGACGATTCAGATCGTGAAGCGCCTGGTATCCCACCAGCCCCGGTGAGAGGAGGATTCCATCCGCGCCTGCCTGCCTGGCGAATTGTGTTTGTGTCCGGATGTCTTCGAGCGATCCGACGACGTGAGTAAAGTAAAGGCATCTGCGGCCAGTGGAGCGGCTGGCATCACGAATGGCGGCAAGGCAGCGCTGGACGCGTTCTTCGGAGGGGCAGAAGGCATGATCTCCAAGACCCTGGTCATCCTTGATGATGTCCACGCCGCCGAGTGCGAAACTGTGGGCCAATTCCGCCAGCGCCTCAGGAGAGAGCCCTAGTGGCTTCAAGACGGCACAGGCCAATGGACGATGGGCCACGTCAGTCATTGTACGGATGCCTGAGATACCGTGCCGAGGGCCGGGCCAGCTTTCCGGCAGCTGGGTGGGGAGATGAATATCGGCGACTTGGACCTGGGGGCTGAGACTGGCCGTGCCGAACAGGGTGTGCAGCATCTGCGCGAACGAATGGCCAAACAGTTCAACGGGAAAACTGATCCGGGCTCGATGCCGCGTTTCCTCCACTCGTGAGAAATCCTCGACCCGGCCCAGGAGTCCTTCGGGAATTGGGCAGGTGCGTAGCAGGGACAGCGGGGCTTCTATGGTCTGATCGGCGCACAGGCGCTCGGCCATGTTCCGCCCCTGCGACTCAGTCCCCGTGAGATGGTACTCGACCGAAAAGCGGTCCCCCGACAGCCTATGTTCATGCATCGTCGTTCTCCCGATATTACGAAGCTCTGCTGGTGAGGCATGTGCGTCGGTCATCATACGTGTCTGTCGAGAACGCGTAAATCCCCGAATCCAACAGAACGCACAGCACTCTGTAAAGACGGATACAGACGGCCATGAACACTAAGGGAAGACCCTCAAGTTTGTGCCTGAATCAACCGAAACATGAGAGCTGAACGTTTGTGGTCCGCGTGAAGGATACAGTTCGATATGGCGCATCGCACAATTCCGCTCTCCGACCTGAAAGTCGGGATGTACCTGATCGGGGTGGACCGCTCTTGGCTTCACACGCCCTTTCTTCGGCATAAATTTGAAATCAGCGCGCAATCGGAAATCGACACCTTGCGGGCATCGGGCATTGCTCAGGTGACCATCGATACCGGCCGGGGCCTTGATGTGACGATTCCTGAGGTGAGACCGTCCGATCCCGTCCCTGTGTCCGAGTCTCAGCTGGAAGGGCCCAGTCCGTCGGCTACGCATCCCGTCTCGCTGGAACGGACGGCGGTGATGCTGGCGGACAATCTTGCGCTGGCGAAGCAGCGGCGGACGGAGTGGATCAATCGGCTCAATCACATTTTTGACGGCACGCGGGCGACAGGGCTGGTGTCATACGCAGAAGCCAGTCAGCTCGTTGATGAGATGATCGGTTTCATCTTCGAACGCCAAGCCGCCTGTTACGCCGTCATGGGCCTGCGGGAGCAAGACCCGACGTTGCATGAGCATGGACTCACCGTGTGCACGCTGTCCGTCATTATCGGGCAGGCGTTATCCTATCCTCGAGAAGTGCTGCAACACGTGGGCGTGGCCGCGCTGCTCCATGATGTGGGTCTTGTCCGTCTTCCCAAGAACCTGCTGAAACGCACCAAGGCAATGCCTCCGGCCCAGCAAGCTCTCTACGATAGCCATCCGGCGCAGGGCCTCGTGTTGTTGGAGAAAAGCGGGGTCCGCGATGCGGAGGTCCTGTCCATCGTCAAGCACCATCATGCCGCACCGACAGGTCCGGTCGGTACCGAAGGGGAGGCAGGACAAGACTGGGCCTATGCTGCGCTGGTGGGGATTGTCGACCAGTATGACGAATTGCTGACCGGCCAAACGGGCGGGCCACCGCTGTCGTCCAATCAAGCGATGACGCAGTTGTATCAACGCTACCGTGATCAGCCCTATTTGCTCGATCACGTGTCGTATCTGATCAGAGCGATCGGCGTGTTTCCCCTCTACAGTCTCGTGGCGTTGAAATCAGGGGAGGTCGGCGTCGTGGGATCCATTACCCCCGGCAAGGCTCACCTTCCAATCCTGTATCTCTGTCGGGATGCGAGAGGTGTGTCTTGTGCCCCGCCCCAGGAATTGGATCTTGCTCAAGAACCGGAAGGCGGACGAAGTATTCATGACATTCGGGATCCACGACGGGAAGGAATCGATGTGGAAGACATTCTGAGGCAGGTGGCCGCATGAGCGCCCGGCCTCAACCGGAGCCGAACGCGCGCGGGGCGGGTCAGATGTCCTGGTTGCCCACGCGAGAAGATAGCTTTCTCTTGATGGAAGCGTCGGGCGACGCAGTCTTCGTCACCGACCGAAGCGGGCGGATCCTGTCCGTGAATCCGATGGCCCAGCAACTGGTCGGACGTACCCGCGATGTGATCGGCCAGTCGTTTCAGGAGCTGATGGATTGCCGGTTACCGGAGCCGAATGGATTGGGCGGAGCTCCGTTCCAACAGATGATGAAAACCGGCGAAGTCACGATGGTGCCATCCCACCAGTGGACGCGAGGGGATGGGACCCGGTTCGAGCTCTCGACGACGTTTTGGCCCCGAGTGCAGCTGACCGAGCGAGTGGGAGCGGTCATCGTCACGCGGGATCTGACCTCTGCGATGGAAGTGCAGCGGGATGTGCAGCGCGTAGCGCGACTGGCCGAGGATTCACCGAATCCGATTGTCGAATTCGATGGCGCCGGCGGAATGCTCTATGCCAACACGGCGATGGTCGAGCTTCTGACCGTCTGCGGGGCGCTGGAGCGTGGGATCGAGGCAATGCTTCCTCCCGATCTTGAAGGCATTCTCAAGGAGTGTCTGCGCACCCGCTCGGCGACCTGTCGTATTGAGCATGTGATCGCCGAGCGAATCCTTGCCTGGTCGTTTTTCCCCCTGGGTGACCTTGATCAGATTCGAGCCTATGGGTTGGATGTGACGGCCGACGTGGCGCTGCGTCGAGCGAAGGACGTGGCCGAAGAATCTGCCCGTGCCAAGGGGATCTTTCTCGCCACCATGAGTCACGAACTCCGGACGCCGATGAACGGCGTGTTGGGCTGCACACAGTTGTTACAGGACACGTCATTGACCGATGCGCAACGGCAACTGCTTCAAACCATGCATCGGTCTGCCGAAGCGCTCTTGGTATTGGTGAATGACATCTTGGATTTCTCAAAGATCGAAGCCGGCAAGATGTCCCTGGAAACAGCGGACGTGCATCTTCGTTCCCTCATCGACGATGTGTTGACCCTCGTCTCTGGACTGGCGAAGAAGAAATCCCTGGAATTAACGGTGGAGGTTGCGCCGGAGGTCCCGGAAAGTCTGCGAGGAGATCCGGTGCGCCTGCGCCAGATTCTCTTCAATCTGGTCGGCAATGCGATCAAATTTACCGAGCGTGGCCGCGTGGCGGTTGCCGTGACGTTGCAGCAAGCGCCCTCGCATCTGCCGGAGAGCATCCTCCTGGCATGGAGCATCACGGATACGGGCATTGGCATGACAGAGGTACAGCAGGCCAGACTGTTTCAGGCCTACTCGCAGGCGGAGGCGTCGACCGCCAGGAAGTTCGGCGGGACGGGCCTCGGGCTGATGATCTGCCGCCAGCTTGTCGAACTGATGGGGGGCGAGATCGCGGTCGAAAGCCAGGCCGGGAAGGGGACAACATTCCGTTACACCACTCTGGTATTACCGGCGATCCAGCGAGAACAGGTCGAACCCGTCATCAAAACGGTGAGCAAGTCTGAAGCAGGAGCCAACGGTCCGAAACGCATCCTGGTCGCCGACGATAACGAGATCAACCAGGTGGTCGCGTGCAAATTTCTCCAGAAGCTCGGCTTCGAAGTGGAGGTCGCTCGGAATGGCCGTGAAGCGCTGGAAGCCGCGTCGAGAACACCCTACGACGCGATCCTGATGGACTGCGAGATGCCGGAGATGGACGGCTATGACGCCACCCGTGCGATCCGGCAACGGGAGACCGGCCAAGGCAGACACATTCCCGTCATCGCCCTGACGGGTCATGCCTCCGCAGACGACGAACGAGTCTGCTTGGATGCCGGGATGGATGGCGTCCTCACGAAGCCGGTCACGCTCCCGGCGCTGCGCGGGATCCTCGACCGGATTCTTCGGCGCGAATAGGGATCGTCTCGCTCGCATCCTCCCAATAACCTCATCCTCCTCAGGCCACTGGACGCATCGCGTCTTCATCGGGTACGTTCGCCCATCGGAATGGGGGGTAACCGATGGCGCACGACTATCTGCTGTATGGCGACTTCAATTGCCCGTTCTGCTATGCGCTGCATGAACGACTGCATGAGCTGCAATTGCTCGATCGTTGTGCGTGGCGGGGCGTGCAACATGCGCCGCATCTGCCGCGCCCGATGAAGGCGTGGGGAGGGTCGTTAGGGGCGGAGTTGCGCCATGAGGTGGCCGTCGTGCAGCGGTTGGCCCCGGGACTGCCGATCGCGCTGCCGCCCGGCAAACCGAACACCGGACCGGCAATTGCCCTGGCCGCATCGCTGTTCCAGCGCGATCGTGAGGCAGGAATGCAGATGGTGCGCGCCTTGTACCACGCATTCTGGGTGAAAGGACAAGACATCTCGAACCCCCTCGTTCTAGATGAATTCGGGATTCCAGACGGGAGTGATCTCGACCAGGTAATGGGGGAGTGGGAAGCGGCCTGGCACGAGACTGGCCAGGCCGGAGTTCCCCTGGTGGTTTCACCGGGAGGCGTTGTGCTGGTCGGGTGTGTGCCGACCGAGCAGATTCAGGCGTTCTTCAGTTTGCCGAACTGACATCACCCGATGTCGAGCGTCATGACGTAGGTCTGCAAGTCCCGCCGGTGTTCTTCTTCCGTTCCTTTCAGCGACTCGATCTCTTTCCGGAGTTTCTCCAGTTCCGTTTCCTGTCCATCCAGCTTTTTGACATAGCGATTGTACAGATCGGAGTTCTGCTGGAGCCGCTGCATGTTCTCGCGAATGCGGCCGTGCTCTGCGGTGATCTCGCCGATCCGCTGTTCGAGTCTGGTGCGTTGCGCGCGGGTGTCATCGAGTTTGCTGCGGAGGTGCACGACCCGTTGCAGGGCCTCTTTCACTTTGGCGCTGACCTCTTTGGCCTGTTGAAAATAGACGATCTGGTCGAGGCCGCTTTCCATCAAGAGAATCGATTCCTGGATCGGGAGCGTCTCTTTCACGCGCAAGGTCGCGGTTTTTCCCGCATCCACGGCGACGCTGAAGCGATAGAGATCTCTGGTCCGTTCCGTCGCCTCCTTCGGCTCGACCAGTTTCCAATCGGGACGAGAGGGTTGCTCGATCAAGACCGTCCTGGCTTTGTGGTCGCGATTCCTGACGAGATAGGTCCGATCCTCAACCAGCCGGCGAGAGACCAACATCGTGCCTCTCTTGAGCGAGGCGGTCGCGAGCTCCTGGGTGCCGCCTTCGAGCTTGGGCTCGACTTCCGTTTTCAAGTCGAGCGCATAACTGATCAGCCGATCCTGTCCCGGCGCCAGATCGTGGATCTGCGCATCCCCGGCGTAGGCGCCGCCATCGAATACGGTGATGGGGCCTTGCATGAGATGGAGGGTGGAATTGTTTGTGAGGCGGTAGCCGTTGAGCGGATGTGTGGCATTCACGGACTGGTTATAGACGGCGAGTTTCTGGCCCTGGAGCGATTGGCCGATGATCGGCAGCAGCGCGCTCTGATGTTTGCCCAGCGTCACCGGTTGATCCAGACGATACTCGAACAGCTCTCCCTTGTCTTCGGCCATCGCCATCGCGGCGACGCCCTGGTCGAGGCGCCCCATCTCCATGTCCGCGGCCATGGCCAGTTCAGCCGGCGCGTTGGCGCGGCCGCCGGCAAAGCCTTCGGCCAGCTTTCCCAGTAACCGATCCTTCTTCGTCTCGCTTCGGGCCGGAGCGGCGGCAGCGGGGGAGGAGGGCTTCGCCTCATCCATGGCGTCCCCGTAAGTGTGGGGTTTTAGGTTCGCATAGAGCTCCGGTTGTACGACCGGTCGGGGATTGTAGAGCGGCTGATAGAGATCCATCGTGAAGGAAATGGGCCGACCGGAAATGAGCGAGAGCTTCACATTCTGCCAGTCCTGATGCGTCTGATTCTCCACGATGGCCCAGCCTTGCAGGTAGGGCGCTTTCTCCTCATCGAGCACCAGACGGTAGGTCGTTTTCCAGACCGGCGTTTCGGTCAGATAGGCGACGCGAGCCTGGCGGCTACCCGTGCCGTCGAACTCAATGGAGACCGTCTTATGTTGGGCATCGTGGTTGGTCGCCAGGGTGGCCAGCGCCTGCTGCAGTTCGGCATTCAAGGCCGCATCCAATAATTTGACCCGCTGGATCTGCGCGAAGGGGAGCGAGCGAAAGCCCTCGTCCGTCAGAAGGTTGAGATATTCCTGCTCGATCGTTCGACGAGTTTGGCCGTCACTCAGGGATTCCGTTTTCTTTTCCACGCCCAGGATAGTGCCCAGCAGGGCATTGGGCGCCGTCACCTCGACCCGTTCGCCGCGCACCTGTGTCAGGATCTGGCCCAGGGTCGGGTGTCCGTTGAGATTGATGCCGAAGCTGCCGAGGGTCTTCGTCACCGGGTCGCGTGATCCGTAGGTGACGGTAGAAACCTTCCCGCCGCCAAAATCCTGGACCACGAGGCTCTTCAAGAGATCGTTGATCTGATTGGTCTGGAGCCGCAGCTCCCACTGCGTTCGGTCGGTCACCGTGCCGTCATGCTGGAAATAGCCGACCCCGCTGGAGTAGAGGACGATCTTGGATAACGGCAGTGCAACCGCCGTGTCTGCGGCCGGGCTTGGCGCAGGAGCCAGCAGGGCGGAGAACCCGGCACAGGAGAGCAGGACCGAAGTGAACACTGCACGCCAGCCACGTCGCATGGGAGCCTCCATCGTCAAGAGTGTCACCCTGGATCGATCCGATCCGGGGCGTAGGTGATATGACCTATCCCGGATATGTCGTCAAGGGGCCGATCCTTTCACCCGTTTTCCGCAGTCCGTGGCTCATGGTAGGGTGGGGGCCATGAACAAGTCAGAAGGCGAAACCATTCGGCAGATTCTGGCGGACTGCCGGACGATTGCCGTGGTCGGCGCGTCATCCAATCCCGCTCGCGCATCCAATCATGTGGCGGCCTACATGAAGGCGCAAGGCTACCGGGTCATTCCAGTGAATCCCAACGAACAGACCGTCGTCGGCGAGCCGGCCTATCCGTCGCTCACGGCTGTGCCGGGTCCGATCGAGCTGGTCGATATCTTTCGGAAGTCCGAAGACGTCCGGCCGATCGTCGAAGAAGCGATCGCGCGTGGCGCGAAAGCCATCTGGATGCAGGAGGGTGTCGTCAACGAAGCCGCGGCGCAGCTCGCGCGAGAGGCCGGCCTCGCGGTCGTGATGGATCGCTGCTGGCTAAAAGACCATCTGGCGTGGCGAGCGCATGAATAATTCCTCAGCGATCCCTCCGCCAGAGCCCTCAGGAGAGGCCCTCCACCGCCAGGCGTTGGTCGAGGCGGCGGAATTATTGGCCAAAGTGTTGGATACCACGGTTAAGATTCCCGGGACCTCGCTCTACCTCGGACTCGATCCCCTCATCGGGCTCATTCCGGGCATCGGCGATGTGTTGGCGAATCTAATCGGGACGGTCATCCTGGGGATGGCCGCGCGTCTGGAAGTGCCGCGCATCGTCATCGCCCGAATGAGCCTGAATCTGCTGATCAACGGCGTCATCGGCGCGATTCCCATCCTCGGCGATCTCTTCTCCGTCTGGTTTCGCAGCAATAGCCGGAATGCGGATTTGCTGCGTCAGGCGGCGACGCAAGCAGCCAGGGGCACCCACGCCGATTGGTCCTATGTCGTTGGCATCATCGCCGGGACAGTGGGGTTGCTCCTCGGTCTCGTCGCCTTCGTGCTGTGGATGGCGATCAGCCTCTGGAGCCGGTTTGCCGGAATCCAGTAGCGCGAGTCCGTGCCGGTCAAAACCCATCTTGTCCTTGGTTCCTCCTGGCTTCCATGGTACATGTTGAGCGGTTTACGCAAGGAGGTGCCATGAACGGTTCGGGTTGTGTGCAGCCGAGTGCGACGGGAGAATCCACCACGCAGGGGACGGTCTTGGTCGTCGATGACGACGCAGCCGTGTGCCATGTGACCGGCCAGATGTTAGAGATGCACGGGTATCGGGTGCTCTATGCTGAAAACGGCGAACAGGCGATGGCGTTGTTCGATGAAAATAGCGATCAGATATCCATTCTGGTGGCGGATATCGTGATGCCGAAGATGTCCGGACCGCAATTGGCCCATCTGTTACGCATCCAGCGGCCGGAGTTGCCGGTCCTGTTTGTGTCGGGTCTGGTATCGTACTCGAATTTTGAGGGTGTCATGGGTGGATGGATGCTGAAGAAGCCCTATTCTCCCTCGATGCTGGCGTCGAAAGTCCGCGATGTGTTAGCGACAGTCGAATCGAAGTCCGAGATGGCCTCCTAGCCCAGCCGGTCCTTGAAGGTGAGTTCGGCGACGGCCGATTTATCCAGCTCGCCTTTCCCGCTCGCCACCAGCCGTTGATATTGCGCCAGCGTTGCGTCAGCCACGGGGAGTGAAAGACCGGCGGCACGGCCCAAGGCCACCGCGATGCCGGAATCTTTCGCGGCGTGGGCCGCAGAGAAGTAGCAGTCATGGGCCCGCTGTTGCATATCTTCTCCGTCGGTCTCCAGGACGCGCGAGTTCGCGCCGGTCTGGCTGAAGACCTCGCGGAGCATCGTCAGATCCAGCCCGAGCGCCTGGCCTAACCCCAATCCTTCCGCCAGCGCCGCCGTATTGCAGTTCATCACCATATTCACCAGCGCCTTTACTTCTGCCGCCGTTCCGCTGGCCCCGACGTAGCGGACGGTCTTCCCCAGCGTCTGCAGCATGGGCTTCGCCCGTTCGAACGTCATTTTCCGGCCCGCGCACATCAGATAGAGCGTGCCCTGCCGCGCTTGCGGAATACTGCTCGCCATACAGGCTTCGAGCGAAGCGCCGCCGAGTGCGGTCACCCGCTGTTCCACGTCGCGATGGATCGATGGAGAGACGGTGGCGCAATTGATGAAGAGCCGGTCCTTCGCGTGGGCGAGAAGGCCGGTGGCATCGTTCACGGCAAAGATCTGATCCATCGCCGCATCGTCGGTGACGACCGTGATGACGGTCTGCGAGGATTCGGCGACGGCCGCCGGATTGGCGGCGACCTGACAGCCGAGTTCCTTGGCCAGTTCCGTCGCGACGGCCGTATTCCGGTCGTAGACGGCGGAGATGGGAAAGCCGAAGTCTTTCAGGCGGCGCGCCATGTTCGCGCCCATGCGACCGACGCCGACAAATCCGATCGTCTCATGCGTGTTGGACATCGCAGTAGCTCCCTACAGGGGCACGGGATCTCGCGTGCCCGGTATGACTAGAGTGGTTGTGGGGTTTCCGGTGGCGGCGCGAGGCGGGTCCAGCGCAGGCTGGTTTTCCCGTCGCTGGTGGTGAAGCCGCCTTCCTGCGTGGCGACGATGCCCAAACTCCGCTGCCGCTTCTGCGTGGGCTGCAACTGCACGAGACCGCTCTTCGTCACCACCGTGCCGCGGGTTTGATCCATGATGAACAGATCCGTGGCCGCGGAGGGTTTAATGGTCCAGACAAAGGTGGCCGGCCCTCCGGCATAGGTGCCCGTGCTTTCCCAGACTCCGACCAGCGCGCGATCCACGCTCTTGAGTTGAAACACCGGGACGCTCGTGGTGTTCTTCCGCAGGCTCCACAATTCAGCCGGGATTTTGCTGGGGGGCTGATCGCCATCCAGCCTGGTCCAGGTGCTATGGAGACTACCGGTGGTTACAAACGAATCAGGCTGCCCCGTGACGTAGGTGCCCTTCCACGATTGGCCCTTGAACGTGTTCGCGCGGTCGAGCGACCAACGGCCGGACTCGGCATCCAGCACCCCGTCGAACTGCGTCAGGGACGAGAGCGTCCAGGAGTGATTTTGCCCAATAACCAACAGGTAGTCATGCTTCGTCGTGCCCTGGAGGACGTGCGCCTGCCAGGTGCCCACCAGTGTGCCGGTGTCGATCGCCGAGGCTTTAGTGGGGCCGGTCGAGTCCGTTTCACCCACATGTCGTGTCTGCGTGACCGTCACCGGCGACGTGCGCAAGAGCGACGAGGATCCGGTCTGGCGATCGGCCATGGCCGCATTCGTGGAGGCCGCGGGAGAGGCCGGTGGAATCCGGGACGCCACGACGGCAGCTCCATACCGTTCCGCCGCGCTTCTGCCGATGGTCATCACGGAATCTGAAAGGTTCGTCGCATGAATGGAGGAGACCATGACGGTGATGAGATTGTCGCTGCTCAAAAAGGTCAGTCGCGATAACGAGGGCGGGGAGTCGATTCGAATGGCGCCGTCTCCCAGGCCCGCCACGAGCACGCTGTCGCGTCTGAGCCGGTCCTTGTTGAATCCGGCGCGCCGGTCCTTGCCCGGGGTTTCGTCCACTTGCACCGTCACGGCATTGGCGCTGTCGCGGGTTGATTTGAAGACGCAGGTGGTCGCATCGGTGCGCTGGCCTTCCTGGGCCGGTTCGCCCAGCGCGCGTTCGGCCTCTGCCGACGTAATCAGGGCACAGGGGTCGGTGTTCCAGGCGAACGGCGAGAGGCCGTTCCCGCAGGAGATGAGGGTCAGACTAGAGAGGCACAGACTGCCGAACGAGAACCAGCGAGACATACAGACACAGGCTCCAGAGAGATGTGAATGGGATTGTACATGGATCGCGGGGCATGTGCTACCCGCTCCATTGGGGGGAGCGGGTAGTGCCTGAGAGGATTAACCTAGGGAGGTTCACGCCAATGACGAACAAGGAGCAGACGATTAGCTTGCGATGAATTTTAGCGAGACGCCGTTGATGCAGTAGCGGAGTCCGGTCGGCTTCGGACCATCATCGAAGACATGGCCCTGATGGCCGCCGCAGCGGGCGCAGTGGACTTCGACGCGGGTCATGAAGAATTTCGAATCGGTGCGCGTCTCGATCACCTTCGGATCGATCGGCTGCCAGAAGCTGGGCCAGCCGGTGCCGCTGTCGAATTTATGCTCCGACGAATAGGCGGGGAGATCGCAGCCTGCGCAGTAATAGATGCCGGAGGCGTGATTCTCATGGAGCGGGCTCGTAAACGCCCGTTCCGTGTCTTCATGGCGCAAGACTTGATAGGCCGCCGGCGACAAGAGCTTCTTCCATTCCTCGTCGGCCTTCGTCACTTTGACAATGGAGGGGATTTCAACTTTGGGAGGCATAGAGCTTCTCCTTTATCGGTCTGAAGAGGGAATGTGCAGGTCTGTCGGATAGCAGGGGTAATCCTTACATAAGGCCATACGGAAGGGCAAGGAGAGTGGATGTGGGGCTGGGGCTCAACTGCTCTCGCACCTCCCGGAGGGACCCATTCGGGCTCCGCTCAGCGGAAGCCTTCGGAAATTCCCTCGCAGACTCGGTCAGTTTCCGCTTTCCTTCTTAGCGCAGCCTCGAAGGGTTCCCGCTCCTCCGGTGACGTTCGCATTAAGCCCCGGCCCCTTAGGGAGAGAAGGGTGAAGAGATACGCCTTCGTACAAGTCGCAGGTAGGCGCGCCAATTTTCTGGAGCAGGGGGGGCGGTGTCGTTCGAATGAGGTAAAGAGTTTGATTGCCTGTGTTAGTTCTGAGTGATGAGATGAAACCATCTTGCAGATGGCTGCGCCAATGGCGTATGATCGGGCATGCGGTTCGTCGAGACTCCGGTATTTACAACGGCGCTTCGCCGTCATCTTGACGATGAGGCGTATCGAGCGCTTCAGTTGGCCATGCTGCTTCGGCCCGCACAAGGCCCCCTAATTCAGAGCGGTGCGGGATTGAGAAAGCTTCGTTGGGCGGCACCGGGTCGGGGGAAGCGCGGGGGAGTTCGTCTCATCTATTATTGGGAGCCAGCAGGCCAGACATTTTATATGTTGTATCTCTATGCGAAGAACGAGCAAGGCGATTTGACGGCCGCACAGCTCAAGGGACTGGCAAAACTCGTTCGGGAGGAATTCTCATGAAGGATACGGCGTTTCAGGAATTACTGACGAGCATCCGACAGGCGGGGAAGATACGGCGAGGCACCCTGAAGCCTGCTCGGGTGACGACCTTTCGTCCGACTGATGTGAAGAGCGTTCGAGGAAAGCTCAAGGCGTCACAAACCGAATTTGCCTTGATGATTGGCGTGAGCGTGGCGACGTTGCGTAACTGGGAGCAGGGAAGGCGAACCCCTGATGGTCCGGCGCTCGCGCTTCTGCGCGTTGCGTCTCGGAACCCCCGTGCGGTAGCCGAAGCCCTGCACCGTGAACCGCGCAAAGGCGCAGTCTAGGTCTACCGAGCCCATTGTTTCTGGCGAAGTACACGAGGGGCAGCTAAGACTGTTGCTGTGTCAGGAGGTCGAGAGTCAATTAGATGGCAAGGCCTGAATTTAGGAAAGGAAGGTAAGGCTGTGCGACCCTGCTCCGTTGGTGACGTGTGCTCTACGCTCCATGCGCTGCTATATGATTTCAGGAATCGTTTCCTACCTCATCAAAACGTCCATGAAGTTTGCACTAAGCGCTGCGTACTGCTAGTGTGAAGCACAGCTGTCAAGGGTCACCCAAATTTCCCCAGTTATGGTCATCGAAAATTCCCCACCCTGGTTAGGTCGCCGTTGAGGCGTCGTCCACCCGCACGAGTCCGGCTTTGAGCTTCTCCTTGAGCCGGTAGGAATGGCCGCGGATATTG
>JAURZE010000035.1 GCA_030653545.1 Nitrospira sp. | reverse complement strand
GTTCAACCGGTGAGCGCAACACCTGCGTCCAATATAGCCGCTGGCGTCTGAAATCCCAAGGTCTTCCGCGGCCGTTGATTCAATCGTAACGCGATCTTGTTCAAGTCTGTCTGCGAGTAGCGTGACAGGTCGGTGCCTTTCGGGAAATACTGACGCAGCAAGCGGTTCGTATTTTCATTGGTCCCCCGCTGCCACGGACTTTGCGGGTCACAAAAATAGACCTGCACGCTGGTATCAACCGTGAAACGTTTGTGCTGGGCCAATTCCATCCCGCGATCCCAGGTTAACGACCGGCGCAAGGCCGAGGGCAGGCGTCGGACCTGCTGGCTCAGCGCTGTCACCACGCTGACCGTGTCTTTCCCCGGCACCTTCACCAGCATCGTAAAGCGCGACTGCCGTTCCACCAGGGTGGCGATGTGCGTATTCTGTGAGCCCGTAATCAGATCCCCTTCCCAGTGACCGGGAATGGCTCGGTCTTCCACATCAGCAGGACGGTGACGGATGGAGATGCCATCCACGATCTGCCCACGCGGTTGGCCCGCCGTAGTTGCGTGTTTCACTCGTCGCATCCGACGTCGGGATCGGAGATGCCTCAGTAATTCTTTCTTGAGCACGCCCCGGGCTTGGATGAACAGACTGCGGTAGATTGTTTCGTGGGAGACGTGCATCGCCTCTTGACCTGGGAATTCCCGTTTGAGCCATCCGGCGATTTGTTCGGGCGACCACTCCAACGCCAATTTGCTCGCCACGATCCTCTGGAGCATGGGGGAGGCGGCGAGTCGACAGGGCTTGGGACGGCGTGTCCGGTCCCAGGCTCGCGCATCAGCCTCAGCGGCACGATACCTAGGGACTCCCCCACAGCGGGTGATTTCACGGCTGACCGTGGATGGTGGGCGACCAAGCGTCGCGGCAATGTACCGGATGGAGCGATTGGCCGCCAGGCCCCGCGAAATTTCCTCGCGCTCCGCCAGTGTCAGCGCCCAGCGCGACCGCCTGCGAGTGGGAGGGATGCACCCACCCTGTGAGGACAGCACGCCATGAACCGATCCAGCGTGCTTGCCGAGCGCTCGCCCGATCTCACTCAACGACTGTCCCTGTTTCCATCGCTGCCAGAGTTCAGCTTTCTGGGCCGCAGACATGCCCGGACGTCCCATCTGTCCCATCAGAATCACCCTCCCACTCCACTGTATCCCAGAGGGTGTTGCATTGATCGGTTGAACTCACCGCGGCTTTTTTTAAAATATCGCGCTCCGCCTTTAACTTGAGGACTTCACGGCGGAGCCGGGCGAGTTCCGCCTGCTCAGGCTTCATCTGCCCCTGGCCCGGAAAGGCCTGCGCCGCGTCGGCGGCAGACTCCTGCACCCATCGGCGCAACACCGTCCCATGCACGCCCAAATCCCGCGCGGCTTGCACCACCGTCACCCCGCGTTCCTGGATTAACTTTACCGCCTCAATTTTGAACTCTCGCGTAAACTTCCGTCGCTCCATGACCTACCTCCGGGTTCCTTCATACACCTAACTCGGTGTCTTTGAAACCGGCAGCAGCCCACTTTAACCAAGGCGTCGGTAGGATTAATTTTTGAAAGCTTAGCCTTTGCTGCAGAGAATGCTTTATTGCTAGAGACCTTCGAATCCTTCTGGGCGCGAAGCTCGCGAGCTGCATCATAAAACACCGTCTCTAACTCAAGTGGATTCTGATTTCCGATCAGAGTATGCCGCACGTAAAGTGATGTCATTGCCTTTACAAGCTTTATGAAATCTGAATGGTTAAGACACTGGTAGGCTGCAAGAAGCAGGGGAAGACCATTTTGGACACCCAAGTATCGAACTAAACCATCTACATTCTTAATAGCCTCTTTGGGCAATGACTTATCTATGTTGAGGAGTTTCAAATAATCTTCGCACGATTCAGAGCATGTCTGGGCGAATTCAATACTAGTCAATTTGTGCGAGTTAAGATGGCTTTTAATTTCCGCATACAGCCCTTTTGCCTTCAAATCGCCGTACTTGGATAACCAAAAGTGCCTTAAGAAGCGAGATACATCTCGCAGGCCCATTTGCTGGATCAGGGCATTCCAGGTCTGACGGACCATTTGCTTAGATCCTGAGTCATTGCATCGTTTGAGCAAGAGGTTGAGGAGTAAATCGGGCACCGATAGACGTAGGCCACGGTCATTCAGGGATTCAAAAATGTCAAAGGCGTCTTCCTCGTCTTCAACAGCGATGACAACAAGAAGTACGCCCTTTGTCAGGGCTTCCTTCATCAGCTTTAGTTCGCGCACTTGCTCCTGAGGCTTCTTGCCTTGCACTGTCCCCTTGAGCTGCTCATACAAATAGTCATAAGCATGTTGTATGAGTTGGTGTGAGCGTATGCTGGACTTGCTTGCTAAGGGAGGGTCGGACTTAATCCTCTGGAAGAAAAATGGTTCATCCAACTCGCTTAATGTCAATGAGTAGCCCAACGGAACCGAATCTTTTTTCTCAATAACTTCGCGTTGAATATCTCTCGCAAAGTAATCCAAGTCGTTAAAGGGACTTGCTGCGTGACACTCACGAGCAACATTTCGCAGGGCCGCTAGCAATATTGTTGCAGTGGCAAGTCGTTGCTGCCCATCCAAAACCTTGATGGTTTCTTTATCTTCGATCACAACCACCGGGCCGAGAAAATATGACGCATCAATGGGATGCTTTTGGTATCTCTCAGAAAACGAGTGTAAATCCCCCCAGAATGTAGCTACTTGGGCTTTTTCCCAACTATATGGGCGTTGGAACTCAGGGAGAATTATGTGTCTGCGTTCATACTCACCCAACATTTGGCCAATGCTTGATTTGCGAGGAATCATTGTATTGCCTGCTCCTATTGCAACATATATTTGCCGGCATAGTGTTGGCTGACCGTGAGTTCAGGTTCCTGATCTGGCATTCGGGGGCACATAGAAGAACGGGATCTTAATGTCGTCAATTCCTAGAGTTGGGCGCACGTCCTCTTCTACTCCTAGACCCGATAGACTTGTGCGGAAGCATCTTTCGAGGATCACAACCATAACGCCATCGAGAAAATCGTTGAATAGATGTGTGGCATTCTGAACGTCATTCAAAAACGTTTTTAGGGCGGCGGCCTTATCATTTCGGTTGATTTGATTTAGGATTGCCATATTAACTGCAGTTTCAGAGGCTTGATGGAAGGTATTTCCATACTCGCCTCCGATGAAGAGATCGAAGTCTGGCTCGCTAGCTGCTTCGTGCCAATGACGAGCAATCTCTTCTGCTGAATAGTGGAACGAAAAGGAGTTGCGAACTGCATAGATTAGGTTCGAGTTGCTGAAATATGACTTTAGGCCGTCGAGTGAGAGCCGAGTCGGTTCATGAAGCAATGGTGTCAGCGTAAGCGAGAGCTTCGAAGAAAAGTAGGCCTTGTTTAGCAGCTGCCACCCCTCGTGTAGCTTGCCTGCAAGGATCTTCGCAACCATGAATCCCTGTGACCCGTTAACCATATGTTCGATGCGGGTAGCGCCGACGCCTGGCGAGACGCACCAAGCAAAGATTTTGTGTAGTGCCACAAACTCATTTTGCATGTGACCAGCCATTAGCAGAAAAGTACGTTCGTTTTCTGGCAGTTGTGAGAGCGCGTGGATAGGTAGATTGAGTCGTCTGACCTTCATTCCATAATTTGGCCGAGCTTCACTACTCTCAGGCATTAAGGTGTCCGTACTTTCTAGGTTCGTGGTGTGAGCAGTTCATTGAATAGGATCTACGGGAACTCTATTCGTTTGAAAACGTGTGGTCAATAGCTTGCCGAAGTGGGCTGCTGCCGGTTTGAAAGACAGCGAGTTAGGTGTGTGGCTGAAACCGGAAGCAGCCCAGATAGCCGTCGGTCGTGGACTTCGGCAGCAGCCGTTCAGGACAGCGAGAAAACATCAATCCAGCGCCCGTCCTTACCGGAGTCGGGGAGTCTCTCAAGACTCGAACAAACCAGGTAGCCTTGGTCAGTTAGGTTGTCTGGTTTGTAGCATTTTGAGTGGCTGGATTCCGTCATACATAATAGGCTGCTGTTTTGAGCAGAATAAGCAGCCACAGTATCCACGTGGAGCCACTCGCCGCGAATCGACTGGAGGGGCTATGTCGTTTTGTCAGATCGTTGAGTTTGTGTTGGGTTATGACATGAACAAATGTACCGCCTTTCGCGTCGCGGATGAGATTGTCCACTACTAGCTTCTAGCCTCTGAGGGACAGGAGTTCGGCGTGATGTTCTAGCAGGATCAGACAGCAATACAGTTTGTAAACTCCCCGATCTGTGCATAGCAGTGTGTGCGTTGCGACACCTTAGGTTTGTATAGAAGGACCTTGTATGCGTCGGGGTGGTTCTCCATTGAGTGAGATGTGTTTTGCCTTCGAATGCAGGGTTACATGATCGGCTGCGGTGGACAGAGGACCAACCGCAATTGTTCAACCAGGATGGCCTCCAAGGTTGTTGGCGTGAGCACTCGATAGCTCACGTGCCGGACGCTGCAATAGTTCGGATAGCGGCCACCTTGAATACTGGTCAGCACCTCATGGTCGGTGAAGGATGGATAGATCCAGAGTGTCGTGAGTGGCATATCTACTTCGAGTCCGATATACGGGGTGACCTCGTCCATGGCCATTAGTAGATGCGCCGATACGCCTTCAAGACAGAGTGTATTCACCAGCTCTCTCAAGACTGGCACCGCGATCTCAATCGCCAGGACTTGGAACCGTCGGCCTGCGTCTGCGTCGGCCGGTAAAACCCCTTGATCCTGACCGGCACGGATCGCTGCTCTCAAACCCATTAACTCACTGCAGTCGTTCATGGTTCTCCTCCGTCCTCAGATCATTATTCTTGGTGGCTCTTTCTACATGTAGATCGGTGACGCGACTCTCCGGTGAGAGCCGCGCCACCATCCGTCTTTATTAATTCATGGCGTTGGCTCGGCGAGGCCCAAGGAGACGGAGTAAGGCCTCCTCAACCAGCCGACGCAACGGCTCTGGCTTTGCCCGCTTATAGAGAAAGCGGCTTTCATAGCCTTGTTCCTTTCCCGTGAATCGCCGAGCCATGAAACTGATCGTCATGCCATCTTCTCCAGGCGCAAAGAAGAGCCCCACGTCGTTGACATAGAAGCCGAGGCAGCGAGTCTCTTCGTCCAACGCCGTGACAGACACCTCCAGTCCAGCGGCTTCCAAGGCGTCTTGTGCTTCGCACAGGACGGGAAGGATTTCATTGGTGGCGACTTCCTGAAACCGCGCCCAGGTCGCTTCTGCGGATGGCACGAGCAGATCGTTGGCCCGCCATTCCGTGAGTTTTGAACGCAAGTACGTGAATGTGGGGGTAGTGGTTTCCATCGGATAACTCCTTCTGTTGGGTAGTGCCGCGTCGCGGTCGGAAAGTGCGCGGCAAATATTGTTCAACCCGACCGCTTCACGCGCCCCAATGGGTGGCCCGTCTTCTGGTGTCCCGGCACGAAGGAGCTTTCAACAATGGCATGGCAAGGGTGTGTGACTCGGTGGTGATCAGTCGAGGGAAGCACTCACGATGAGGAATTAGGGCCGATGAGCAGAAAACGGCAAGGATGATGATGGCCCGAGCCCTACAAACGGGACAGGAGGGCGATTACAAATATGCGGATCGGGAAAGCGCTGAGAGTCGTGTTATCGATTCTTGCCTGAAGGTGGCAGGGGTTTGAACGGCGCGGTGGGGTTGTAGCGATTGGCAGGGTTCAGAGGATTGTCTGGGTTGTACTGGTTGGCGGGATTGAACGGATTGTCGGGAGCATAGCGATTCGTGGGGTTGACCGGGTTGCCGGGGTCATAGCGGTTCGCGGGGTTAAAGGGATTATCCGGCGCGTAGGTCTGCGCAGGATTCAACGGATTGTCGGGCGCATACTTTCTGGCCGGATTGAAGATGTTGTAGTCGCGCTCGTACTGTTCAGAGAAGCCTTGTTCGGCAAAGGATGGAGTGACCGCGAGGAGAAAGATAATCAGAACCAGGATCCACATCGGAGCCTCCAGGCTCAACCCTGAGCTGTATATATCAATTCAGTACTTTCGAAGAGCACTCAGCTCTTGCCCCCTACTCAGTCATCTTCCGCTTCCGCATCGGGATCCCGTTTTAAATCCTCGTCGGATGCCCGAGTGCAAACACGGCTATACAATTCATTGACCACATCAGCGGTTTTGCTTGGAGGCCCGGAATGTTCGTCCCAATTGAAGTAGCCGTCCGATACCTGCCAGAGTAAATCCTGTTCATGCTGTGGGAGTGTATCCACCAGCTTCTGACATATTGCAGAGATGGTCCCCTCATAGGCTCCAAACACGGCAGATTCATCTCGCTGCACCTGGCACTTAAACTCCTCCCAAACGTCTTCAAGAACTGAATCATCTCCGCTTTGTCGACAGTCATCAGGCAGGTCCCGAACCATTTGAACGATGCGGTCACAATAATCTTTATACTTCTCTTCGATGATGCGCAAAATTTCATCCCGCTTCATATCCAGTCTCCCAATTTAGAAGCGGGCTTATCATGGTGCCTGCTCAAACTGTCGGATAACGTTCTCTCTCCACTTTTTAATGAACGTTAAGGCCTCCTGCTGGAAGTATTGACGCATGTCTTGGACAGCCTCTGCTCGGCTTATCTCAGGCTCTGCAAAGTCACAGGGTAATGGGACATCATATCTATTTGCGCCTTGCAGATATGCGTCTACTAGCATATCGGCGAACTCATCGTCGTTTTCCCCTGATCCCAGAATAACTTCGGCGATGGAAATGCTTGCATCCCGCCAACCATACTCGGTTACATCATAGTCATAGTCTAGTAAGTCCACCAGGACACAATGGACTGGCATCAGCCGTTTCAGACGATCATCGATTTCTTCCTGCAACTCTTCTCGTGCAGCTTCTTCTGGACTTTTGAAGGAAGAAACATCCAGATCGATTGCAGCTTCCATCATCAACCGATTACCTAGACGCTGCAACGTTTTGGTACGAGCCTCATTAGTGAGACAACGAAACAGACGAACGAGACGTTGTTCATCCTCACTTATTGCGCTTTGACTGGAATTAGGCTTGCTCATACTCTGAATACTCCAAAGATTCGTACAGGTTCCATGATCTGAACTCTCCGGCTTCTATCCACTTACCAGCCCCAGATCCAGCCCCTAGCTCTCGCCTCATCTTTCGTCATATTTCTTAGCGTTACCATAGGACCTCTCAACGGGATACTTGGCTTCATTCTTTTGAAGCTTCGAGAGAACTGCCGCATTCAAATCGATGCCCAAGTCATGGCACAAATAAGACAAGACGATCGCCACGTCGGCGATCTCGTCCAACACTTTCTCTCGCGAAGAACTGCTAAGAAGGCGCGTCACCTCCTCGTCTGTTTTCCACTGAAACACTTCCTGCAACTCACTAGCCTCAATGGTGAGCGCACTCGCAAGTTCTTTGGGCTTATGAAATTGCTCCCAGTCTCGTTTGCGCCGAAACTCCAGCAAGGCTGTCATGACGCTTTCATTAAGCATTGGAGACCTCTCTTCACTCACCCGAGATACACGTTGCTGTTATGCCATGCCAAAAACTGAACTGAAGGGCGGTCCTTAACCGTCGGCGGGACAACTACGAGCTTTCGGCCGTGGAGGGCGTAATAGTCCCTGCCGTTATCAAACTCTTCTTTGATCTTCCTGCTCACTTCGACCGCTAAATCTGGAGTCACTGAGAGATAGCCAAGATCGAACAGCTTGTGCAGATCAGAACGAAGCAACAAACCATTAGCCGTCTGGTTTGGACCAGATTTCGCGAACGGGTTGATATGAGCGGCCTCAAGCGCAGGAAGAGTACGCTCGCCTGTGATGGCGCACCGTCGAGTATAAGCATCTGTGACAAGTACCCGAAAGGCTCCTTGGCCCAGTCTTGCCCTTGTTAAGAATTCAGCACCATATCGAGCCACCTCTTCGGCCTGCCGTGAAGCGCCACCCTCTAGCACTGGAGGCTTTACCGCGTCACCCATACGAAGCCTGGCCTGAACTTCAGCCCATACTCCAGCGCCAATGGACTCGTCGGTTTCATAGCTCTTGCCTTGGACAATGCTCGGCGCCCAGTTGGATGGGGCAGACATCCAATCTTGCCTTGGAAGAAAGAATGGGTTGGCTAAGATAGTGCAGCCGATAACGGGGTCATGCTCGCGAGGCTTGTTTGATCGGAATTTGTCGATCAGCGCCCTCAGAGATTCAAGAGATACAGCGCCATTCTTTTCTCCGAACGCCTCCCATGCCAAGGACAACGGCACGTTGGAGTGTTTGACGAAAAAACCTCCCCCAACTATGAAGTTATCAGGGCTATGCAATTTGAAAAGAAAAGGCGCGCCAGGCGGAATTGCCTGAAATGAGCCGGTTCCGCCGGGACGCCAGAAATTGACCTCATCAGGTTTTCGGCTGGCAAGAAACTCAAACCACTTGTTGTCTGTTACGCCGACATAGAACTTCATAGAATGATTAGGTCACCTGTTTCCAACTCTCCCAGATACATGCACTCATACAAGGAGAGAAGATTCGAGCTGTTTAACTAAAGCCAAGGCATCCTGCACCTCCTTTTCGTAAAGCGGTGGGTTACCGGAGTGTGCAGCTGGGTTGAGGACTCGCTCGGTACATGCAAGGATGTCATCGATTAATTTGACCTGCCGGAGACGCTCGACATTGTCGTCTTTGACCAAACGGCGGAGGCGCTCGCGGTTGGTTTTGAGGCGGCCCTTTGTGGGCTTATCAAGCGCCGCGTTGGTTTCAAGGTCGTCGTCTGTTGAGGAGACCAGTAGTTGACGATAGGCATCCGGTGTGTTGCGCAGGACCTTTTCATAGAGGTTGACGGGCAACTCGGATAGTACCTTGGTACGAGCGGCCCGCAACGCTTCCGCGAGACCAACAAACTCTTTGGTGGCAACGACTTCGTTGTGATTGATGAAGCGTTTGGCAGTATCCTCGCACGCTTTGCGCAGACAAAGAGCGGCTTCGTCGAGGTTGTAGCCGTGAAGGTACTCTTCGGCCTTCTGGATGTCAGTTTTCTCGATTTTGGTTTTGATCTTGCTATCGGCGTTGCCTTCGAGACGAAGAAAACACCAATCGGAGTGCACCGAGCCAAGTTTGCGACGGAATTCTCGGAAAAACCCGAACTCATGGGTGAGGATGATCTTTTGGTAGCCGCTAAAAGTCTCGGACAGGAGGATCTCTACGACCTTCATCCGATTGCTCATATCGAGGCTCACCAGGAGGTCGTCGAGCACAAGTAGCTTGAGATCGGACTCATGCAAATTCACCAGCGAGGCAGCAAAACGGACAGATAGAGCAAGCTGTGTCAGTTTGGCTTCGTTGAGAAATGCCTGTGGCCGATTGACTGTCTTGCCGCCGATCTGGACGCCGAACTCCACGACAGGAATCGTAAACTGGCTACTCTGCTGGCTTGTTCCCGTAAAGGAAGGTGGCGTGGTGACGCCTAGTTTAAGAGTAACTTGTTTTGGATCTCCGGTGGAGAAATGCTGGTCATAGAACCGCTGCGCCTCGGTGCTGATGGCATCAACAATGCTGGGAAGAATGGCTGCGAAGTCTGTAACCTTCTGTGAATACTCGCTGTATGCCTGAGCCCCTCCCAGGCCCCGGCTAGTGTGGTGTCTCAATCATGGCTTTACAATGCTTGATCTTCTTCAGAATGTCGTCGACGGTTTTGGTCCACACGAACGGCTTGGGGTTCTTGTTATTGAGCCGAATGAACTCGTCGATCGCCGCAACCAACTCCGGCA
>JAURZE010000034.1 GCA_030653545.1 Nitrospira sp. | reverse complement strand
CAACGAATGGCCGCGGGCCAGCCCCAGACTCAAGGTTTCACGTTCTTCGGCACTCATGTGTCTATAAGATCTCGTTCGCATGGCAACACCGTAGCCCTTCAGGGCCTGCAGTGTTGCACTTGGAGTTAGAACTCAAGCAGCGAAAAGGAAGGCTTTTTCCCAATTCTGATTCATAAGGAATGGCCCGAACGAAATGATTGCGCCCTGCTAACCAGCAAAGGCTTTGCCTCCAAAGCGGCCCGAGACGTTCTTGACCTCATGGGCAAATCGAAGGAACCGCTCACCTTCTTCTGCATTCATGATGCGGACGGCCCAGGAACCAAGATCTATGAAGCGCTGCAAGAAGGAACTTCGGCACGCCGAGGGCGAGACGTGCGCATCGTAAACCTCGGCCTTGACCCACAAGAAGCACAGGCCATGCATCTCGAAGTAGAAACATTCCAAAGACAAAGCAAAGTTCCTGTCGCGTCCTATCTCTCGAACGAGGAAAAGGAATGGCTCCAGAAACATCGCATCGAATTGAATGCCATGGATACACCGACATTCGTGACTTGGCTAGATAGCAAGCTGCGATCGCACCATAACGGCAAGGTCATTCCTCCCGTAGACGTACTGATGCGTCGGCTGCGGAATACAATTCAGGAAACCTTGAAGGAGGGAATCAGGATCAGGCTACTTGAACAGGCTGGTTTTTCAGATCATGTACGTCTCGCGCTTCAATCTATCGATCCTGATATAGCAGCCCAAATGCCGGGACTGTCTGACCGAATCGCCGCAGTTCTCAATGACAAAGACAAACAGAAAGAGCACTGGGTGAAACCTCTAGATCGTGTCGCCGAGCAGCTGGTACGGGATTTTCTTTCCCGCAGTTCTCGCAACAACTAAACGCGTACGTTCCGCCTCAAAGCGTGTCTGGTGCTAGGGCAAGTTTTTGCTAGCACCAGACATCTACCTCGGGTCATATCTACTACCAAACTTCTCAGCAACACCCTAGCAAGACATCAGTCCCTCATAGCCCTCTTCGACGGGCCACCCCACAGCCATAACGACCGGAATCTTGTCAGTGAATTAGTCCTGCAAGCATGTTTTGAACAGGTACACCCTACGGTGAGGGCGAGCTCATGGCTGCCGTAACCGAAACTGAAAGGTGAACGCAAAGGAGACAGGACGATGATTAAACAACTCAAGGACGGACGCTTTTATGTCAGCGTGGTTTGCCCCGATGGTGTGCGCCGCTGGCGCATCTTACGCACCCTGGGGGGCGCTCACTTATTCGAAGCCGCTGGAGAAGATGGATGGTTCAACGGAATGGCGGCCAAATCCGGAGAGAACCATAATGGAAACCGCTTGGTTTGGAACCTGAGTCGAGCATGGCGTCGTCTCGTTGCGCGCATCGCCCACGGTTTACAGAGCTAGGGTGCCACGAGGAATCATGGCTGATACGGAACTTGGAGGTCTTCATGACGGGAGCAACAGGTAAGGGAGCCACGCGCGTGGCCTGGGTTACTGATATTCATCTGGATTTCTTGAGTCGGGAGGAATGTGAGGCGTTCTATGTCTCCATCACGCGGAATGAACCGGATGTGCTCTTTATCACGGGAGATATCTCCGTCGCTCCGGCGCTGGTGCCGCATCTCGAAGTACTGAGTCAGACTCTGAACAAGCCCATCTATTTCGTGTTGGGGAATCACGACTTCTATGGCGGGTCGATCACCGAAGTGCGGGCAACTCTTCGAGAATGTTTCCGTGCGCATCCGTTCCTGACGTATCTCCCAGACGCGGGCATTGTTCCCTTGACTCCATCAACGGCGTTGGTGGGCTGTGATGGATGGGGCGACAGTCGGTACGGGAACTATGCCAGGTCACCCATGAAAATGAATGACCACCGCTTTATCCAGGAACTGACGGGTCTGACTCGGGTTAAACTTCAGCAGGAGCTGATGCGGTTGGGCGACGAAGCCGCTGGCTATCTTCGTCAGACCTTGCCAAACGCATGTGATCGCTATCCTCACGTCATTCTCCTTACCCATGTTCCTCCATTTCCAGAATCCTGCCGGGGTCGTGGGCAGCGGCATCATGATGAGTGGCTTCCGTTCTATGCCTGCCAGGCGGTGGGGGATGTGTTGCTCGAGACTATGCGGGTGAGGCCGAATTGCCAGCTCACCGTGTATTGCGGGCACACGCACCATAGCGGTACCGCACAGGTGTTGCCGAATCTCACAGTCTTTACGGGTGCAGCTCAGTATGGGAAGCCACACGTCAATGCGGTGATTGAGGTTCGGTGAGCGCCTAGCCTTCACTCATGCTGAGACCCGGTGATGGATTGATTTCTAAGGCCCGTCTGGCCGAGGAGGTGTTCCCGGTGATCGAGGTCGGGGCAGGACGTACCGTAGATATTGTGGTTTCACGCGGACTTATAGTGACTACGCGCATGGATTTACCTGAGAAATGACTTCGTCTGAGCCGACCGCGGTTGCAGGGGTTTTCCTCATGAGCTCTGTAGTGCGGAATAGTAGAATGTGCTCTCCAGTCGTGGGGTTTCACACGTTGTGATGATTTACCCAATGCCATGGAGTCCCATAGCAATCTACAAAGGGTGTGCCTTTGAGGACCGATACTGTGCCCCAGAAATGACCCGAGGGAAATAGTCGACGACTGGAAATTTTCTTCGGGATGGGCGTGAGATTCGATCCGCGGCCCATCGACGAAGCGCAGGTCTCTTCGCGTCACTCTTGCCCGATCAGGTCTTTACAAAACCACAGATGGATACGTGCCTCACGAGCTCCGCACCATCCCGCGCTGGTTGACCAGTCGGGCGCCGGGTTGGCGGGCTGGTCAATGCGGGTTCAATCGTCATGGAAGAGGTGGCGGCTGGATGCGGGACCTGAGGTCGACGCCTATGACGGTCGACGGCGCCGGTAAAGTCGGCCACCATAAAAACCATAACCATGCCACTCCACCCCCGACCATCGTCCCGAGCAGGTCCTCCCGGGTGCCGGCGGGCCATCCGCGCGAGCACGCTTCTTCTGAGATTCTCCCGTTTTCTCCCCTCTGCCACCTCGATCCTCACATCAGAGTCATAGCCCTCACAATCGAAGTCCGATCCGTTGGATGTCCGTCATGATCAGGGGGGTGGGCATCACACAGGTGTGCCCATGACTCGAGCCTTCACCCCTACCGAAAACACTGCCAGCACAGGGGCGCATCTGGCACGAAACGCCACCCCCATTTCCCCATGGGCCAACACAGACTGTCTCTAGCACGCGTCGTTCTGCCGTGCTGCCGTGCCGGAAAGGAGTGCCCTATGTCCCTCGATCTGGTGTCTAGTCCGTTTCTCACCCTCAAGGAGGCTGCGGCCTTCCTTCGCTATAGCCCCAGCAGTCTCTATAACCGGGAGGATATTCCCCGCTACAAGCTGCCCGGTTCCAAGGATTGGCGGTATGACCGGGCAGAATTGTTGGCCTGGGCCAAGTCCGCGGTCCCTCAGCGACTCCAGCCGGAGCTCGAGCCATCCGCTCTCCCACCCGCGATGTCTCCGGAACCCCGGAAGGTTCCGCGTCACCGCACCTCACGCTATCGCTAATAAGGAGTGTCCCTGCCATGACGTCCCGCCGCCCGAAGCCCACCCTGCCACCTGCCAGCGCCTCGCCCGCATGTGCTGCCCATGCGAAACCACTGATCCAACGATCGAAATTCAAAATTCGCCGACGCCCGACCAAAACCCGTGGCGTTGCCATCGATCTGGAATATTGGTTCGAGGGGGAACGGTACAGGCCAACGTTAGGCTACGATCTCTCCGCCGACGCCATCGATAAGGCTGCCTCCGAGATGGTGTTGCAGATTCAGAGCGGGGCCGTCTCCGGGGAGCTTGCCCCGCCTCCACGCGGGGGGATGACGATGGCCGCGTTCAAGCCGGCCTATCTGGATGAACTCCGTGAACGGCGGGTCGCGGACATTCATCGGGCAGAGAAGGTCATCGATACCTATCTCATTCCTCACTTCACCATGCCGTTTGGAGACCTTCGCTATAGCAATGGGCAGGAGTACATTAAGAAGCGACGCGCGGCGAATCCCCGTCCGAGTGACGGCACCATCGCACGTGAATGGTCAATTCTGAACTCATTTCTCAATTTCGCAGCACAGGTTGGGGAAATTCCGTCGAATCCCCTGAGCGCAATCACTGCTCCTGTGAGCGGGGCCCGCGACCGGATGCCAGAACCGGAGGAGATCACCACCCTCTTTGAACTTGCCACCGCACGGTTACGGCGCGCGGCGTGTGTAGGCAT
>JAURZE010000033.1 GCA_030653545.1 Nitrospira sp. | reverse complement strand
CGCCCACTGCGCCAGTTGCTGGCGTTCGGGATCAGTCAGCTGCAGGGACGGGGCAATGCGCATAGGCCAGTCCTCCTCTTGGGGAGGAGTATACCCGTACGGTATAATAAGTAAAGCTATTTATGTATCACTACACTAGGGCGTTCGGCGACGATCAATGATGGGACGGGGCAGATCCGGGTTTGAGGGGAGCGTTCCATCGGCATTCAGAGGCACAGAAAATCCGGCTGCGTGGGTATGGCCCCCGCCGCCAAAAGAAGCCGCAATGCTTCCCACATCGGTGCTGTCTTCACGGGACCGCATACTGAAGTAGCGACGGTTATCCCGGTCGTGCCAGATCAGGCAGAACGGATGGTCCGGCGAGAGGCGTTCCCCGATCTGACTAGTGAGGATGGCGCTCTGGACGGACGGGATAACGGCGCCTTGAAACTCGACCATCACGGCCTGAGCGGCGAGCTTCCCGACGAGTTCCTGTTCGTATCGAAGGATCGCCGTCCCCTCTTGTTCCAATTCTGGCTGGCTGAATCGATTCCATCGTTGGAAGTCGAATGGATAGGATGCAATGGCGGCGTTGATTTCTCGGCTGCCCGGTAACGCCCAATTCCAGAGATCCTTGTCTTGGATATATTGCAGCAGCCAAGGAGCCGAAGTGCCGTGCGCCCATTCCCATCCCAAGACCGCGCCTGACTTCTTCATGTCAAAATAGGCATAGGGAAGGCCGGCGAGAGATTGTTCGGCGGTGATGTGGTGATCGAGGATCAACAGGTTTTTTGTTTCAGCGGCCATCGTTTCGAGAATCGGGCGTGAGTAGCTGAAGTCGACGATCACGACGTGCTGGTCTTTGATATCTGCGGGAGGAGGATTCCCGTGCTTGACGGGAATAAATCGCGCCGCGGGATATTGTTTCCAAATGGCCCAGGCTGCGCCAAATCCATCCGCACAGTCTGCATGATACAGGACGGCGCTTGGGGGAGTACTGAACTGGCGGCTGCGTGGCGAATCACTCATAGTAATTCGCCACAATACCATGCGTACGGGGGTGGACTAAAGGGGCGGTTAAATCGCCTGTCGTACTCGTCAAAGACTATTCACATAATCGATGAGCTGGCGAAGTCGTCCGGCGCTCCGACGGTTGAAAGGGAAGACCAGCCGAGGGAGCTTCGCAAGAGCGGGTTCGTCGAGTTCCTCTTCAAGAGCCGCCCGCAGTTCAAACTGCCCTTCGGAAAGTAGATCGCTGAACTGCGTCTGGATCTGTTCGAGATGTTTTTCGGAAATGGGGGAGTTTAGCCGCATTGCCATCAGTCGCCCGACGAATCGGATGGAATGGTACCGGCGATAGAATTTCGCGATTTCTTCCACGGCGGCTTCCGCGGAGTTCACAATCTTAAACAGGCTAAGGTCTTCCTCATTGATCAGCCGTCGTTTCAGGAGTTGTTTTACGATGAACGCGGACCAGTCGTCCCAATAATCGCAGCCGGGTGCCTGGAGGCAGACAATTGGCTGCGGGTCGCTCTTGCCGGTTTGCGCCAGCGTCATGATTTCAAAGCCTTCGTCGTGGGTGCCGAAGCCTCCCGGGAACAGGGCGATGGCACTCGCTTCCTTTTGGAACATCAGTTTGCGGGTGAAAAAATACTTGAACGTAATGAGCTTGGGATCATTGGCGATGGTCGAATTCGCGCCTTGCTCGAAGGGGAGCATGATGTTGACCCCGAAACTGTTTTCACGCCCGGCACCTTCCTGTGAGGCACGCATGATCCCGTCTGCGCCGCCCGTAATGACCATGTAGCCGGCTTTCACCACTTGTTCTGCAAACTGGTGGGCCAACTGATAGTTGGGGTCATCGGAGGGCGTGCGCGCGGAGCCAAAGATGCTGACCTTCCGCCGATCGCGGTAGCCGTTGAACACGGCAAAAGCATGGCGCAGTTCCTTGACCGCGCGATTGATGATCTTCAGATCTAAGAGGTCCAGATGCGAGTCATGCAGCTTTAAAAAGCCGGTCAGGAGCTCCTTCATCAGTGCTGCCTGAAGATCGTCTTCAGGGCTATCCAGGAGAGCGCGAATTTGGGTCAGAATCTCATCGTTGGAAAGTATCGTGCGTGGGCGGTTTTGCGTGGATTTCATAGGGGAGTCCATAAATAGCCTGTGAGGGTGAGCAAGAATGATTCAGGAAAATTTTACCAGCCGCGGTTCTCGCGGTCAAAGAAGATCGCAACTTGTGTTACGTCTTACGATAGATCGGTTGATTTAGGCGAATTCTGAAGAACCCAGGCCTTGATGCGGGACTGATCGGCCGGAGAGAGCCCGGTGAATTGGACCTCGACACTCGGGCTTCCCACCGTTCCGGTTCTTCCGGACTCGTAAACCGGGTCATAGTCCTCAAGGATAGTTCCGGTCACGGTCAGGGGGGCAGTCAGATCAGGAAGGGCGAACCTGAGGAACACGCGTGTGCCGGGTAACAAGAGAGTGGCGGTCTGGACCATGGCGCCTACATGGCTGAGCTGGACGATAATGGCCTGATGTTGGGCGCCTGGTGAGTTGGAATCCATGACGCCAATCGTCGCGGGGACGCGAGTATGACAGCGTTTGGGGGATAGGACGAGATCCCGTGCGGTCAAGACTCCGACCGGTTGTTCCTGTTTGGTGACGATGAGAATAGGGGCGCCCGAAGACATCATCAGTGTCGTGGCCTCATCCGCCGCGCGGTCGTATTCAATAAAATGCACCGGGTGAGACATGATCGCTCGAACTTCGATATCGTCCGGGGCGAGGCCCAGAGCGACCACTTTCTTTACAATGTCTGAAGGCGTCATCAAGCCGAAGTGCAGATCCGTGTCTTTCACCAGCAGGCAGGGCATCTGTTCGCGTTCCAAGAGAGTGGCCGCTTCAGTCACGGAAATGTCACCGGGAATTTGAACGACACCTGGAGTCATCATGTGTGCGACCACTGTTAGTTTGGGGTTCGGTGTTTTCTGTTGTTGATTGTTTGGGCTTACCATCGCATCGCCAGGGTGTTCAGGGTGACCGGCGCATGTCCTGGCTGCAGCGGTGTATGGGAAGTATAGCAGACGGATCCGAGTTCCCCCGTCTCCGCCAACGCCTTGTCATACAACAGTTTATCGGCATACACTGAACGACACTGGTGCGGGGAATGTTGCTGGAGTGAAAGGGCGGACGGATGACCCTGTCGCGTGATGTGTGTCATGATTTTCAAGACCGAGTGGCCCGGATCCCGGTTCATGGGTTAGGGCTGTCGGTTGATGTCTATTCGCCAGACCTTCTTAGCTTGCTCGCCGACCTGACGCGTCGTCAAGTCCTTCCGATGTACTTGGAGGTATTTCATGCGACCTCCAGTGCGCTGGCCGCTGTTCGTGATCAGACTGATGTGCCGCTTCCCTACCATGGAGAAGGCCTCTGGGTGACGCAACCGGGAGCTGAGTCTGATCCGTTGTTTCAAGGCGAAGCGCGGGTGCTCGCGTCCCAGCTCGCTCTGCTTCGGAGCGCCTGGTCGAATCATGAATGTGCGACGAAGCATATTGCCGGCTACTCGTTCGGGACCTATCTCCCTCCGCTCTATACTGCGTCGAGTGCCGACGTGGTGGCCAAGAACATCAACATGGTCCAGGCGATTTTTGATCAACGAGCCGCGTTGCCGGACGGCGGCTCTCCGCTCTTTCTGCTGGAGATGCCGCCGCTGACGTTCTTTGTCGCCGGGACCCTTTCGATTCCGGCCTACTTTCGCCGCGTTACCGACCAAGCCGCCTGCGGGCTGGTGCTGGATATCGGACATCTATGGACCGTCTATCGGTACTCTGGAGCCTGGCGGGCTCAGTCTCTCGCGCAATTCGTGGACGAATTCCTGCGCGAGTTTCCGGTCGAGCGGGTCGTGGAGATCCATGTCGCAGGGCTCGCCGTGCATGAATCTCTGGTCAGCAAGGACGATGTTGTGCATTGTGAGGATCCGAATCTCCTCCCGCGATGGACGGATGCCCATGCTGCGCCGATTCCCCCAGTGTTGTTCGAGATGTTGGATCAGATTCTTCGGTGCGGTCGATTGGAACATTTGCGAGGGATGGCGCTTGAAGTTGATACGAAGACCAGCGATCTTATTGCCGACGAGTTGGCATGGTTTTTAGAGCGATATAGGAATGTATTTCATCAAGCTATCCCGCGAGGCTTAGTCGCATGTGCGCCTTCTCCTTCGCCAGTTCCAGCACAATTCATTACAGAACCCGACTCAGTTTCGAAGAGTGAGTCTCTGGCCGAGGCCTATGACCAGTATGCGCAGGTGGTGTCGAGTCGCGCAGAGCCGGTTGGGCCGAACTGGAAGGCGCCAATGGCCTGTGCAGAGGAGCTCGACTGGTATCGAGCAAAATATCTGCCCTACGAAATTCTTCACTGGGGCGGCGATATCGAAGCCATGTTTCCAGAGACTTGTCAGGAATTGGCCGGAAAGCAGATCGCTCTTGACGGCTTTGTGTTCTATTGGTTTCGCCTTCCGCATCCGGTGACGCGATCCTATGATTTCTTCGACGTAAAGATTGATCGGTTTGTGGAATTTGTGCGTGAACAGGCGTCGGATCTGACGCCGCTGGTACAACGGGAAGCGACCGAACTGCGCCAGGCCTATCAGGCTGCCAACGAAGGGCCACTGCAGTCGACGGGGGTACACCGATGAGCTTCTGGTCGACATTACCCTATCCGATTATGGGCCTCTCTCCGATGGACGGGGTGACGGATGCGACGTTCCGTCGAGTCATCGCTCAGCACGGCAGGCCTGATGTGACCTTTACCGAGTTCACGCACGTTCATGATGTCTGTCGGGGGCCGGAGTTTCTGCTGAACACGCTGATCTATAGTGAATTGGAACGGCCGGTCGTCGCACAGTTGTATGGCAAGGATCCGGCGTTGTTCTACCAGGCCACGCACGCAGCCTGTGAATTAGGATTCGATGGGATCGACATTAACATGGGCTGTCCGTCGAAGAATGTGGCGTCATCCGGTTCGGGCGCCGGTCTGATCAGGACGCCGGATGTCGCTCATGCGATCATGCAAGCCACCAGTCGTGCGATTCACGATTGGGCGAACGGACAGACGTTGGAGCAGGTCGGGTTTAAACCAGCCAGGATTGCGGCGATTCAGGCGATGAATGCCGGACGCCAGGGTGCAGCCCCGGTTCAGCGGCGCGTGTTGCCGCTGTCAGTAAAGACGCGGCTGGGTTATGACTCCGTGATTGTGGAAGACTGGGTTTCGCATCTGATTCAAGAAAAACCCGTCGCGATCACGCTGCACGGGCGCACTCTCCGGCAAATGTATCGTGGCGAGGCGGATTGGTCGGCGATCGCCAGGGCGGCCCAGCTCGTGAAAGGGACCGGGATTCTGCTATTGGGGAACGGCGATGTCCAAAACCTCGGTGAGGTGGTGAGTCGCGTGCGATCCACGCAAGTGGATGGGGTGCTTGTCGGGCGGGCTGTGCTGGGGGCGCCATGGTTTTTTCGCGCCAAAGAGCACGCCCGTGCGTTGACAAAGGCGGATGCGTCAGACGCGTCCATTCATGACCAGCCGATAGCGCTTGATGCGCGCTTCGCCCTGATGCTCGACCATGCGCGGCAGTTCCAGGCGATCTGCGGCCCGGGACAATTTCATCGCATGCGGAAGCACCTGGGCTGGTATTGCAAAGGCTTTCCGCATGCCGCGGCGTTGCGGGGGCAGATGTTTCGCGTGTCTTCTGCGGAGGATGTGGAGGCCATGATCGCCCGCTATCATGCCAATCAGATCGTCGATGGTCAGGTCACAGATGGAGTGTCCGGCGATGATCTGTCGAATGAGGCCCAGACTCTTGTGTCGCGATGCAGTTGATTCTCGCCTCAACCTCTCCTCGCCGCTGCGAACTCCTTGCGCTGCTCGGTATTCCATTCGAGATCATCGCTCCGAATTTTGAAGAAGTGCCTCAGCCAGGATGGAGCCCACGGCAACAGGTGGAACACTTTGCGCGTGAGAAGGCGCGGTCGATTGCGATTGCGCGAACGGCCTCTCTGGTCCTCGGCAGCGATACCGTGATTGAACTCGATGGGCAGATGTTGGGCAAGCCGGCGGATCTGGCCGATGCCCGCGCGATGCTGACGAGATTGGCGGGGCGGCCGCATGAGGTGCATACGGCCGTGGCCCTCTGTCGGCAGATCCCTCGGTATGAATCTGTTGCGATCGAGACTGCCACGGTGCAGATGAAAGGCTTTGACGAAGCCGCCATCGAGCGATACCTGGCGACGCAAGAGCCGATGGGAAAGGCCGGCGCCTATTCCATTCAGGGTATAGGCGGTGAGCTCATCGAGGCGATCTGTGGCGATTTTCTTGGCATTGTCGGGTTGCCCTTGCGGACCGTGGCGACCTTGCTGGCCGGCGCAGGTCTGCTTGCTCCGGTCGATGTCGATGCGCTGTATCGCGACAAGCCGTATCCGAACTGGGCACGGTTTGCGCACGATTGAAATGACCTGGCGCTTCCCCTACAATGCGCCAGTCTTTTCTTGGCTTTATCTTCAGGGAGGCGGTTATGCAGAGCAGAACCCATCGGCGTCAAGGAATGGTGGCGGTGTCGAGTCTCTTGGGAATTCTGGTGTTGGTCGGACCTCAGACGGCGTCGGCCATTGACGTGAAGCTGTCCGTGGACGACGCGCAGAAGGCTCTGGAGGCCGGCCGTATTCCGATGGACAAAGCCAATTCTCCTGAAGACGTCAAGAAGGTTCTGCAGCAAGCGTCCTTAGCCACCCGGGTCGGATCAGATCCAGAGAAAGACCCCTGCGGCGCCAGCGCCATTCTTCGCACCAAGCGGTTCCGGCTCGAAGCCTTTGGGCGGCAGGAAGCGGCGGAATCCAAGAAGCAGAAGAAAGAGATTCGCATGCCGGACGAGTTCATCAAGAAAGTCGTCGACATGCCGAACATGGAGCTGGAAGTGCAGCTCTGTGGCGACGATGAGTATTTTGCTGAAGGCGCGCAGGTGGCCTTTCAGCAGGGAAATAAGAATATCAAGCCGGTCGACGTGAGCCCTGCGGAAAAGGGCCGCAAGAACGACGGCCAGGGTCCGGCCTTCCGATCGCGATTTACCGCGCGCTTCGCCTACGATAGCTTCGATCCGAACGGGAAGACGAAAGTCATCGTGTTCTTCCCGGATGGCAAAACCAGCGAATTCGACGCGGATTTCTCCAAGGTCCGGTAAGGCCATTTCTGGCAGGGATTGGTTATCCCTTCACGCGTAGTGGCTTCCTGTCTCGCTCGGGTATGTTGTCGTGTGTAGGATTCCTCCTACGATCTGTGTTCGCCCGCCTGTGTCCTGCTTTCTCTCTCTGACCTTCTTGTCTGTGGCTGCGGAACATCTTTGGTGTTCGTGGCGAAAGAAGCCGTTACCTATCTGATGCCAGTCAGTGTTATACCGCTGGCTGCAGTCATGGAAATGGAATGGGATGATGCCAAGAATCATTGCGCACATCGACATGGATGCGTTCTATGCCGCGATTGAGGAGCGGGATACGCCGGCGTTTCGAGGGCGTCCTCTGGCGGTGGGGGCCGATCCGGCGCAGGGTCAGGGGCGCGGAGTCGTGTCGACGGCCAATTACCAAGCGCGCGAGTACGGGATTTATTCAGCCACGCCGATTTCCACAGCGTGGCGCCTCTCTGAAGCAGCGCGGCGAAAAGGGTTGCCCCCGGTCATCTTCGTCTCCGTCGATATGTGCAAGTACGCGAGGGTATCCGAAGCGGTGATGGCTATCGCTCGTCGCGCGATTCCTGTGCTTGAGCAGGCAAGCATCGATGAGGCGTATGGGGATCTATCCGGCACCGGCTCTTTCGAGGCTGCGGCGGAGTTATGCCGCTCGATCAAGGGAGCGATTCTCGCCGAAGAACGACTGACGGCATCGGTCGGGATCGGGCCTAATAAAATGATCGCGAAGATCGCGTCAGGTGTTCAGAAGCCGGATGGGTTTACGGTGGTCACTGAGGCTGAGGCGGAAGCGTTTCTTGCGCCGCTATCGGTTCGGGCGATTCCGGGAATCGGGCCGAAGACCGAATCGATGCTGGCCGCGCAGCAGATCCGTGTCGTCGCAGAGCTGAAACGGCTCAGCCTGGCTGACATGGACGCGCGGTTCGGGAAGCGGGGGCTGGAATGGTATGCCAAGATCCGCGCGCAAGATGACTCGCCGGTGGAGGAGCATGGCGAGCCGAAATCGATCAGTGAACAAGAGACCTTTGATGAGGATACGCTGGACTCACAGGTTCTCGTGGAGCGACTCTCCCAGTTACGTGACGGCGTGTTTACGCGACTGGCGCAGGAGGGATTCGACGCCTGTCGGACGGTCGCCATAATTGTGCGGTTTGCAGATTTCACCACGGTCACCAGGGCCCATACCTTTGCCGATCCGGTACAGGATGGGCCGGGGGTGCGTCGCGAACTGCTGAAGTTGCTGCTCCCGTTTCTCGATCGACGGGAGAATCCGCGACGTCAACGGATCCGGCTCTTAGGCGTGCGGGTGGAGAAGCTGCAGTAAGTAGCAGAGATGGCCGTGACGGGATAACGAGAAGCTGTTCGTGGCTAGGATGTCTGTTCGGCGAATCTGATGGTGTAGAGGTAGTGATAGAACCCTTTGCGCTCAAGGAGTTGGGCGTGGGTGCCTTCTTCCACGACTCGTCCCTTATCCAGGACAAGGATACGGTCCGCACGCTGAATCGTGGAGAGTCGATGCGCGACGACAAACGTCGTCCGTCCCTCCATCAGTCGTTCCAGCGCTTCCTGGACCAGCCGTTCTGATTCGGTGTCGAGCGATGAGGTGGCTTCATCGAGCAGCAGGACGCGCGGGTTTTTGAGAATTGCCCGGGCGATGGCAATACGCTGCCGTTGGCCGCCTGACAGGTTGATTCCCTTCTCGCCCACCACGGTCAGGTATTTGTCCGGGAAGGCCGAAATAAATTCGTGCGCGTGCGCAGCCTTGCTCGCCTCCTGCACCGCCGCCTCGCTCGCATCGGGGTTCCCATAACGAATGTTGTCGAGAATGGTCCCGCCGAAGAGGATGGTTTCTTGCGGGACGAGCGCGACCTGCCGGTACCAACTATCCACCGTGACCTCCTTCAGGTCGTGCCCGTCCACGGTGATGCGGCCTTCGATAGGGTCGTAGAAACGATGGAGCAGATTGATGACGGTGGTTTTGCCGGCTCCCGTCGGCCCGACAAAGGCGACGAGCTCGCCCGGTTGCGCTTCGAATGACAGATGCGACAACACTGGGGTGCGAGGGTCATAACTGAAGCTGACCTGCTCGGCGCGCACGTGGCCTTTCACTGCGGAGAGGACGTGCGCATTTGGGACATCTCGGATGTCTGCTTCGGCGTCGAGGATTTCAAATACACGCTGGGTGGCGCCCTGGGCCTCCTTGATTTGCGCAAACACTCGAGCCGCCGAACTGAAGGGCCCGATCAGGATGCCCGCGAAGAGGACGAAGGCGAAGAGATCGCCCGGTGTCACGGTGCCTTCAATGACTTGGGTGCCGCCGTACCACAAGACGGCCGCGGCAGCTGAAAATGTCAGCAGGCTGATGACGGGAACGAAGAGGGCCATGATGCCGGCTCGTTTGAGTGAGAGAGTCAAGCCTAGCTGGACCTGGGTCAAGAAACGGCCTTCTTCCCGCTTGGTTTGCACGAAGGACTTCACGATGCGGATACCCGAAATGACCTCTTCCAATAGGGTGCTGAGCGCGGCGGTTTGATCCTGGATCGAGGTCGAGAGGGACTTCAGCTTGCGGCCAAAAAATTTGGCGACGAGCACCAAGAGCGGAAGCAGGAGCAGGATGAGGAGGCACAGCCGCCAATTCATCGCCAGCAAGAATCCGATGCCGCCGATGAAGGTGACCAGCTGCTTGGCGGTGTCGATCGGTGTCTCGGTGACGATGGATTGAATGACGGTGACATCGTTCATCAGGCGGGAGAGCAATTCCCCCGTTCGCCTCTTCGCGAAGAAGCTGACCGCGAGGTTTTGGAGATGCGCAAAGAGATGGGTGCGGAAGTCGGCGACGACTCGCTGGGAGATCCAGGTGGTCAGGTAGCTGTGCCCCATCGAACAGAGGCCTTGCAGAAGGACCAGGCCGATGAACAGCCCGATCAATTCCGTCATGCGATCGCGATCGTGCTGGACGGTAATGACGTCCCAGAGTGTGCCGGCCAGGCGCAGCAAGGCGAGGTTGATGGCGGCCACTCCCATCACAAGGAGTCCCGCCACGATCATGCGCGACAGGTACGGGCGTACAAATGGAAGAAATCGTCTAAAGGGCGACATGTGTCCGGGAGTTTCGGTGTAAGAGCGGCACCCTATCCCCCTGTGCTGTCCCCATACTGATAGGGATCTGGGTCGACGGGATGCACCCGAGAGTGGGCGAAAGACAAGGCGCTAGAGCTGTGCGATGGACTCGATCAGGTTCTTGTTGAGGGCCACATAGTCAGAACGATCCGTATCGTTGATGACCACGTCCGTCAGGCTGATAAAGAGCCGCACTTCCTCGTTGATCGCATCCGAGACGCGATGGCGCATTGGCGGAACGAGAAAGTCCCCCACGTAGGTGCAATTCACCGTACGGACGCGGATGCGAACCTTCTTGCCTTCCGGCACAATGTCCTCCTCCCGGTGAACGGGGTGAGCTAGCTCTTACGACGTAAGAATTTTTGGCGTCTGCGCAACTTCTTGTACTTGTGTTTGCGCATTTTTTTCCGCCGCTTTTTTAACACGCTCGACATGCAATGAATCTCCAAAGACGGGCGAGTCTAGAGACATTTTGGACAAAAAGCAAGCCAGCCGGTGACTGGCCGTGAATGATTGTGGTGATCTGGTTTCCCGTCGGGTCGACAGCGGCCCCGCGCCTTGACCGATCCACGGGACGTTCCTATACTGCAACTCTATGAATACGAATCATCCGGCCTCACGGTTTCGCTTGCGCGTGCTCCGTTGGTGCGGCGTGGCGATATTGCTGACAGGCGTGGCCTGCTCATCGAAGACGCTCCAGTATCCTGAGGATCATGAGCGTTTTACCCGCATCGATCGTGCGGTGGAAGCGTTACGGGAAGCGTATCAGCATCGAGACCGGTCTGCGTTTCAGGATGTAATGTTGCCTGCGGAGTCGTTGGAGCAAATCCAAGCGGAGGCCGCGCAGGATTTCGAATTGTTTCAATCCATTCAGCTGGACTTTAAAACCGAGCGCATCATGATCGACGGAGAAAATATTGACGTGTATGTGCATTGGCAGGGGGTGTGGAAGAAAAATCCCGACGACGCCGGTATCCGTCAGCGTGGACATGCTCGCCTGCAGTGGGTGGGCAAACAATCGATTCTTCTTCGTGGCGTGCAAGGTGATTTGCCGTTTGGAATGAAGGTGCGCCAGGCTTTATCCGACCTTCCCGCAGTCCCGCAGAAACCGCTGCCCCAATGAAACAGTCAGCAACTCAGTCGCGGAAAAGATCCGCTCTCCCTAAAGCCGACTTTCTGGTCATCGGGAGCGGCGTGGCCGGGTTGCGCGCGGCCCTGGAGTTGAGCCGGGAAGGCCGTGTCATCATGCTGACAAAGGGGCATCCGCTGCAGAGTAATTCGATCTATGCGCAAGGGGGCGTGGCGGTGGCGCTCAGTGAAGAGGACGATGTCGCGATTCACCGGACCGATACGTTGAAGGCCGGCCACGGGCTGTGTCGCCCCGAGGCGGTTCGGGTGCTGGTGGAGGAAGGGCCGGCGCGGATTCAGGAATTAATCCGGTGGGGCGCCAAATTCGACAAGACGGATGGAAAGTTTGCCTTTGCTCGAGAAGCGGCGCATAGCCGAAGCCGCATTTTGCGCGCACGCGGAGATGCCACGGGCAACGAAATGGTGCGAGCCCTGATGGCGCAGGTCGCGCGGCAGAAGCGCATCCAGCGGCTCGACTATCACTTTACAGTTGATCTGGTGGTGGAGGAGGGGCGTTGCTGCGGGGCGGTCGTGCTCGATGAATCATCGTCGAGGCAATTCATTATTCCCGCGAAAGCCGTCGTGTTATCCACGGGCGGCGCCGGACAGATTTACGCCCGGACGACGAACCCTCCCAACGCTACCGGCGATGGCATGGCGATGGCGTTTCGGGCAGGAGCCATGCTGCAGGATATGGAATTCGTCCAGTTTCATCCGACCTCGCTCTATCTCCCTTCCAGTCCGCCGTTCCTCTTGTCCGAAGCTATGCGCGGAGAAGGCGGGCAGTTGCGTAATAATAAGGGCGAGTTGTTTATGCAGAGATACCACCCGCTCGGGGCCCTTGCTCCGCGGGATATCGTATCGCGGGCGATCTGGGCCGAGATGGCGGCGACGCGCGCTCGGCATGTGTATCTCGACGTCACACATCTGGGAGCCGATTTCATCAAGCGTCGATTCCCGACGATCTATGCGACCTGTTTGCGATCAGATATCGATATCACTGAAGAGTGGATTCCTGTTTCGCCCAGCGCCCACTACATGATGGGCGGAGTGTGGACCGACGTGAATGGGGCCACCACGCTGCCGGGATTGTTCGCGGCCGGCGAGGTGGCCTGTAGCGGCGTGCACGGGGCTAATCGCCTGGCGAGCAATTCGCTGTTGGAGGGACTGGTCTTTGGGATGCGGGCTGGTGTCACGGCAATTGCGTTTGCTCAGGGGCAAGAATTCCCCGAGCTGTCTTCGCACGCAGAGATACTTCAGCCCGCAGGAGAGGCGACGCTAGAAGATGTAGAGAAGCTCAGGAGCTCGCTCCGCCGGACGATGTGGGGGCAGGTCGGGGTGATTCGGTCGCGTGAGTCGCTCATTCGCGCCACGGCTCAATTGTCCCGCTGGACACAGCTCGTCGCCAGGTTCTCTACGACGAGGGCTGAGCTGGAAGTTAAGAACATGGTGCAGGTCGCGCATTGTGTCGCGGAAGCCGCATTATGGCGTGAGAACAGCGTCGGAGCGCATTTTCGCTCAGATTGCCCCGAGTCGAAACGGCCAGGCTGGAAGCAGCACAGTCAGTTGCGGATCGCCAGTGATCCTACTGAACCGAGGCCGGCAAAGAAGCGGGGAGTGGTTGTGGCGCTGCAGATTCGGCAGCAGCGATCACGTGCCCGGTCATCGCGCCGTCCTTAATCAGAAACGTCCGGTAATAGCGAATGACTTTGCGGACGTATTGGCGGGTTTCGTCGATCGGTGGGAGTCCACGATAGCGATCCACGGTATGTTCCCCGGCATTGTAGGCTGCAAGTGCCAAGGGAAGGTTCCCTCGGAATCGATCCAGCAGTTGGCGGAGATATTTCGTCCCTCCCCCAATATTATCTTCAGGATCATAGAGGTCCCGCACTTCGAGGCGGACGGCTGTTTGTGGCATCAGTTGCATCAGGCCAATGGCGCCGGCTCGTGACACCGCCATGGGGTCGAACCCTGATTCCGCTTTAATGACCGCCCGGATGAGGGCAGGGTGTAATTGGTGCTGTCGGGAATACCGGCTGATCATCGGTTCGAGCTCCCGCTCTGACAGGACGGGATGGAGCCTGTTTGGCTGCGAGGTGATCCGCCGGTAGCGTAGGTCGGTCGGCACATTGGTCAGCGAGATGGTCCCGTTGGCATCGATGTATTGGTAGATCTCGGCCTGTGCTGCCGGAAGCCCTGAAAGTAGCCAGTGAGCCCCCACGAGGGCCGTTCCGAGAAGTAGTTGAGAGGTTTTCAATTGGTCGTTCCTTCGCGCTCTTGTTGTGTTTGGCATGGTCAAACGATAGCAGCCTGCACCTGGGTGTCAAGGATCTGCACGTCTTGTGCCCCTTTCTTGTCATGAGGGTACTGCAATAAAAGCAATGGTTTGATCGGAAGAGGTTAGTCGAGCGGTTCTAAATAGCGACTTCGATTGTCGATAAAATGACGGTGTAATTGACGGGTCAAGGGCCCTGGGATGCCCTGCCCAATGGGTTGCTGGTTGACTGAAACGACCGGCATGACTTCCATGCTGGTATTCGTCAGGAAACATTCGTCGGCATGCAGCAGCTCTTCCGGAGTGAATTGCCCTTCGCACACGGGAATCTTCAGCTCTTCCGCCATCTGCAACAGAATCGATCTCGTAATGCCATCCAAAAGACCGCAGTCGATGGATGGGGTGTACAGCTGGCCTTGCGTTGCAAAGAATAGATTACTCACGGTGCATTCGGTGAGAAGGCCTTCCCAATTCAGAAAGAGCGCGTCGAAGACCTGTGCGGCAATCGCCTCGCGTTTCGCCAGAATGTTGTTCAGGAAGTTGGTGGCCTTGATCTGCGGGGAGAGCGCGCTTTGCAGGTTGCGTCTCGTGCGGGCAACAATGAGTGACACGCCGCGCTGGTACAACTCAGTAGCGGGCGGATGGAGCGGTTTGGCCATGATGACGACAGTGGGTGTCGGACAGAGGGCCGGATCGAGCCCGATCTCTCCCGCGCCGCGGGACACGGTAATTCGGAGATAGGCGTCGGTCTCCTCAGTTCCCAGTTGATTGCGGTCCATCGCTTCATGCAAGAGGTGCGGCCACTCGCTCAACGGAATGGGGATTGTCAGGCCGATGGCGTCGGCAGAACGCTGTAAGCGCGACAGATGGTGATCTCGCATGAAAATCCGGCTCCCGTAAGAGCGGATCGTTTCATAGACGCCGTCCCCATACAGAAAGCCATGATCGAAGACGGAGATTGTCGCATCCTGTTCCGGGACGAATCGATCGTTGAGAAATATCCACATAGTGCATGCTACGACAAGGCGCTCAGAAAAGCCTGTGCTTTGTGCATCGTCTCCTCATATTCTTTGGCGGGATCCGAGTCCGCCACAATCCCCGCTCCGACTTGGAGGGAGCCCTGTCCTTCAAGGAGTACCAATGTGCGAATGATAATGTTGAAGTCGAGATCCCCGCTCCAGCTTAGATAGCCCATCGACCCGGTATAGGGGCCTCTCCGTAACGGTTCCAGCTCGTCGATGATTTCCATGCAGCGAATCTTGGGCACGCCGGTAATGGTGCCGCCCGGGAAGACGGCTCTCAATAGATCGAAGCCTGTGACCTCGGCCCGCAGTTGCCCAGAGATATGCGACACCAGATGGCTGACATGGGAATATTGCTCGATGGACATGAATTCGTCGACGTGGACGGAGCCGAACTCACACACGCGCCCCAGGTCGTTTCGTTCCAGATCAACGAGCATCAAATGTTCGGCGCGCTCCTTCTCGTTATCCAGGAGTTCTTTCTGCAGGCGACGATCGTCGGAGTCGTCCAAGCCTCGCCGCCGGGTGCCGGCGATTGGTCGAGTATCGGCTGAACGGCCCTCCAGGCGAACTAACCGTTCCGGTGATGTGCTGATTATGCTGGTGTCCCCGGTGCGCAACAGGCCGGAGAACGGGGACGGGTTCATGCGGCGCAAGCGTGCATAGGTTTGGAGCTCTGTCGCGAGTCCTGCCTGCTTCGTGAAACTGTCGCTTGTGACCGAAAAGCGATGGGAGAGATTGGCCTGATACAAATCACCGGCGGCGATATATTCCTGGCAGCGCCGGACTCGGTCCATATAGGAGTCCCGGGATTGCTGTGGGTGAAAGCTGACAGGCGCTAAGGAATCCGCCGGCTGTAGGTGGGGCTGAGACGTGGATACGTGCGCTTCCAGCGCGGCGAGTCTATCGCAACCCTCCCGGTAGAGCTGCTCTCGGGTCTCTCCGAGGAATCGTTCGAGCGGGGGGCAGAACATGAAATGCCATTCGCCCGAGGTATGATCAAACGCCGCGACAAGATCATAAAAGGCGAACTCCAAATCTGGAAAATGCCGATCGTCGTCGGCATGGTTCGGCAATGACTCGAATTGCCGCACCAGATCGTAGCTCAAATAACCCGCGGCTCCGCCGAAAAATGGCGGTGTTCCAGGGGGGCGGGAGATGACTGATTGTTGCATCAGGCGCGTAAGAGTTCCGAACGGGTTCTGGCCGGTTTGTATGTGCCCATCGGCTGAACGGTTAGTCCAGTCGTTTCGCGTGCCCGAAAAGACTTGGTAGGGATTGGTTGCGAAGAAGGAGTAGCGTCCGCTGGTTGACGGACTTTTGCCGCTTTCAAAGAGAAACGAGGCCTGTTGGCTTGAGGCGACGCGGGCATACAGCTCGAACGGGCTGGGGGCCAAGCCTCGCCGGCTTAGGCTCAAGGGTTGCGGGGCTCCATGCAGAAAGGCTGTGGGGGATGGTCGTGTCGTTGCCATGAATTCAGAAAGTCCGACCGGTTTTGGTTGGCATACTATACCGTAGCGCTTTCGCGAGAGACAGAGTCTCTAACGGCTTGACATTTCAATGAGGATTCTGCTTGAATTGCGCGCTCGCAATCGGTTGAGTACTCATTCAGATTCTTGTCTGAGCACTAACCGGTGAGTAATGGAATGCCCCCTTCTCAAGGTCCGTTTTATGCGGGGCTCGGCCAGGCGGTTCGGATTGGAACCGACCTGCTAGCTTCGTTGATCGTCGGAGGCGGGTTGGGCTGGGTGTTGGATACCTACCTCCTTGATTCCACTCCCTGGGGGATGGTGGTGGGGTTGGTGCTCGGAGTGATCGCCGGCATACGGAACGCATACCGGTCGGCCATGCGGTGGCCAGGTTCACCGCCTGATACAGAAAGCAAAGGGTAGCCGTGGAAGAAAGTCCGCTTCATCCGTTTGAACTGCATAACTACATTCCTCTCTCTGTTGGTGGGATCGATATCTCCATTAACAAAGCGGTCATCATCATGTGGGTCGTGGTGGCGCTGGTCGCGTTTTTGATGCTCAAGGCAGGGGCGGCGCGGCAGCTAGTGCCGGGCAAATTGCAGAGCCTGGCGGAGATGCTGGTGGATTTCATCCGGGGCATCATCCTGGATACGATGGGGAAAGACGGGATGCGGTTTTTCCCGCTCATTGCCACGTTGTTCCTCTTTATTCTTTTCTGTAATCTCATCGGGCTGATTCCCGGTTCCTATACGGTCACGAGTCAGATCGTCGTGACGGCGGTGTTTGCCTGTGTGGTGTACGGGCTGAGTCTTGTCATGGGGTTTCTGCTGCACGGCGCCAAGTTCTTGGGGATTCTCGTGCCGCCGGGTACGCCGGGATGGCTCTTGCCGTTGATGATTCCTATCGAATTGATCAGCCAGTTAGCCCGGCCGATTTCGTTGGCCGTTCGATTGTTTGCCAATATGACGGCCGGACACGTCATTCTCGGGGTGCTCTTTGGTTTGGCGATCAGCGGCGGGCTGTTGATCGGCTGGTTGCCGTTTGTGTTTACGATTGCAATGAACGGGTTGGAAGTCGGCATTGCATTTATTCAAGCCTATATTTTTACCGTGTTGACGTGCGTCTATTTGGGCGACGCATTCCATCTGCACGGCCATGATGACCACGCGCATTGATCGCGTGTCAGCCAGACAAGGGAGGAGTAGGACACAATGGATTCAGCAGCAGCAGCATTGTTGGGTATGGGATTGGCGGCGGCGGGTTTTGCCGGTGCCGGTGTCGGAATCGGGTACATCTTCGGCAAGATGATTGAAGCCGTGGCCCGCCAGCCTGAAGCGGAAGCTCGCGTTGGTAAGTACATGTGGATCGGGTTCGCGCTCGTGGAAGCCATCGCGCTCTACGGGCTCGTCATCGCGTTCATCATCATGGGGCTTCGCAAGTAAGGACGGGGATAGGCCGAGCCTGCGGTGTGGCACCTGGGCGCTCAGCCTCAACCTCAACTTGTTGGGAGTGAACAATGCCGCAGTTTGAATCGAGTTTTTTCTCGTCGCTGATTTTTTGGGAGATTCTGTCCTTCGGGATTCTGTTCTTCGTGCTCTATAAGTTTGCCTTTCCCGGCATCCTGAGCGTCCTCGAAGAACGGGAGAAGAAGATCAAGGACAGCCTCGACCAGGCTGAACGTCACCGCGCAGAGTCTGAGCGTGCGCTGAAGACCTATGAGGCGAAGCTCAGTGCAGCGGCGAAGGAAGCCGAAGCCATTCTGGCGGCAGCCCAGGAGCGGGCACAGCGTCTGCTGGATGAAAACGAACAGCGGATGAGCACGGAAGCGGAGCGCATCAAGGGCGAGGCCACGCGCGAGATCGATCATGAGCGGCGGAAGGCCGTGCAGGACATCCGCAATCAGACCACGGAGTTGGCGTTGATGGTGGCGGAGAAGGTGGTGCAGCGCAGCCTCACGGATGCCGATCACCGGAAGTTTGCCGACGAAGCGCTCAGCGCCCTCTCGAAGTCGCACTCCTAATCAAGTTTGGTTTGCTCTACTTGGCCGGGCGCGGTGGGTCTATACTCACCCCGCCCGGCCGATACCCTTCCAAGTCAATCGTCACAAACCGGAAGCCGAGTTCCTTCACGCGTCGGCTGATTCTCGTCCCTCGTTCTCCCTCGAGCAGTCGAGCCAGTTCATTCTGACCGACTTCAATTCTGGCGATTTCGCCGTGATCGCGCACACGGCAATGCCGGAACCCCTCTGCAAACAGGACCTCTTCGGCCTGCTCCACCCGACTGAGTTTTTCTCTGGTGATCGTGACGCCCCGGGGAATGCGTGAGGACAGACAGGCGGCAGCTGGCTTGTCCCAGTTCGAGAGCCCCAAGTCTTTCGCAAGCCATCGAATGTCTGATTTGGTAAGCCCAGCTTCCAGCAGCGGGCTGCGAACGCCCCATTCGCGTGCGGCCTTGAGGCCGGGACGATCATCGCCCAGATCGTCGAGATTGGTTCCGTCCACGATGACAGCCGACGCATGCGTTTCTCTCAGCGTGCCCAGCAATTGGTAGAGGTCGGTCTTACAATGAAAACAGCGATCGGCATCGTTCTCGGTAAAAGCAGGGATTGTCAACTGGTCGGTCTGCACCAACTCATGGCGCGCGCCGATTTCCTTCGCGACGCGGGTGGCTGTTTCCAGTTCGATCGCTGGAAAGGTCGGTGAAATAGCCGTGATACCCACGGTGGAATCTCCGAGTTCGTCGTGGGCGACTTTCAGGACGAATGTGCTGTCGATCCCGCCTGAATAGGCGACCAGGACGGAATCCATGGCCGCAATGATCTTGCGCAGATGCAGAAGCTTGTGTTCGAGCGGATGAGGTTGCATAGCGGCACAGTGCCGGGGAGTCTGTTACTGGCGGACCTTGGCTTTGGCCACGTTGCCAACCACGACGAGCGCATAGTGCTGCGGGTCGAGGTATTGTTTCGCCACGCGAAGGACGTCGTCTTTCGTGACGCGCTCGATCCATTTCGGGTACTGGCTGAAATATTCGAATCCCAGTCCGTAGTACTCAACCTGCGCCAGCACCTGGGCCAGCTTGGCGGTTGAGTCGAGGCGGAGCGGAAAGCTGCCCATGAGGAATGACTTTGCTTCCGATAGCTCCTGGTCGCTGACCGGGCTGTCGCGGATCCCTTTGATTTCCGTCAGCACGCCTGCAATAGCCTGGTTCGTGGCTTCGGTTCTCGTTTGAAGATTTACCCAGAACGAGCCGGGGAGCATGCGCGCGTCGTAGTGGCTCATGATTCCGTAGGCAAGTCCCTGCTTGTCGCGGATCGAGTCCATGAGCCGGGACGAAAACCCTCCGGCCCCCAGAATATGGTTCATGACGGTGACGGCGTAGTAGTCGGGGTTATTCCGGCTAATGCCCCCGTGGCCGAGGACAATCGTGGATTGAGTCAAGTCCTTCTCAATGAGCTGAACCGCCTTCTTCTCCACCGCTGCCGGTTTCTTTGTCGTGCGGGTCTGGGGGTTGCCCTTCTTCCATGAGCCGAAATGGTTTTGCACAAGGGCCGTAGCTTGTTCGACGGAAAGATCCCCCACGATGGTCAGAATCACCTGATTGGGGAGATATTCCTTCGCATAGAAGCTCTGGACGTCCGTCAGCGTAATCTTGCCCACGGTGTCTTCGGTGCCTTGTGCTGGCCATCGATAGGGATGATTGTGAAAGACCAGCTGGTTGAAAGCCTTCATCGCCACATGGCCGGGATCGTCGTTGTCGCTGGAAATTTCTCCCAGGATCTGTGAGCGCACCCGCTCGAATTCGTGCTTGGGGAAGGCGGGATGCATCAACACATCGGCGAGGAGCGCAAAGCCTAGGTCGATATCTTTTTTCAGTACGCGCGCTGAGGCGGTCGTGAAGTCCTCTCCGGCTTTCGCTTCCAGTGAGCCGCCGATGAAATCGATTTGCTCTGCCAGTTGTTTCGAGGATCGGCTGGTAGTTCCCTCATCCAAAAGACTGGCGACGAGATTCGCGACGCCGGCTTTCTCAGGAGGGTCGTAGGCCGATCCGGTCTTGACCAGGGCATGAATCTCCACGATCGGGAGAAAGTGCTGCTCCAGAACCAGGACGGTCATCCCGTTCGGCGTGGTGAATTTTATCGGCGTGATGTCAGCCGCATAGAGGGTCGTAGCGAGGGGGAAGAGGGCGGTCGTGAGCAGCAGTGCACTTGTACGACGCCATTGGCTCACCCGAGTGAATAGTCCTTTTGATGCAGTCGTGGCCATCATGATCAGGGCTTTCCGGCATGTGCGGCGGTCGGTTGGGGCTCTGCCGCTTTAGGCGGTTGAGGAATCAGAATGCCGACTGTCCGGTTGTCGGGATTCAGGTATTGCTTGGCCACTCGTTGAATGTCTTTGGCGGTGACCGCGCGGATGCGCTCTAAAAATTGATCGACTCGCCGCCAGCCGGCTCCGATGGATTCTGATTGACCCAGCAACATGGCGTATCGAAAGTTCGAATCCTGTTCAAATACGTGGGAGGCTTCCACCTGATTTTTCGCCCGCTGCAGTTCCAATTCGGTCGGCGGCTCGTTCTGGAGTCGGGTGATTTCGCGATACAGCGCGTCCTCGACCGACTCCACTTTGGCGCCAGGATTCACCAGGGCATAGAAGTAGAAGAGGCTGGGATCGGTCTGCATCAGGCTGTATTCGGCCCCGACGGCCAGGGAGTTCTTTTGATCGTAGACGAGGCTCTGATAGAGGCGCGAACTTTTTCCATGCGACAGGATCGACTCCAGAATGTCCAGGGCGTAGGAGTCGTCGCTGGAATAGTTCGGCACGCGGAACCCCAGCATGACGAAGGGGACTTGCGCCTCACGTTTTAAGAGAAAACGCCGTTCGCCGCGCTGCTCCGGCTCGACCGCCAGCGTGGCCTTCGGACTCGGACCCTTGGGAATCGGTTCGAAGAGGTGCTTGATGGTCGGGAGTAAAGAGTCTGCCTTGATATCACCCACCACGATCAGCGTGGCATTATTCGGCGAATAGTAGGTGTCGTAGTGGCGCTGCAAATCGTCCAGCGACATGGCATCTAAGTCGGCGAACCAACCGATGACCGGCCAGTGGTAGGGGTGGCTGAAATAGGCCTGCGCGAAGAGCGCCTCGACTAGAGCCCCTTGGGGATCGTCTTCCGTGCGCAGCCGGCGTTCTTCCTTCACAACTTCGCGCTCGGTTTGAAACTCGTTGTTGTCGAGGATCAGTCCCTGCATCCGATCCGCTTCCATTTCCAAAGCGAGCTCGACGCGATCGGCTGCGAGGTTCTCAAAGTAGGCGGTAAAATCCTGGCTGGTAAAGGCGTTATCGACACCGCCGTTTTTCCGGATGATCCGGGAAAAGGAGCCCTTTGGATACTTCGCCGTGCCTTTGAACATCATGTGTTCGAGCATATGGGACAGCCCGGCTCGGCCCATCACTTCGTTGCGCGAACCCACTTTGTACCAGACCTGTACGGTCGCGACGGGGGCCTTCGGGACCTCCACGAGCAGGACTTTCATTCCATTGGACAAGAGATATTCGTGTGGCTCAGCGGCGTAGATCGTGTCTGCCCACAGGCAGAGAGTGAGTACGGTGAACAGGATTGATCGGTGACGGTGGTGTTGTGACTTCATAATTGGGTGAGTCGCACGAGGCATGCTAACAACGGGATTCGATTTGTGTCAAGGCAACCGAGACCTGTCCGGCCGGAATATTGCCCAATTGGCCGCAAGCTCCCAGTACGTCGCGCCCCCGGCTTTTGCGAATGAACGCGTCGATGCCGGCGCGGGTCAGTATGGCCTGGAACGTGAAAATGCGATCATCGGTTGGGCGGTGGAAGGCGTTTCCGGGAAACTCGTTGAACGGAATCAGGTTCACTTTACACCGGATGCCTGCGAGCAGCTTCACGAGGCGCCGGGCATCGTCATCGCTGTCGTTTGCCCCGGCGAGCAAGACGTATTCAAACGTCAACCGCCGCATGGGAGGGAGCGGATATCGCCTGCAGGCGGCCATAAGGGTCTTGAGCGAGGCGATCTGACTGGCTGCCGGCATCAACCGTTGCCGCTGTTCCTCTGTCGTGCCGTTCAAAGAAATCGCCAGATTCACTCCCAGCGCGGCCGCATCTTTCAGCCGGGTGGCAAGTCCCGCGGTCGAAACCGTAATGCGACGCGGCGACCAGCCCAGTCCCCATGATTTGTTTGTCAGGCACCGGATTGCGGCGGACAGCGCCTCACTATTCGCCAGCGGTTCGCCCATGCCCATGAACACAAGGTTGGTGAGCCGTTCTTCGCCGGTGAGTTGATCCTGAGCGGTCAGTACCTGATCGACGATTTCATGTGCTTTGAGATTACGCTTCAACCCCATCGTGCCGGTCAGGCAGAAGCCGCAGTCCAGCATGCAGCCGACCTGTGTTGAGACGCAGAGCGTCAGCCGGTCTTCATCGGGGATGAGCACCGTTTCAATGCGAAGGTCATCGTCCAAGGTCAGGAGTAGTTTGCGCGTGCCGTCGGACGATTGGAGCACGGTGCAGTTCTGAGTGCGCTGAATCGTTGCGACGGTTGCCAGTTTCTCACGATCGTTCTGCGAGAGATCGGTCATCTGAGCGATGGTGCGAGCCCGGCGCTGATAGAGCCAGCGCAGAATCTGCCCGGTCCGATACCCTGGCCAGCCGAACTCGCGAACAAGCGTGGCCATCTGGGTCTCGGTCAGACTCAGTAAGTTTGTCTGTGGGCGCGAAGGAGCAGTCATCGAAAGACGCCTATCTCAATTATAAAATAGCAGAGTATCACAGGGTGTAGGGCATCGGCAGCATCTGTTCGTCCAAAGCTTCCTAATCATGCGCTGCCCCTCCTACCCCTGCGGTCTATAATGTGTTACTACATTTGGCTATGAAGACCGCATCTCACTTGGTACTCATTTCCTCCGTGATCGTTGCCCTGTTAGGGCCTTCTGCTGACCGGGCGCTGGCGTCGCAAGTGAGTAATGGAGATCTCTCCGCTGCCGGGTCCTGCGAATCTGCGGAAGAGTGTTTTCTTGCTGCCGCCCAGCCTAAGGAGCGCTTGGGGAACCAACTCACTAAAGATCAAGTTTCGGCACTCAAATTGGAGCGATTGCGCTTAATCACGGAGCGGTTTCCTGGTTCGATCTGGGCAAAGCGCGCGGGGGTATTGTCCGGGGTGTTGTTAGTCGAGCGAAATCCCGCAGCGGCCATACCGTTTTTACGGGCGGGGCAACGCGACCTTCCGGTGCTGGATGATTACCTGCGCTTATGGACGGGTGAGGCGACGTTGCATCTGGGCGATGCAAAGGAGGCGGCGGGACTGTTTGAAAGTGTGGTTCAGGCGGTGCCGGATTCCAATTTGAGCAGTCTCGTGGCGCTCCGAGCGGGAGAAGCCTGGTATCAAGCGGCGAGCTGTCCAGAGGCGCTGGGCTGGCTGGCGAAAGCGGTCGCGAACAACGAGAAAGACAAAGATCCTCTCGTGCCGCGAGCGTGGCTGCGGATGGCAGCCTGTTATCTTCGTGCCGGCCAAATTGCTGAGGGACGGACGACACTCAAGCAACTCTGGGTCCGGTTTGCCTATGCGCCGGAAGCGAAAGAGGCGGAAGCGCTGCTCCTCACGAATCTTGGCGGGGAACCCTGGACGGCCTCCTCGGAAGATCATTTCAATCGGGCGCAGGCGTTTCTCGGCCAGGCATTGCATACGGAAGCGATTGAGGAGCTCAAAAGGTTTTTAGCGATGGAGCAGGGCTCGGCACATCGCGGAAGTGCGAAGCTCAAGCTCGGAGTCGCGCAGGTACGGTTGAAGCAATACGATCCGGCTCGCGAGACGTTTCGAGCGCTCATGGCGGAGCACGTGGCGGAGTCCGATGAAGCTACGGTCTGGCTGGCGCGAGTCTATCTGCGACAGGCGGCGGGGGCGAAGCTGCTGGAGCTGAGCCGGTCCCTGGACAAGCTGTCACTATCGGCGGAGCAGAAGGGACAGATCAATATCTTTGCCGGGATTTGGCTGGAAGATCAGAAACAGTTCAATGAAGCGATTACCAAGTATCGGTTGGTGGCAAAGGCGGGAGAGCCGGCGACTCAGCGGGCGGAAGCGTCCTGGCGCGTCGGGTGGGCCCTCTACCGAACGGCTCGGTACAAAGAGGCTATCGAGGTCTGGCAACATATCGTCGATCAACGCGATAGCGATTATGAGCCCCAGGCGCTCTATTGGATCGCCCGTTCTCTGACGCAAACACAGAACGGCCGAGCCCGCGATGTCTACGCGCAATTGTGCCGGCAGTATCCGTTCACGTACTACTGCCAGTTGGCCAGGGAGCAGGCGCCTGATGCGGTGGTTGACATTGGAGGCCAGACTGCGCCGCCGGCGGCGGCAGAATCACCCACGACCGAGGTCGTCGCGCCTTCGTTGATGAAATTCGCCGAGGTGGAGCAGCAGCCAGCCTATCGTCGAGCATTGGAGCTGAAGATGTTGGGGCTTGAAGCCGATGCGGCGCGTGAACTGGCCGCTCTCACCGAGCAATATACTCGTGACCCGGATGTCTTGATGACGCTCTCAATGCGGTTGAACGAGGTGGGAGCGTATAATCACGCGCTGCGTTTAGCCCGTGCCCGGTTCCGCGAAAAATTGGAGCGCACCGGTGGAACGGTGGCCCCTGGTCTCTGGAGTGTGGCGTATCCCACCGGTTTGATCCCGACGATCAAGACGCAGGGATTGAATGGCGTGAATCCCTACTTAGTTGCGGCCATCATCCGGGAGGAGAGTCAGTACGATGTGCGGGCGGTGTCTCGAGTGGGTGCAATCGGATTGATGCAGGTCATGCCGGCCACGGCGAATCAGGTCGCGCAGCGGCATCATTTTCCTGCGGTAACCCGGGAAGATCTCTTTGATCAGGAGACGAATGTGCGGATCGGGGCCCGGTATGTCGAGCAATTGTTGGCCCAGTTCTCCGGGAACGTGGTTCACACGATTGCCGCCTACAACGCGGGCCCGATTGTCGTCGGGAATTGGGCGGACCAGCATCGCGGGCGCAGCCAGGATGAATTTGTCGAACTGATCCCATTTCAGGAAACGCGTCAGTATGTGAAGCGGGTCTTGCGGAGCTTTAAAGAATATCTTCGATTGGCTGGCAGCGCAGGTCCGGTTTCTTGACAAGATGTAGTGAAGTTTTTATAGTGCCCCACAATCTATTGGGTTTATTGGGAGATTTTGAGCATGGCGTTGGATCGTCTCGATGCATTGGAAAGCCGGATTCGTGAGCTGGTGAAACTTGTTCAAGAATTCAAGAAAAAGAATGCGTTGTTAGAGGATGAGCTGAAGGCGACGCGCCAGCGCCTCTCCTCACAAGACGACATGAATCGGCAGTGGGAGCAGGAGCGGGTGGACATCAAGGCGCGTATTGAGCGAGTGATGGGTGAGATCGATTTGTTGGAATGTTTGGACGATTCCAAGGAGGTGGCTCTTGACTAAGACCATTGATGTGGAAATTTATGGCCAGCGGTATTCTATTCGTGGGGAGGCGGATGATGTGTATATTCGCCGGCTTGCGAGCTTCGTGGATGAGCACATGCGGACGTTGGCTGAGGGGATGAAGACCGCGACGCCCTCCAAGCTGGCGGTCTTGACGGCTATCAATCTGGCCCATCAATTCTTCGAGTCGGAAAAGAAGCGGACCCAAGGCGAGGCCGATGTCGATCGCCGGATGGAGACGTTGATGGAATCCATCGAGGAGCAGATGCCGATTTCATTCTTCAGGTGAGTTTCACCTTGCTTTCGGAAAAGGCCTTTGTTATCGTGGGTCTAGTGTCTTTACGTTATGCGTGTGTCGAGTGATGAGGAATCGGTTTCCAGGAACGTCATCCAGAACAGAATGTGTGATCGAGATAGTCGAATGATCAACGCACAAGAGAACAGCGGTGTATCTGTGTATGCAGTCCTAGTACGGTGGATGCTCACCTTGTGGGTGATCCCCGTTCGGCGGTTCGTGTGGACGATCGTAGATCGGTGTGTGGACATGGTTGTGGGTGTGTCGCGCGCTGTCGGTCGTGAGTTGCACGTTCAGCCTGTGCTTGCAGTGATCCCTCGTCGGCAGAGAATGAGAGTGTGGGTTCGAGAGTCTCGGCCGGATGGGAGTGGATACAGATACACAGGTGGTCGATCTTCTGGTTCCCGTGTGCGATCGCGTTTGGGATGATCGTGTTCCCGGTTTAGGCCTTCCTCGTTTTCGCTCCACCCTCGCATAGCGCTGCATTGCTAACAGATTGCAGAGAATAGGCGATCTGGCCTGTTTTCTCCATGAAGGGGGTGCTCCCATTTCTACCTCACTCGTTGCCTACATACTCTGTGGACTCATCGGGGCTCTGATCGGTGCCGGACTGCTTGAAGCGGTTCGTCGTCAGCTCGCTACAGCCAAACGAACGGAAGCGGAAGATCAAGCGAAGCAAATTACCCAAAACGCCCAGCGTGAGGCCGAAACGCTGATCAAGGAAGCCAAGCTCGAGTCGAAGGATCTGATCTTCCAAGCCAAGACCGATTTGGAGAAAGAGCAGAAGGTCCGGTTTGCTGAGTTAGCTGTGACGGAAAAACGGCTTGTTCAACGTGAAGAGAATTTGGATCGGAAGCTTGCGGCGATCGAGAAGCGAGAAGCGGACACGCAGAAGCGGGATCAAGAGTTTGCGCGGCGTGAAGAAGGACTCGCCAAGAAAGAAGCGGCCTGCGCCAAGGTTGAGCGTGAGCATCGCGAGGCGCTCGAACGAGTGGCCGGGATGACGGGTGATGAGGCCAAGAAGCAATTGATGGTTGAAATGGAAAGTCAGGCCCGCCTCGAGGCGGCCGGGTTTGCCAAGCGGACATTGGAAGAGGCGCGTGAGAATTCCGAACGGGAAGCCCGCGAGATTATTACCAGCTCGATTCAGCGCGTCGTGCGCGACTACGTGGCCGAATCCACGATCTCTGTGGTCCAGATTCCCAATGACGCGATGAAAGGCCGGATCATCGGTCGGGAAGGGCGGAATATCCGGGCGATCGAGGCGGCGACGGGCATCGATCTGATCATTGATGAAACGCCGGAAGCGGTGATCATCTCAGGGTTCGATCCGTTGCGGCGTGAAATCGCCAAAGTGTCGCTTGAGCGATTGATGCATGATGGACGGATCCATCCGACGCGTATCGAGGAAATTGTCGAAAAGGTGAAGGTTGATATCGATAAGTTGATGTACGAAGAAGCCGAAAAGATCATTTTTGAACTGGGCCTTTCTGATTTCCATCCAGAACTGATCAAAGTATTAGGGCGGTTGAAGTACCGGACGAGCTATGGGCAGAACAATCTGTATCATGCCCGTGAGGCCGCGTATATTTGCGGAATCATGGCGTCGGAGCTGGGGCTCGACGTGAAGTTGGCGCGTCGCGGGGCGTTGCTTCATGACATCGGCAAGGCGGTCAGTCATGAGGAGGAAGGGCCGCATGCGATGCTCGGCGCGGAGATCGCCAAGAAGTACGGTGAGTCTGCGAAGATCGTCAATGCGATCGCGGGCCACCATGAGCAGGTGGAGCCGATCTGTCCGGAGAGCGTGTTAGTCGCGGCTGCCGAAGCGCTATCTGCTGCGCGGCCCGGCGCACGACGCGAAGCGTTGGAGTCATACGTGAAGCGGCTGGAGAAGCTGGAGGCGCTTGCTACCGCGTATAAAGGCGTCCAAAAGGCGTACGCGATTCAGGCGGGGCGTGAAATTCGCGTGATTGTGCGGCAGGAAGATATTACTGACACGGAATCGTTCCAGTTGTCACGAGACTTGGCGAAGAAGATCGAGCAGGAGCTGACCTATCCCGGACAGATCCGGGTGACCGTGATTCGAGAGAGTCGGTATGTGGAGTATGCGAAGTGAAAATTCTCTACATCGGCGACATCATGGGAGAGCCGGGGCGCCGGGCCGTGGGGCGTATGGTGCCGCGCGTGGTCTCGCAGCGGCAGGTGGATGTCGTCATTGGGAACGGGGAAAATGTGGCCGGCGGGTTCGGAATTACCCCGGAACTGGCGGAAGAACTCTTCGAGATGGGCCTGTCCGTCATCACGACCGGAAATCATGCCTGGGACAAGAAGGAAATTCTCGAGTATTTCCCGCGTGAGCCGCGTCTCTTGCGTCCGGCCAACTATCCGGCCGGAGTGCCGGGCAACGGCAGTTACGTCGTTGAAACACCCGGGGGTGAAAAGTTGGCGGTGCTCCAGCTGATGGGGCGGGCCTATATGCCGACGCTCGATTGTCCATTCCAAGTGGCCAAGCGGGAAGTGGCGAAGCTGAAACGGGAAGCGGCAGCGGTGCTGGTCGACATGCATGCCGAGGCGACGTCGGAAAAGATGGCGATGGGACATTATCTCGACGGAGAGGTGGTGGCGGTGGTCGGTACGCACACACACGTGCAAACCGCCGACGAACAGATTCTGCCGAAGGGCACGGCCTATCTGACGGATATCGGCATGACCGGTCCCTTGCATGGTGTGATCGGAGTTAAAAAAGAGCTCGCCATTGAGAAGTTTCTCACCGGGATGCCGAAGCGATTTGAAGTTGCTTCCGGGCCCACTGTTTTTTGCGCAGTGCTGATCGAGGTGGATGCGCAACTCGGAAAGGCGATTGCGATCGAACGGATCCGAGTCATCGACTAAGGGAGATCTCACCACGGGCTTCAGAATACCTACGTCGCTCTCCTCTCCAGCCTCCTCGGTCAGGCAGGTTCATACTGTCTCGGAATTGACCCGCCTTGTTCGGTCCACGCTCGAATCCAGTTTTACCGAGGTGTGGCTGGAAGGGGAAGTGTCGAACCTCCGCGCTCCTGCCTCCGGTCACCTCTATTGCACGCTCAAAGACGAGTCAAGCCAGATTCGCGCCGTCCTCTTCAGGACGACTGCGACGCGGCTACGATTCTCGCTTGAGGATGGACTCCAGGTCGTCGCCCGTGGGCGAGTGACGGTGTACGAACCGCGCGGGGAATACCAGATCATTGTGGACTATGTCGAGCCCAAGGGACGCGGGGCCCTGCAGTTGGCCTTTGAACAACTAAGAACGCGGCTTGCGGAAGAGGGGTTGTTTGACGAGGTCCGCAAGCGGCCGCTTCCTGAGTTGCCTCGGACGGTGGGCCTGGTGACGTCACTGAGCGGTGCGGTAATTCGCGATATGTTGACGGTGTTGCATCGCCGTTGTCCTACGCTGCACATCATTATTGTTCCCGTCCAGGTGCAAGGTGAGGGTTCGGCCGAACAGGTTGCGGCCGCCATCCGGCTGCTCAGCGAGTCCGGCTTGGTAGAGGTGATGATCGTTGGGCGCGGAGGTGGTTCGCTTGAGGATCTCTGGAGCTTCAATGAGGAGGTCGTGGTGCGGGCGATTGCCGCATCGCGAGTTCCGGTCGTCTCCGCCGTCGGGCATGAAACAGATGTGACGCTGGCAGACTTTGCTGCTGACCTTCGCGCGCCGACACCATCGGCTGCTGCAGAAGCGGTGGCGCCTGTGTTGGCTCAAATTGTAAGCAGGTTGGCTGAATTGTCGGCTCGGCTTCAGCAAGTGATGGGTCGGCGGATGGAGGAAGAGCGTCAGCGGTTGCGATTGGCGACCCATCAAATTGGCGCGGTGCGTATTCGAGTGCAGGAAGAGATCCAGCGGGTTGATGCGACGGTATACGAGATGTCGACGGCAGTTCGTCTGGTGCTGCAGGCTGGGCAGGCTAGAATGGTTCGTGCTAACCAGGGACTAATGGCCGGGAGCCCGTACGCCCGTGTGCGTCATGGACTGGCCGTTATTCCGCAACTGGCGGCACGGCTCCATCAGGGTACTCGCGGAATCGTGGAGACTCATACGCAGCGGGTCCAATCGTGCGCCGCTCGCTTGCACGCACTGAGCCCCTTGGCGACATTGGGGCGAGGCTATAGCGTACTCCAGCATGCACGCACCGGTGATGTGATTCGGGGCGTGGGTGATGTAAGCGTTGGGGAAGAGCTGCAGGCGAAGCTGATCGATGGACGATTGCTGTGTGTCGTGAAAGCAGGAGTGCCGGATTCTCTGATTTAAAATCGACAGAGGAGCCGCTATACTTAATCAATACTGGATCATGAGGAGTTGACTGTGGCGGCAGTGAAGTTTGAACAAGCGATGGCTCGGTTGGAAGCGATTGTGGGGCAATTGGAGCATGGCGATCTTTCGCTGGATGAGTCGCTCAAGATCTTTGAAGAAGGAATACGCCTCTCGAAAAATTGTTTGAAAGTGCTGGAAGAAGCTGAACGGAAAGTGGAGGTGCTGGTTCAGGATACAAACGGGAAGAAACAGTTACGGGCATTTTCTCTCGACGATGATGCTGACGAGGCTTCTCTTGAGCCATAGGCGCTCTGCACCCGTTCGGATGGTTCACACATAGTCCGCTTACGTATTCAACCATGGTCAATCAAGTACGCCCGGTGAAAGATCGGCTCGACCGAGTGCTGGTCGCGCGAGGGCTTGCTCAAAGTCGGGATGTGGCGGTTCGGATGATACTTGCCGGAGAAGTTCGACTTGATGGAGTTCTTTCCGATAAGCCTGCAAAGTTAGTTCTGCTTGATTCGGCGATTGACGTAGTTGCTCATGGGACTCGGTTCGTGAGCCGGGGTGGGGAGAAGCTTATTGGCGCTCTTGAGGCCTGTGCCATTGACGCGCAGGGAGCCGTTTGCCTTGATGTCGGATGTTCTACGGGAGGATTCACCGATTGTTTGCTGCAACGCGGCGCGGCGCGGGTGTATGCCGTGGACGTTGGATATGGACAGTTTGACTGGCGTCTTCGCCAAGACCCGCGGGTCATTTTGCATGAGCGGACGAACATTCGCTATGTGGATCGAACGCTCATCCCTGAGCCGATCTCTCTCGTGGTCATCGACGTATCGTTTATCTCACTGACCATGGTTCTCCCTCCCATCATCCAGTTTCTTCTGCCGGGGGCGATCGTAGTCGCTCTTGTGAAACCGCAATTCGAAGTGGGAAAGGGGCAGGTTGGTCGCGGGGGAATCGTTCGTGATGAGGCGCAGCGGCAGGCCGTGCTGCAACGGATTCTGGCTTGTGCTGAAGGGCTTGGACTAACTCAGAAGGCGACTCTTGATTCTCCGATCCGCGGGAAGAAGGGGAACCTCGAGTTTCTTAGTATTTTCGAGTTTAATAAAAACGTTTATGCTAAGAAAGAGTCAGATTTGAGTGGTGGCGTGTGAAGCGTTGGAGGACTGCATGAAGGTCTTAGTGACAGGTGGTGCCGGGTTCATTGGTTCGCACGTGGTCGATCGCCTGGTAGAGGAAGGGCACGACGTTGTCGTCGTGGATAATCTTTCCACGGGAAAGCGGAAGAATGTGAATCGTGCGGCGAATCTGTATAAATTAGATATTCAGAGCTCACGGTTGGAGCGGGTCTTTCGAAATGAGCGGCCCAATGTTGTCATCCACTTGGCCGCCCAGGTGAGCGTGAGAAACTCTGTTGCGGACCCTGTATTTGACGCGCAGGTAAATATTCTCGGTACGATGAATGTGGTGCATCAGGCGGTTCAGCATGGAGCGAGGAAGGTGGTGTTTTCCTCTTCGGGCGGGGCCATTTACGGCGAGCAAGATATGTTTCCTGCTCCGGAGAGCCATCCAACGAACCCGCTCTCGCCATACGGAATCAGTAAGTTGTGCGGGGAGCATTACTTGTCGTACTTCCAGCGTACCAGCGGTATTCAAACGGTCAGTCTGCGGTACGCCAACGTGTATGGGCCAAGGCAGGATCCGGAGGGCGAGGCGGGCGTTGTGGCCATCTTTATCCAAAAGATGTTGAACAATGAGCAGCCCATCATCAACGGGAACGGGCGCCAGACGAGAGATTTCGTGTTCGTGGACGATGTAGCCGAGGCGAATCTTGCCGCAATGGGGCAGGAGACTCAGGGGGTTTACAACGTCGGTACAGGCGTTGAGACGTCCATCAATGAGTTGTTCAGGTTGCTGGCAACTTTGACGGGCGCTACATCAAAAGAAGTGCATGGACCCGCTAAAAAGGGGGAGCAACTAAGGAGCCTTGTCGATCCTGCTAAAATTCGACAAGCGCTTGGTTGGGAGATGAAGGTGGATCTCCCTGACGGGTTGAAGCGAACCGTAGCATTTTTTAGGGAAAAGATGAGCTAGCGGGAAGCTTCAGATGATCCGCTTCCCGCATCGCAATGCCCTGATGCACAGTGGGAGATTTGGCAAGCCTGACTGCGGTTTCTTTTAGTAGCGCGGAACTGCGTTATCTACCTGAATCGACCAGGCATCTATTCCGCCTACTAGGTTTTTTACGTTAGCAAACCCCTGCTGAACCAAGAAGCCTGTAGCGTCGGCACTTCGCATGCCGTGATGGCAATAGGCGATGATCTCCGTGTTTTTATCCAGCTTAGTCAGAGCCTGGGGTAGTGTGCCCAAGGGGATGAGTATTGACCCTTCCAGTTTTGCCAAGGCATGCTCCCATGGTTCCCTTACGTCCAGGAGAACGAGTTTATCGCCCTTATCGAGTCTGGTCTTCAGTTCTTTCACTCCAATGGAATAACTCATCAAAATCCTCCTCTTGAACTAAGGATTGCATCATAAGGGACTCTCGAAATGGCTGTCAAATTCATGAGCAATTGAGTGTAAACAATCATTATGGGCTATTGTTATCGAATTGGCCAAGTTGTCGGTCTGGGGGAAAGCGACAAATTTTTGACTTCTTTGTCAAGAATGTGGACAGCCTGTTTCAGTTATTACACTTTATCGATATGTGGTGCGTAGATGAGTAGGCAGAGAGATTGTAACATATTGATTTTATTGAATACATGAATAGCCTGGCGATAGTTGTAGGGGTATAGAAGTTGCGTTATTAAGCAGTGATGTTAGATCAGTTGACCATAACGGTTCAAGTTTGAATAGTTGATGGTTTGGTTATGACTCAGTAGCCCTTCTTGAGATTAAGTATGCCGATTGCAAAGAGTGAGATAATTGTAGTTTTTGTGACGGTTCCTGGCCTGAAGGAAGGAAGTCGGATCTCAAGAGCAGTTTTGACTTCTCGCTTGGCCGCTTGTGTGAATGTCATTCCTGGGATTCGGTCAATGTACCAGTGGAAGGGCAAGCTAGTTCAGGAGAAAGAGGCCATGTTAGTCATGAAGACCACAAGGCTCCGATACCGAAAGCTCGAGCAGAAGATAAAGCAGCTGCATCCTTATGAACTGCCTGAAGTAATTGCCATTCCGTTGATTTGTGGATCATCACAATATACAGAGTGGGTAACGAGAGAAGTAGCCAATAAGTAGTGGTGTGAGAGACGTGGGCGAGCTCGGATTTCATTACTATCAAAAGGGTTGACCCTTCAGGAAGAGACGGGTAGACTGCGACGGTATCTAGCTGAGTCAGGGTCTCCCAAGATTGAGGGAGTGAATATCATGGGGCAAACGCAAAACCAGGAAAGCAGTGACGCCTACACGGTCGTAATTTTCCGTGGCTCTACGGCAAAACCCCTTCGTTTTAGCTTTCCGAGGAAATTCGTTCGTAAGCTATTGATAGTTGGATGTATTGTTATCATTGCCGATCTTCTTGTTGTCTCCCACTATGTCATCAGGACTGGGGAAGTCTGGGAGCTTTCCGCGTTCCGCTCGGAGGCTATGAGCGCCCGGGAACAGACCGCGGCATTCTCTTCCGCGGTTGATGACTTGAAAAAGAGAATTGGGGCAATGAAAGAGGTAAATCAACGACTCAGGGTCATGTTGGGTATTGAAGTTCCAAAGTCCGGTGACATGGCCAACGGTCGAGGTGGAGAAGAGACCCCTTTGCCTGAAGGAAGTCTGGTTCCTGGTTCGGCGAATGGAAAGGGATCAGATGAGGCCGCATCGTTATCCAACAATAATGGGGCGATGTCTGTCGTTGGAATTGGCCAGACGGCACCACTCATAGGTGAAAAAGATACTGAAGCTGCGGTTGCCTCTGTTAAAGATGGACTTGAGTGGTTGTCTAGGGAAGCGACCAGCCAGGAGCAGATTCTCAACGAATTGTCTCAGGCTGCTGAACAGCGGTCATCACGATGGGCTGCTACCCCTTCAATTTGGCCGGTCAAGGGCTGGGTGACTTCTGGCTTTGGGCCTCGTATTTCTCCCTTCACGGAGAAGCCAGCGTGGCATGATGGGCTTGATATTGGAGCTGCGGCCAACGCCCCAGTGCAGGCTCCAGCGCAAGGCAGAGTAACATCAGTCGGATTTGATCCGAAGCTCGGCAATTTAGTGCGACTCGACCATGGATTTGGGATTGAAACGGTTTATGGTCACCTGGCAAAATCCCTCGTCAAGGAGGGGCAGCGGGTGAAGCGTGGTGATGTGGTGGGGTTAGTGGGAAGCACTGGTTTGGCAACTGGCCCGCATCTTCACTACATGGTTAAGGTCAACGGGCAGGCGCTTGACCCCAACAAGTATATTCTTGAGTAGGCCTTTTCTGGCTCTATATATTGTCTTCTATGACGGGCTCGTGGGAAACCGCAAGCCCGTCTTTTTTCTGGTCTTCCCCCTCTAGCCTCCCCGTAGAGGCGTGGTGTACGTTACGCACTACATCCTTCGTTCACATCGAATTTTGACAGGGGTATTGTGACTGACCTCCAACTTGCCCGATCCGTTCGACCTCGACCCATTCTCGATATTGCTGAACAACTGGGTCTCCAAGCCAACGAAATCGCAATATTCGGGTCAAACAAGGCAAAAATCTCATTGCGTTCGTTGGGTCGCCTCAAGGCTCGCCCGTTAGGGCGGTATATTTTGGTGACAGCGATTAACCCAACTCCTCTTGGCGAAGGAAAGACGACGACATCGATTGGGCTGGCTATGGGGCTCTCACGATTAGGTAAGCGTGCGGCAGTGACCCTTCGGCAGCCCTCCCTTGGTCCGGTATTTGGAATCAAGGGTGGGGGTACCGGGGGCGGCCATGCTCAGGTGCTGCCCATGGAGGAGATCAATCTACATTTTACCGGTGATGCCCATGCGGTTGCTGCGAGCCACAATCTCCTTTCCGCCTTCCTGGACAATCATCTCTTTCACGGCAACGAACGTGGCTTTGATATAGAGCGAATCACCTGGCCTAGAACAGTGGGAGTCAGCGACCGGGCGCTCCGCCAGGTAATGGTAGGGGAAGAGACGCAGCGGCATAGGGGCCAGTTTGTGATTACCGAGGCTTCTGAGATAATGGCCGTGTTGGCCTTGGCGTCGAGTCAAGCGGACCTCCGCCAACGGCTTGGCCGGATCATGGTGGGATTGAAGCAATCCGGTGCCGTCGGAACTGCAGAGGAACTGGGTTGTGCTGGGGCGATGGCGGTTTTATTGAAGGATGCCTTGCTGCCTAACCTGGTGCAGACCTTGGAAGGAACGCCGGCGTTTGTGCACACCGGTCCGTTCGGCAATATCGCCCACGGTAATTGCTCCATTCTGTCCGATGCCGTGGCTCTCAGGTGTGCAGATTACGTCGTCACAGAGGCCGGGTTCGGGAGTGACCTGGGTGCCGAAAAATTTTTCAACATTAAGTGTCGCGTGTCAGGGTTCAAGCCTGCGGCCGCTGTCGTGGTGGCGACCTTACGAGCCCTGAAGCTGCATGGCGGCGGAGGAGTCGCCAAAGCAGGTGCGCCGTTACCCTCTGGATTGACCGGGCCCAACATGCCAGCTCTGGAGAAGGGCTTTGCGAATCTGGAACAACATATCGCCAACGCGCGCGCTCACGGCATCCCGGTCGTTGTTGCGGTGAACGCGTTTAAAGACGACCTTCCTGCCGAATTGGAGTGGGTGCGGAACCGGTCTCGGGAAGTTGGCGCGATCGATGCCGCAGTCTCGACTCATTGGGCTGATGGAGGGCGAGGCGCTGAACGACTGGCCGATGCGGTGGTTCGTGCAGTGGAACAGCCCGCGAACTTTACTCATCTCTACGATGTGAAGTGGCCAATTAGAAAGAAGATCGAAACGATCGCCACGAAGATGTATGGGGCAGCGGGAGTCAGTTTTGAGCCTGAGGCGGAGCGTCAGATTGATGCGGCCGAGTCTCTAGGATTTGGGGAGCTCCCCGTTTGTATGGCAAAGACACCGTTGTCCTTGTCGCATGATCCGGCGCTGAAGGGAAGACCTGTGGGCTTTACGGTTCCGATCAAGGAATTGCGCATTCTTGCGGGGGCCGGGTTCGTGACCGCGGTCTGCTCTGGGATTCAGCTCATGCCGGGTTTACCGAAGAAACCGGCTGGCGAACGGGTTGACCTGGATCCGGTAAGCGGTGAAATCGTCGGGCTTTCGTAGCGGGGCTTAGCGTTGTTTCAGATAGCGGAAGAACTCTGAATCAGGGCTCATCACCAAGGTCGACTTATCTTTGAACGTTTTCTTGTAGGCTTCCATCGAACGGGTGAATTCAAAGAACTTCGGATCTTGCCGGTAGGCATCGGCGTAGACCTTGAAAGCCTTCGCATCTCCGGCTCCCCGTAATTCTTCAGACTCCTTATATGCCTGGGCGAGAATGATCTCGCGATCTTTTTCCGCTTCAGACCGGATCTTTTGCGCTTCTTCTGCGCCTTCTGCGCGGTATTGCTTCGCTTGCCGTTCCCGCTCAGCTTGCATACGGGCGAACACGGCCTTCTCATTCTGCTCGGGAAGGTCGGCGCGCTTGATCCTCACATCTTGAATCTCGATCCCATAGGCAGAGGCCTTCTCATGTGACCGTTGAGTCACGATTTTCATAAGATCGGCTCGGTGATCCGCGACGATTTCCAGGAGTTCATGGCGCCCAAGTTCGACCCGGAGTTCAGAATAGATAATGTCGTTGAGCCGTTGCAGCGCGCCACGCTGGGTTTGGAAGCTCTGGTAGACCTTGAGGGGGTCGACAATCCGCCATTTGGCGTAGTTATCAAGAAGAAGGGTCTTCTTATCCTGCGTGATCACATCTTGTGCCTCTGAGTCATAGTCCAGCAATCGCTTATCGAAGTAGGTGACCTCTTGAATAAACGGCACTTTGACGTAGAGCCCCGGCTCGGTGAGATTGCGTTTCGGCTTTCCGAGTTCGACCACGATCGCATTCTGGGTGATATCGACGATGAAGAGCGGTGAAGCCCCGAGTAAAAACAGACCTCCGACAACGACGAGCACTGCGATAGTCAGGCCTTGCTTCGTCATGGTTTCTGCTCCTCCGTGGAAGCGTTGGTGCGCGATTTGAGTCGATCGAGCGGGAGGTAGGGGAGGACGCGCTCTCCGCCTTTCCCGTCGATGATCACTTTGTCGATGTTGGGCAAAATTTCTTCCATCGTTTCGATATAGAGTCGCTTGCTGATGATATCTTTGGCTTGGTTGTATTCCTTGAGCGTGGCGACGAACCGGTTGGCTTCTCCCTGTGCGCGATTCAGTCGCGCCTGGGCGTAGCCCTTGGCCTGGTTCACGACCTGCGCCGCTTCGCCTTTGGCTTTGGGGAGAATGTCGTTGCGGTAGCTTTGCGACTGGTTAATCAGTTTCTCCCGATCTTCCTTGGCGTTGGTCACGTCTTTGAACGCAGCCGCGACGGCTTCGGGAGGACTGACATCCTGGAGTTGGATGGCTGCGACCTGGACGCCGCACTGATACTGGTCGAGAAGAGACTGGAGAAGGACCATGGTATCCTGCTGGATTTGAGCCTTGCCGGTCGTCAAGGCCTCGTCGATCTTACCCTTCCCGACCACTTCCCGCATGGCGGCCTCGGCGGCTTTGCCGATCGTCTCATGAATTTCTGCGACGTTGAAGAGATAATTTGCTGACTCTTTGATCTTGTATTGGACGATGAATTCGATGGCGAGAATATTCATGTCGCCGGTGAGCATCAAGGCTTCTTGCGCGAGCATTTGCTGGCGCCCCTGCCGATCCGTACGGAATCCCACTTCAATACGGTGAAGCTTTTCAACTTTTGGCTGCAGGACCGATTCGACCAGGGGGATCTTGACGTGCGGGCCGGGGCCAACCGTGCGAACGGGGATGCCGAATCGCTTGACGACGCCTTCTTCATCAGGCGCGACGATAAACGCACTCTGCCAGGCGACAAAGACCAGCAATCCCACGAGCAGCAGGCTTTTCATCCCACCGGACGGAATGAGCCCTTGCAAGTGCGACTGCGCCTGTTTTAACGCCTCGTCGAGGTTGTCGTTCTTTTTATTCCAGGGATCGTTAGGATTCCAGACCATAAGATTTTTGGAGGATAGTGGATTGTCGTGATCAGGCGTCACCCTAACAGAGTGGATCCTGCAACGCAACCGCCAGGCTGAGGCCTTGTCGGGATGTCGCGTGTGATCTCATATGAGAAAAGGGGAGTGCGGAGAGTTCTTGTGAGATTACGATGCTACGGATCCGCCGCACGAGGAGCCGGATCCGGCCGTGCAGCCATAGCAATGGTTGCGGGTGACGATCCGTCGCTGATTGAGGAGGGCCGGATCAAAGTCGCGAATGTGGCCAGGCGCCCCGTGATCCACCGGCAGCTCCAGCATCTGGTTGAAATCGCAGTCGTAGAGTGTCCCGTCCCAGCTTACCGAGAGCGTATAGCGGCACATGACTCCTGTCGCGGCAGCCGGATTGAAGGCATTGGCCAGCCGCTCCATGTAGCCGGCATAGTTGCCGCTCTCGACCAGGAACTCAAGAAATCGGCTCACCGGCATGTTGGTGATTGTGTAGAGGTGATTGAACTCTACGCCATGCTTGGCGCGAAGTTCCTTCCTGAATTGGGCTTCGATCGCATCCTGCTTCGGCGGCAGGAACGCGCCCACCGGATTATGCACCAGATTGAGCAGCAGCCCGCTTCCCTCTCGTCCATAACCGAGCCGATTCAAGAGTCGAAGGGCATAGATGGATTTGTCGAAGATGCCTTCGCCGCGTTGGGCGTCGGTCTGACTCGCCCGATAGTAGGGCAAAGAGGCGACGACCTCCACGCGGTGCATGGCGAGAAATTCCGCGAGGTCGGACTGGGAGGGGATTTGCAGCACCGACAAATTGCAGCGATCCATCACATGACGTCCCAGCGCGCGGGCTTGCTCGACCAACCACCGAAAATTCGGATTCAGTTCCGGCGCCCCGCCGGTAATGTCGACGGTGGGAATATCGGTCTGGGCTAGCGCGGCGATGCAGAGTTCCGCCGTTTCCCGCGACATGCTCTCCGTGCGATCGGGTCCCGCATCCACGTGACAGTGGCGGCAGGTCTGGTTGCAAAGTTTGCCGACGTTGATTTGGAAGACCGTGATTCCGGAGGCCTGAAGTGAAGGCAATCCGGCCTGCGTAAGACGGGTTGCAAACGGAGTAACGCCGGCCGTCTCGTCGAGAATACGCAGCTGCTCGGTGGAAGAGGCAAGGGGATTGTGACGGCCTAAGAGGGTAAGCGCCATCGTCTTTAGCAGCACCCGCCAGCCGGGGCGCAGTTCACCGCAGCCCCATCAACAGGATGGCTGGCGCGGTTGAGAATAGCAAAGTGTGGCGCATAACCCTCTGTCTCAAGGACTGCGAGCGTCTTCGAGCAGATTTCGACTGGCTCGCCGCGTCGGTATCGGTGTTGATCGTCGTCACAGGCTTCCAGGAACGGGCCAGCCAACAGGGCATAGTCGCCTTTCCAGGTACAGGGAACCTGTTCAGGAAACACGGCGGTCCATCGCGGATCCTCGCGGTTGAGCCACAGGGGAGCGTCGGAGAATACGAACAGCGCGGCGAAGGGTGGCCTGCTCAGCAGGACGGCCAGCTCCGGAGTGAGCGGTTGGGGGATCCCGCGCATGTAAGTGGTGCCTTGCTCATCCACCACGCGGCTGAAGGGGCCGCGAAGCGTGGCGTAGCGCGCCGGGCGGGTCGAAGTTTCAGCGGGAAGCTTGTAGCCGGTCAAGGTGACGGAGAAGAAATGAATGCCGTCGATCCGCTGCCAGGGGGACGACTTGATCAGATGCAGGCCGACAAAACCGGCCTCCGTCATCCCGGCCATATAGTCAGTCAGCGGCAGCGCGCCCGATAAACAGTCGCCCCATTTCTCCGCATCATGCACCAGGTATTGCGGCACCGGCTGGTCGGCGACGATGTCGGAAATCGTGAACCGCCCGCCAGGCTTGGCGACGCGAAACATCTCGCGAAAGACCTTCCGCTTGTCGGGAGCCAGGTTGATCACGCAGTTCGAAATAATCAGGTCGATGGTGTCGTCGGTGACCGGCATCACGTCGGCCATCCCCTTGCGGAACTCGACATTGGACGCGGGATAGCCGAGGTTGGTGGCGACCACGACCGCATTTTTGCGGGCGATCTCCAGCATCGTATCGGTCATGTCGATGCCGATCACTCGCCCGGTCGGGCCAACAAGCCGCGAGGCTTCAAAACAGTCGATCCCGCCGCCCGAGCCGATGTCCAAGACCGTCTCTCCGGCACTCACCGTGTTCAGTCCGGCCGGAGTTCCACAACCATACGAAATCTTGAGGACCTCTTCAGGGATGAACGATTTGAGGTTCGCCATGTCATAACTGGTCGGGCAGCACATCTGCTCTCCCGTGCTGGCGGCCTTGGCATAACGGTCACTGACTTTTTTCTCGATTTCATCTATCGGCATGGCGGCCTCTTGGTCGAAATAAGGGTCGGTCCAAGTCTTCCATGTATCAACTCTTATGGACGTGCGTCAACCACGCTGTGAAGGCAAGGGTGCGGCTTCAGGGAAATCCGGGAGTAAGTCGGGCAGCCCTCGATTTTCTTACATCGCGGGTTTGGGAGCAGCCTCCATTGGCTGCTCCCTCGATATGCGCGTTACATCCGTCCTCGAGTTTGGAAATATTCGTCGTAGCGGTGGACGAAATCTTTTTGTGCCAGCGGGGTGTGGCAGGCGCGGCACTTGGTGAAATCTTCCATCAGCGGTTTGCTGGAGGCGTCGTAGGCGGCATAGGCCCAATCGCCGTTCTTCAGATTCTCGGGCAGCTTATCGCCCCAGCCCTGTTCCTTCCCCATCACAAACACCTTCGCCAAATCGCCCTTCACCGGTTTGCCGTCCATGCCGGTCATGAGTTTGTCGCCATCCATCTTGGCTTTGTAGATTTCCATCACCATGACTGTGCCGTTCGGAAAGTGCTGTCCGGCTGAAGTGCGGGCGCCGGTCGGGTTGATGTAGATGTCGCGGACCTGTTTGGCTTCGCCTTTCGGAATGTCCGTCAGGAACTTGGGCCAGGATTTGTAGTCGGCAGGGAGCGGGAGCGTGCCGTCAGGGCCGGCCATGGCCATCGGCGACGCGACGATGTCTTTCTTCATCGGGCCGAGCGCGCCAAGCAGTTCGTTCTTCTCGCGATCACCGACTTTGAATTTATTGAGTGTGGCAACCAGATCGCCGACCAGCGCGTCGAAATCATCCCCGGTCAGTCCCATCCCCGCATGAGTCGTCTTCATATCGCGACCCGTATAGGTGCAGGGACCGCCGGAGGCCTGGCAGATCTGCTCGACCAGCAGCATCTTGAGGCGAGGAATATTGGCCGTGGCAAATCTGCCGTTGATGCGGCTATCGGCGGCGACCCGTCCGACGAAATCTTCGACGACGGCGGTGATCGCGGGTTTCCCGCCCAGCCGGTCGTAGAGTGATTTATCGGCCGTCATCTTGCCGCCTGATGGTTCCACGGTGTTACAGCCGCCTACGGTCAACAGTAGTGCGCCGATGGTGAGATAGGATGCGATTGGTTGTCTCATGGCAGGTCTCCTCCCTAGTTGGAATAGTCTGGGGCATGAACGAATCATCCCGCTGTCGTCTTGTCTTACGAGGAAATAAAAATGGCGGATGTGTTGACGGAGTACTTTTTAGCGAAAGAGGGCTGGACGGCAGATGAATCAGAGAATCTCAGCGTGGAGAGGCATCCAAATTCAGGTGAGGCTCGTAATGCTTGCGTTCCCGACCGTCTCCTTCAGTCGGATGAACCTTTGTGGGAATTCATCAGATGGCCGCGTTTCCACAGCCACCCATACACCATCAGATTGAGCGTCATCACGACGACTCCCAGGACGAATTGTCCGGTGCGGGTGAGATGATCCGGGTAGAGGAGCATGAGCAGATAGCGTCCGACAAAGTCACCGTCATAGCCCGATCCGCCGCCCCTTTCGCGCAACCAATTTTCCAACGGGGTCAGCGGGCAGATCCAGCCGCTGAACTCGATGACGGCCCCCCAGGCTGCGGCGGGCAAATGGACCCAGATGGTGTTCCGCCACTTCAGTGCCAGCAAGCCGCCGAACAGGACGAAGAGAACAAAGGCGAGATGTAGGAGGAGGACCGCGTCGGCCAGAAGGAGGGCGTTGTTCGGCCATGCCAGCATAGGGGTTCCACGCTCGTTACTCTTTCGACTCTTGCTCCGGATCGATCTCGATCAAACGGTGACGTCCGTTGCCGAGCGACTCGATTTGGAAGACGCGCGGCCCGAGGTGAACGGTGCCTGTCATGGTGGCGCCGTTGAGGACGAGGGAAAAATCGCCGGAGTCTTGAGGCTTCAGCTGCCCGCGTATGAAGCTTGTGTCGTTGATCCGCGAGAGGGTGGACACCACATCCAACTCATACCGCCCGAGGTCGAACAGCTCGACCGCGATCGGTGGGAGCGGCCTGGCTGCGGCATCTTTCAACGTTTTCACCAGGAGCTCATCGAAGGCGATGTCTCGTTCGCGAAGCATCGACGGTTTCCTCGGAGGGAGGGGTTGATCGGATGGACTGACGGTCGGAACCGTACGCCAGAGCAGGGGGGCAGGCGATGGCTCCGCTCCCAATGATCCATTGCCGTGTAATAGAAGCACGCAGGCTGTCAGGAGCAGGACATGATGGACCATGTGTGCCTGGACAAGGCGCAAAGAGGAAAATATTGAACTGATCCCGGCTGACATTGGGACCATTATAAGTCCCCATCAAGCCGGCGGCTATGGGCTCGCCCGATCCGTCGACTATGAACGGGCGCGGGTTATTCGAGCTGGGCTGGAGTTGCGGGTCTTGGACGCGGCGCGCCGTCGCGCCGGTTTAGGACGCTGAACGGTACTGGCGGTCTCAGCCCACTCAGCCAAGAGCGCGGCATCCTCAAGAATGTCGGCAGGCACTTCATAGTAGGTTGCGAGCGTCATCTTGGAGGTCACGCGAAAGGGTTTCGTTCCTAAGGCACGGTAGGATTCGGCCGTCTCCGGTGTGACTTTGAAATACAGCCGGCCCTTGTGAATGATGCCGAAGAAGGTCTCGCGATAGCGGAGCCCATAGCCGCCGAACATGGCCCGACAGGTCAGACCCCGGAGGTCAGCCAACTGGTCCAGCACAAAATCCTTGAAGCCGTCGTGCTTGGGTGCCATGGGAGAATCAGATCGGTTTGCGTCCCGCGACAATTCGCACCGCCATCGGGAAGACAATCCGACCGGCGCGTGTGTAATTGGACGCGGCTTGGGTGTTGCGCTGTTTCACGTCCTCCTTCTGCGCGTCGGTCAGCTTGGCCATCAGATTCTGTACTGGAGCGGCGATTTCCATCAGGCTGGTGTAATACTCGTCAGCCGAGGCATAGGACCATTCCGCCAGGAACTCGTGATCCGTCACATCGACCAGTCCGGCCTGCTGGAACATCCCGGCGAGATCACCCGGTCTGGCCAAGCGGAAGATGCCCGGCGCGGTCGGATCCGGCGGCGGCAGTTCGATCACTTGTTTGATAGCGGCCATTGAGAGCCCGATCGAAGGATTTTTCTCCGGCGCGGACCAGACAGCCGCTGCGACCCAGCTTCCCGGTTTGAGCACCCGTGCAATTTCCGATGCGGCCTTCGGAATCTCCGGGAGGAACATGAGGCAAAAGCGGCTGGTGATGGCGTCGAAGGAGTTCGGTTCAAAGGGGAGACTCGTCACGTTGCCGGTTTTGAACGAGACATTGGTCAGGCTGAGGCGTGCGGCCTTTCGATCCGCGGCGGCCAGCATCTCTTCCGCGAGATCCATTCCGGTGACACGTCCGGTCACTCCGACGGTTTGTGCGCCCAGTAAGGCGGGGTAGCCGGTGCCGGAGCCGAGATCCAGAACATTCATCCCTGCATGAAGCCGGGCATCGGCGACGAGTCGATGATTCAAAAAGGCCATCTGTTCGTCGAACAGGCGGTCCCACTTTTCCCATCCACCGGCGACGCGGTTCCAATCCTGACGTTGACCTTCGATGAGCTTAGCGTTGTCGGGGGTTGGCATAATCTCTCCTCTCGCGATTATCCGCCGCTGAGGGCGCAGACGATGTACACAGTATCGGTCTTGCTGAGGGGCGTGGACAAGTCCTGGAGTTGCACGTCGTTCACAAAGATTCTGATGTGCGGCCTGATCGTATCCTGCTCCGTGATGATGCGGAATCGAATTCCAGGATAGCGCTGATCCAATGCCGACACCATCTCCGCCAGTGTCCGGCCCTCAGCCTCCACCTCACCCTTCTGTTTCGTATAGGACCGCAAGGCGCTGGGGATGTGGATCCTCATCGTCCGAGTACTGCGGCTTCCACTGAATAGATTTCCGGCAGATGCCGCGCGATACAGGTCCAGGTCGCGCCCTCGTTCCGGCTCGCCCAGATCTCGCCCTGCGTGGTGCCCACATACAATCCAACGGAGTCGTGGGTATCGTTGGCCATCGCCTGACGCTTCACCGTCCACCAGGCATTCGATCGCGGGAAGCCCTTGTCCTGGCGCGTCCAGCTTTTCCCGGCGTTGCGCGTGACATAGGCCGCCGGTTTTCCCTCCGGACTCACACGCGGCCAGACCGTCGCCCCGTCCATCGGAAAGACCCAGGCCTGGTCCGCATTGTGCGGATGGACGACCATGGGGAATCCGACGTCGCCGACTTTCTTTGGCATGTTTCTGCCGATTCGCACCCAGGTATTGGAGGGCCGATCCAGCCGGTAGATGCCGCAATGATTTTGCTGATAGAGCCGATCCGGATTGCTCGGGCAGAGCCGCACGCAGTGGGGATCGTGGTAGGTCACGACAGAGGGGCTGAATCCCTCCACCACGTCGAGCCCCTGGATCAGCGGCAAGAAGGTCTTTCCGCCGTCGACGGATTCATGCACGCCGCCGCCGGACATCGCGAAATAGAGATGTCGTGGATCGCGCGGGTCTACGATGATCGAGTGCAGCTTCGGGCCGTCGGGTGTGCCGTCCTGCACGGAGCCCATCCACTCGCGGTACTGCGGATCATCGTTGATGGAGGAGAACGGCTTCCAGGTGGCGCCTCCATCGTCGGACCGGAACAGGCCCTGCGGCGAAGTACCGGCGTACCACACGTTCGGCTCGTTGGCATGACAGGGCGTCAGCCAAAAGACGTGGCCGACCGAGCGGCCCTTCTCACTCTCCGAAATTTTGGGAAACGCCGGCGGCGCGGCGGATTCCTTCCACGTCTTTCCGGCATCGGTGGAGCGAAACACCGTGGGTCCCAGATGGCCGGTACTGGCCGCCATCAAGATCGTGCGCCGGTCCCGCGGATCGGCTACGACGTGGTGAATGATGTGGCCGAGGAATCTGGGGGGCGAGACTTTCCAGATGCGTCTCGCCCGGTCGCTCTTGAGGGTAAACGCGCCTTTCCTGGTGCCGATCAGCAGGGTGACGACCCCGCTGCCGGCTGTTGTCGTCGAGCGTGTCATGACCGGCCTCCGTCGTCGGATTATTTTATGGTTTGCAACGTCTCCCGCAATTCTTTTAGTTCGGCACTCAGCAGATCGAGGTGCTGGTCACGCTGTGGTTGGTCATCCTTGAACTTCCAGAGACGCCCGAACACGGCACCGAGTTCCTTCTTGTGGGTCAATGCCAGGTCGTAGGCCGGGGTCTTGGCCTGTTCCTTGGTGACGCCGCAGAACGAATCCATCAGCGCATGGAGCTGGTTGTGGAGATCGTCGAATGCGTTGTCCGCGCCCTTACCGCCTTTGGCTTTGGCGGCCGTGGCCTCCATCATATTCGTGAGATTGATCATCGTCTCGACGCCGCTGGCGCCTTTGGCCTGCGTCGCGTAGTCCCCGGCGCGCGGATAGAAGAGATAGCTGCAGCCGCTCAGCGTGGTCAGCATCAGAGCCAAACCCAACAGGGCAATCGTGCGTTGCATATGAGGCCTCCCTAAGTGATGGTGTTGCGTGCGTAGTCAACCACGTTGCCCATGTGAGGTCAATGTGTCCCGTTATGGTTTCCGGGTGTAGACGATCTCCAGAAACTTCATTTCTTTGCCGCCATGGCCGTGCGTTCCATACATCTCGAATGTTTGGTTGTTGGCATCCTGAATCTTCCAGACGGCCCGATGCGACATCTTGCCGCCGCCCGGTTCGGGGTGTGAGCCCTTCAGCGTGATGGTCTTGCCGTCGGCGCCGGCCGTGCCCTCCATCATGAAGATCCCGGTGCCCATCGTATCGATCCAGGCCGTCACGTACTTCTTGGTCACGTTGTCGTAGCCATCGATCCCGATGCCGGAGAAGGGCTGCCCCATCATCTGAGCGTTGTACTCCTGATAGAGAAAGCGCCCGTCGAGCAGCATCTTCATCTCCGCCGTGCCGGTCGATTCCGTCGGCGGCTTGCCCGGCTCCATCCATTCCTTGGTCGTGGTAGTCCAGCTGCCGGCCAGGCCGGCGAACAATTTATGCGGTTCACCGGGCTGGGCCAGCTTCTGCCAGAGTTCCATCATGGCCTGCTGGTGCATCTTTTTCTCCGCTTTCTTGTCCTTGGCCAAGGCCGGCGAGATGGTAAGCAGTATGCACAGAGTTGTGATGGCGAGTTTCATGATACGCATAGCGGCCTCCTTGGTTTATTGCTCAGCCAATTGTTTCAGATTGGCCAAGCCGGTTTCAAAGTCTTTTCCGACCATCTTGTCCATGCCCATCACCACATCCATGACTTTCATCATGTACGGTTGAGGGCCATGCATGGCCCAGGTCACGGTTGTGGCAGTTCCTCCACCTTCCAGGGTGAATTCGGCCTGGTTGTGGGCTTCAAACGGTTTCAGAAAGTCGAGTTTGAACACGACCCGCGATGAAGGAACCGCGCTGACGATCTCCATGCGTCCCGTGCCGACATCGGTATTGCCGTCCCATTCGAGCGCGGCGCCCGTCCCTTGGGGAGCGCCGCTATAGGTCCTCTTCATCGCCGGGTCCATCTTCTCCCAGGGCGACCAGGCGGCCCACTGATGTAGATCGCTGATGAGCCCAAAGACTTTCTCCGGCGCCGCCATGATGGTCGCCGCTCGCTGGACGCGGAAGGTATCAGGCTTTGTCGCGGCATAGATGAGGATGGCAGCCATCAAAGTTATGGCGAGCAGAGCGATGGTCTTCAGCATGACTCCCTCCTACTTGTTGTGCGCTGCCTGCGCTCGTACTCGGTCTTCTTGCTCTCTCAACTCTGGGGTGAACTCGGCGCCGAAGTCGTCGGCCTCAAATACTTGACGAATTTCGATCTCGGATTCTCCCGGCATGGGATTGGGGCAGCGTTTGACCCACTCGATCGCCTCTTCCTTCGACTTCACCTGCCACAACCAATAGCCGGCAATCAGCTCCTTCGTTTCGGCGAAGGGACCGTCGATCACCGTCCGCTTCTCTCCTGAAAATTTCACGCGCGAGCCTTTCGAGCTTGGCTGGAGTCCTTCGCCGGCCAGTAGCACGCCGGCCTTCACCAACTCTTCGTTGAACCGGCCCATCTCAGTGAGGAGTTGTTCACTCGGCATCACTCCGGCTTCCGAATCCTTCGTGGCTTTGATCATAATCATGAATCGCATGGTGATGTTTCCTTTTCCGCAAGTGGCTCATGCGTATTCGGTGGTTGGTTTATGTCCCGTCATACGCTCGCTTGATCGCCTTTAGATCGGGTTTGCTCATGTGCAGGATGGCCTGCATCACCCGTTCGGATTTAGTGGAATCCTTGTCCCGCAACATCTCGTCCCATTCAGGCACGACGATTTGCCATGACAGGCCATACTTGTCTTTCAGCCAGCCACAGGGGCCTTCCTCTCCGCCTTCGGAGAGTTTGCTCCACATCTCGTCGATGTCATGCTGTGTCTCGCATTTCACCATGAACGATACCGCCTCGGTGAATGGAAAGCGCGGGCCGCCGTTTAAGGCCATGAATTCCTGCCCCTCTATTTCAAATGTCACGGTCATGACCGAGCCTTTCGGTCTTCCCGAAACCCCGGCACCGGCCTCGCCATAGCGGGTCACGTGTCCGATCCTGGAGTTCTTGAAGATCGACGTATAAAACCGCGCCGCCTCTTCGGCTTGGTCATCGAACCACAAACAGGGCGTGATCTTTTGCATATGCATAGCGTTGCGTTCCCTTCTGCTGAACCGACCGAGTAGGCTTGCGCGTCAGACTCTGTTGTATAGTCGAACGAGACCGCTCGAAATCGACATGCCGGAATTGTCCTTCATTCCCCGCTTTTCGTTCTTCGCTGAAACTGCTTTGTTCTCGGCAAGATACGCTTCACGAACGTTCACCGGGCAACCCCGCGATCTCCCGAAGCGGTCGGACTTCCACCGCTCCGATCCGTGCGCCTGGAATCCGTCCTGCGACGTCGATCGCCTCGTCCAAATCCTGTGCGTCGACCAGGAAATAGCCGGCGAGTTGCTCGCGGGTTTCGATGAACGGTCCGTCCGTGACCGACCGTTTCCCGTCACGCACCTGGACAACCGTGGCGGTAGCGACGGGTTGGAGCGGCGAGGCATGCACATATTGTCCCTTCCCATGCAGCTGGTGACAGAGTTGGATCGATTCGGCCAGCATGCTTTGCCGGGTCTCCTCACTCATCTTGCTGAATGATTCTTCATTGTGGTGCACTAACAACAGGTATTTCATGGCCGCTCCTCTCCCTTTCACCTTCTAGTCGTTCCCGGCGTCCGAAATCGACAAGAGGCACTCCGGTTAATCCAGCTCGGCCAGCCGTTTCTCAAGAAACCGCCGTTCTGGCTCCTATTTTGTTAGGGCGAGGGCCCGTTCGTAGGAGGTGCGGGCGTCCGCTGCCTGCCCCAAGCGCCGGCAGAAATCGGCCCTGGTGGCGTGGATCAAATGGTAGTCCCCCAGCTCGCCACGCGCCAGGATGGTGTCCACCAGCGCGAGGCCTGCGGCGGGGCCGTCCCGCATCGCCAGGGCCACCGCACGATTGAGCTCAATGATCGAAGAGGGGGCCGCGCGCATCAATAAGTCATAGAGGGCGACGATTTGAGCCCAATCGGTTGCAGCTGCGCTCGACGCTTCGGCATGGACGGCGGCGATCGCCGCTTGCAGGGTGTAGGGGCCGAACCGCCGCGAGGTGAGCGCCCGTTCAATGAGTGCGATGCCTTCCGCAATCAGGGCTCGATCCCAGCGCGACCGGTCCTGCTGGTCCAGAAGCACAATCTCTCCCTCGGAAGATGTACGTGCTTGGCGTCGCGATTCGTGCAGCAGCATCAGCGCGAGCAGGCCCATGACTTCCGGTTCCGGCAACAGTTCCAGTAGTAGTCTGCCCAAGCGGATCGCCTCGCCCGAGAGGTCGGCTCGCGTGAGCGAGGCGCCGGAGGAGGCAGAATATCCCTCGTTGAAGACGAGATAGATGACCTGCAGGACCGAATCCAGCCGGTCCGGCCGTTCGGTGGGCGGAGGCACTTCGTAGGGAATCCGTGCGTCGCGGATTTTCGCCTTGGCGCGGACGATCCGCTGGGCCAACGTCGTAGGGGAGGAGAGAAAGGCGCGGGCGACCTCTTCGGTCGTGAGGCCGCAGACTTCACGCAACGTCAGCGCCAGTTGGGCCTCGGGCTTGAGCGCCGGATGGCAGCAGGTGAAGATCAACCGTAGCCGGTCGTCTTCAATGCCGTCCTCCTCTCGTTCGGTCGCCTCACCGGTCGCGTCTTCCATGTCTTTGGCCAGCTCGTTGAGCGAGGCATCGTAACGGGCGCGCCGTCGTAAACCGTCAATCGCTTTAAATCGGCCGGTGGAGACGAGCCAGGCGCGGGGGTTGGCGGGAATGCCGTCGCGCGTCCATTGCTCCATGGCCGCCGCGAAGGCCTCGTGGAGGGCTTCTTCGGCCAGATCGAAATCCTTAAGCAGCCGGATGAGCGTCGCGAGGACCCGGCGCGACTCGGACCGGTACACCTCCTCGGCTTTTGTGCGGACCAGTGTGGTTGCGTCATCGCTCATGGCGGAGGCCGATTATGCGCAGCCGAGTTCCTTCATCGGACGGACTTCCACGCTGCCATAACGGGCGGCGGGGAAATGCGTGGCAATGCGGATCGCGTCGTTCAGATCCGGCACATCGAGCATGAGAAAGCCGCCCAGCTGTTCTTTCGTTTCGGCAAACGGCCCGTCGGTCGTCGTGGCCTTCCCCTCGCGGACCCGCACGGTTGTGGCGGTTTCGACCGGATGGAGCGGGGAGGCCGCCAGCAGCTGGCCGACCTTCTGTAACCGGTCGCAGTAGGCCATCGATTCGTCCGAGAGGGCGACCCGCTCATGGTTTGGCAAGGCATGGAGGATCTTCTCTTCGACATAGACCAGACAGAGGTATTTCATGGTGTGCTCCAATGGGTTACAGGTGGCATGTCGCAGGGCCGGATACCTGCCTCTGTTGGATAGTCGTTCTGCAAACCAGAAATCGACAATGGGCTATCACATAAAAAGCGGGGAGCGTTTCTCTGCTTCTTCGTATACGCATGGCCACGAACCCATTGACGTGTTGGCGAATGTCCAGTCCCGGTATCGTGCCTGAGGAGCGCAGGAAGAACAACCTGGGTGTGTCCAGTAAAAGGGTAAGTAGAAATCTGCACAAACATACAATTTCGTTCTCGAACCGATCGCAGTTGTGTACAGTCGGCACAGTGAGTTGAACGAAAGGATGCCCGATGAAGTCTGCCACGATGCCCGATGAGTTGTTTCTTGATATCCGTGAACATACGCGGATGCGCGTTCCGGTTCCCTTTTCCTGTGCGTTGGCGGAGAAGGCGCGGCCGCGCTGGTTTGCGAAAAAACGGGCCGGCCTCGGCGTGGTGTACGATGTGTCGCTCAAAGGCGCCCGAGTTACGAGCGAAGCTCCGATGAATCCGGGCGATCAGGTCACGGTGCTGCTGCGCTTGCCGAAACAGGTGGCTCCGTTGGCGGTTGAGCGGGCGACGGTTCGATGGGCAAAGGACAATACATTTGGACTTGAGTTCATGCATCTGACGTCCACCGCGGCCATCAGACTCCAGCGGTTTCTCTCCTCGCAAGTTCAATCAGTTGCGTGATCGCTCTAGCTGTTCGATGTTCCGCTGACGGTCCCTCACCCGCGTCCGGCCGAAAGACGGGGGTGCGGCGGCCCGATTCAGTTGACTCTCCCGCCTTCCCTCAGTAGCCTGCGCACAGGTCCTGCGTTCCAGGAAATTGCGAAAGGCCTGCGATGGACGGTCTGCATCAGCTCGAGATAATCATCTTGTTGCTGGCGGTGGTGCTGTTGTTGACCACCGTCGCACAGAAACTCGTCGTTCCCTATCCCATCTTATTGGTCATCGGTGGATTGATCCTCGGCTTGATCCCGGGGATTCCCACGGTCACGCTCAGTCCTGATCTGGTCTTCCTTGTGTTCCTTCCGCCCATCCTCTGGGCGGCGGCCTACTTTACCTCCTGGCGGGAGTTTAAGGAGAACCTCCGTCCGATTTCATGGCTGGCGGTGGGCCTGGTGTTGGCCACGACCGCGGCGGTTGCGGCGGTCGCCCGCGCGGTGCTGCCGGGCCTCGGATGGGCGGAAGCCATTGCCTTAGGCGCCATCGTTTCCCCGCCGGATGCGGTGTCGGCTACCGCCATCGGGAAGCGTCTGCGCATTCCCCGTCGCGTGGTGACGATTTTAGAAGGTGAAAGCCTGGTGAACGACGCGACGGCACTGGTGCTCTATCGCGCGGCTGTCGGGGCCGCGGTCGGCGGGAGTTTCGTGCTGGGCGACACGCTCCTGCAATTTGTCCTGGCTGCAGTCGGGGGCGTGGCGATCGGGGTCGCCGTCGGGATGGTGTCGCGTTGGGCGCTCCGCGCGACGACCGACAGTTTCTCGGAGATCGCCATCACGTTGCTCGCTCCCTATGTGGCGTGGGTGTTGGGCGAAGTGACGCACGCCTCGGCGGTGCTGGCCTGTGTGGCCGGAGGGCTGCACGTGCGGCAGCATTTCAGCGCGGCGGTCGCTCCTGTGACGCGCCTGCAGGCGCGGGCGGTGTGGGACCTGCTGATCTTCGTGTTGAATGGGTTCATTTTCATATTGATCGGGCTCCAACTCGGAGCCTTGCGTACCGCCATCCCGGTCGACCGGTTCGGCACAGTTTTGATGGCCGGCGCGGCGGTCAGTCTGACGGCGATTGTCGTGCGTCTCGCCTGGGTCCCGGCGGCGGCGGCGTTGCCACGCCTGATCAGCGCGACGTTGCGGGCTCGGGATCCGATGCCGCCTTGGCCGCATATTTTCGTCACAGCCTGGACCGGGATGCGCGGGATTGTCACGCTGGCGGCCGCGCTGGCCTTGCCGGTGACGACGGCGGCGGGAATGCCGTTCCCGTTTCGCGCGGAGATCATCCTGATCAGCTTCGCCGTAATTCTTGCGACGCTCGTGTTGCAGGGACTTTCGCTCACGCCGATCATCCGTGCGTTACAGCTTAAGGAGGATCGCGGCCTTGAGCGGGAAGAAATGCTCGCACGTGAGCAGGCGGCTTTCGCCGCATTGGGACGGTTGGACGGATTAGCGGCGGGAGACGGCCTGTGGATAGAGCAGATCGAGCGTTTAAGGGTTCATTACAGCCGCCAGCTTCAGCGGTTTGCCGGATCCGGTCCCATCGATGCGGACTGTTCGTCCGAGGCCGGTGAACGATTCAGGCAGTTGCGGCACGACACGTTGACCGCCGAACGGCTGGCATTGATTCAATTGCGGAACGACGGGACGATCAGCGACGAGGTGTTGCATCGGCTCGAACATGAACTCGATGTCGAAGCGTTGCGCGCGGGTATCGGCGAGCGCCGTGTGCCGCAGTGAGGAGCCGCGATTTGTATCGGTTGGATGGGCGGCCCCTCTTCCGGTAAAGAGAGACGGATCGATCGCTTACAGCTCGATGCGTTGATACGACGGCGCTGCCAGGTCCTGCCCGAGCAGGTCCCATTCGATCAGAAAGATCGTTGAGCGTACCGCGCTCATGGAAAGCCGTCGCGTTCCGTCCTGCACCACGACACTCTCGGCTTTCGTGAAATCCATGGTGAGGTCCGGCCCGGTCCGGTTGCAGACGAACAGCGGCAGCCCCGTGTCGCGCGTGCAGCGCTCCCATTCGCCGTTGGGGCCATGAAAGCCGGGTGCCCAGGCGGCGGCGGATACCAGCATCCGCGCGCCCTGTCGGCGCAAGCTGTCGGCGATGCCTGGAGAATACGCATCGGCGCAAATGAGCAGCCCGACTTTGTCGAGCGGGGCGGCTGGAATCGGGATCGCCTCTGTGCCTGGCGTCGACCAGGCTTCCGATCCCACGCGCAGCGAGTTGATCTTTCGGTGAGTGCCGGAGAGCCTGCCGTCCGGGGTGATCACGAACAGCGAATTGTGCAACTGCTTCGTGCGAAGGTCCTGTTCCGGCACAGCGAGGAACAACGTGATCCGCAGTCGCGATGCGAGGCGGCCCATCTGCGTCATCCACTCATCCGGCTGGGGCGCGATCCAGTCGGTACCGATCCGATCCACAAAACTATACCCACAGACCGCGAGTTCAGGGGTCAGGATCCAGTTGGCCCCCGCCTGTGCTGCCTGCATGATGGCGGTGTCGATCAGCCGTCGATTGCCGGCGAGATCGCCGGGAATCGGCGCCAGATGCAGAAACGCGATGCGAAGCGAAGATGCGGCCATGGGCGGCATCATACAGGGTTGGCGTGGCCGTCGCGAGCGGCGAGGCGGTCGATTTCTCCTGGTCGATGACTGTTGGCCGTCGGTAGCGGTGTGATATGCTGCGCACCCATTATGGCTATCGACCAGACACGTCAGGGAGAATTGGCCGCGGCAACGGCGCGCCGCAGGACCTTTGCAATCATCAGCCATCCGGACGCGGGCAAGACGACGCTCACGGAAAAGCTGCTGCTCTATTCCGGGCTCATTCGGACGGCGGGCATGGTCCGCGGCCGCAAGGGTGGCAAGACCGCCGCTTCCGATTGGATGGGCATGGAGCAGGAGCGCGGTATTTCCATCACCGCCTCGGCCATGCAGTTCCCGTATAAGGATGCGATCATCAATTTGCTCGATACGCCGGGCCACCAGGACTTTTCCGAAGACACCTATCGAACGCTGACGGCGGCCGACAGCGCGATCATGGTTATCGATGCGGCCAAAGGGGTAGAGACGCAGACGCGCAAGCTGTTTGACGTCTGCCGCTTGCGGCGGATTCCCGTCCTGACGCTGATCAATAAAATGGACTTGCCGGGACGTCCGCCGCTCGATCTGATGACCGAAGTGGAACAGGCTCTTAATATTCACGCAAGTCCGGTCAACTGGCCGATCGGCTCCGGCAGCGATTTCGTCGGGATCGTGACGCGGGCCGATCATCGCGTCCAGCTGTTCAGCAAGACGGCGCATGGCGGCGCGACGAAGGTCGATGTGGCGAATATGCTCTTAGCCGACCTCGAACGCAGCGGCCGTGTTCCTCCGGACGTTATGGAGCCGGTGCAGCACGACCTGGAGTTGCTCGAGATCGCCGGCAATCCGTTTTCGCGCGAGCAGTTTCTGAACGGCGACGTGACGCCGGTGTTTTTTGCGTCCGCGCTCACGAACTTCGGGATCGAAAGTTTCCTCGACGCCTTCGTGACGCTTGCGCCCTGTCCCAGCGCCCGGCTGGCCGACCGTGAGGATGGCAGCGAATGCACCATCGATCCGGTCGAGACTCCCTTCAGCGCCTATGTGTTCAAGCTGCAGGCGAACATGAATCCCAAGCATCGGGACAGCACCGCGTTCCTCCGGGTCTGTTCGGGGCGATTCGAACGGGACATGATGGTGACCCATCATCGACTGAATCGAGAGGTGCGCCTTTCGCGCCCGCACAGTCTGGTCGCGCAGGAACGGAGCACGGTGGAGGAGGCCTATCCAGGCGACATCATCGGCATCATCAATCCCGGGCTCTTCGCCATCGGCGACACGATTTCGGTGACGGGCGGATTCAACTTCAAACCGCTGCCGCAGTTCCAGCCGGAAATCTTCGCGCGGCTTCGTCCGACCGATGTCGGCAAGCGAAAAGCCTTCGACAAGGGGATGGAGCAGATGGCGCAAGAAGGCACGGTCCAGATCATGCGGAGCCTCAACGACCTGGACTCGCTGGTCGCGGCGGTGGGCCGGCTGCAGTTCGACGTGCTGCAATACCGGCTGCGCCACGAGTATCGCGTGGAAACGATCCTGGATGCGCTTCCGTTTTCATGCAGTGCCTGGTTGGGCGGAGATCCCGCGACCTTCAAAGCGCCGTCGGCGTCCATGGTGGTGAAGGATCAACGCGGGCGTGTGGTGGTGCTCTTCGGCGACCAAGTCATGAAGACCATCGCCCGCGATCGCAACCCTGACCATACGCTCCGCGATATGGGGTAGCGCAGCGAGGTGGTGGCCGAGACCGGTCGAGAGCCGGCGACGGCTCCCCCTTCTCTCTGCTGCCTTCACCGGGTATGTTCTATGGCGTGGCCGATCTCCATCACACGAGAACTTGTCGGAGCCGTCGCTGCCTGGAATTCCGGCAACGCCGGCAAAGCAAGAGTGTGCGCGCGGCGGGCGGTCGCGTTAGCCGACGAAGCGTGGCTGGGACAGCAGGCGTCTCTATCATGGTCAGGGGATGCCATGGCTCACCTGCGCAGAATCCAACAAGACCTCGCGTTTCCACTATCTGTCCGGCAGGCGGCCGAACGATTGACGACGACCGTCACCCAGAAGCACCGGTCTCCCTTTACGGCCGATCCCATCGGCGATGCGAACACCGTCATAGAGTGTCTGCTAGGGGGCAGTGAAGCGCGGCCTTAATAGTGTGTAAGGCGTGAGGCGATTGATGGAAGCGGACGATGCCGAAGCGTTGCGAGAGGCCTGGGCGAGGAAAGAGCATCCGCCCTGCCCGCACGATGTCCGGGAGAAAGAATTCTATCTCGGCTCCGATACGAGCGCTGAAATCTGTGTGGTCTGTGGGAAGTCCTTCTGGAGGGGAAACTAGCCATGGGGCTGACGTTTAGGCGGCGGGGTGGCCGTGTGTTTGCGGCGTTGCTCGCGCTGGCGTGGGAGGCGGGGCCCCTGCCTCTCTGGGCCAATCCGGCGCAGGATCGGCTTGCGGCGATGTCTGAGGTAGAGCGGAGCGAAGCCCTGGCGGTGTTCGTCGAAAGCGGCGGCCATAGCTGTCGCACTGTCGCGCGCACGTTCTTCCAAGGTGAGGACGCCAAGGGAAATGTCTTCTGGGATGTGGAATGCACCGGGGGTGAGTCCTACGTCGTGGTCATCAAGAACGACGTGCCGGGTTCGACCCGGGTGATGACCTGTCGCCGCTTGCGGGCGGTGGCGGGGGCGGACTGCTTCAAGAAGCTGGAGTAGTACATCGTAGGGGTACCCGGATATGAGCCAACCTGACTACGTCTTTACGTCGGCCGAAGATCAACTGGAACTCACGCGGTTGCAGGCGATTGAACGGGAGTTCGATCCGGCCAGTTGCCGCCGCCTGTATGCGACCGGTCTTGCGACCGGGTGGCGTTGCCTGGAAGTGGGACCGGGCGCCGGCTCATTGATGCAGTGGATGGGTGAGAGAGTCGGGCCTTCGGGGCATGTCGTCGCGCTCGATCTCTCGACCAAATTTTTGACGGCGCAACGTCCGGCGCATATTGAGGTTCAGCAAGGGGATATTCGTACCGCCTCGTTGCCCCAGGGATCATTCGATCTCGTGCATGCGCGCTATGTGCTCATTCATCTGCCGGACTATGAGATCGCCCTGTCCCGGATGCTGGCCGCGCTGAAGCCGGGCGGATGGATTGTGCTGGAAGAGCCGGATTTCTCTGCCTCGCGGGGCATTGTCGGAACGGCTGCGCAACTCGCGGCGATGCGGCACATCAATCAGTCGATTCATCGCATGTACGAAAGCCGCGGGATGGATTACGCGCTGGGACTCACGCTGTTGCCTCTCTTGCAAGCACGGGGACTTTCCCAGCTGGCTATGGAGAACGATGCGCCGGTGTCTGCCGGCGGCTCGGGTTTGGCGAAGATGATGGCAATGTCCGCCCAACAGTTGCGGGAGAAGTATCTGGCGACGGGCGTCGTGAGCGAGGCGGATCTTCAGCACTACGGTGAATGTGCCGAAGATCCGCAGAGCCGGGCCGTCTACTATGCAACGGTTGCCGTCACCGGCCAGAAGCAGGCCGAGTGAGTGTGGGGTGATGGAGATTCCTGTGTTAGTCTTGCCGGGGTTCGGCAATTCCGGCCCTGGGCATTGGCAGACCTTGTGGGAAGAGCGCCATCCGGCATGGCGGCGGGTCGATCTGGGCCAATGGGATGCGCCGGATTGCCGGGAGTGGGTGCGTACGCTCGATATGGCGGTGCAGCGCTGCGCGGCTCCTCCCATCTTGGTCGCCCATAGTCTGGCCTGTTTGCTTGTGGCTCATTGGGCCGGGCCGTCACGGGCGCCGGTCAAGGGCGCGCTCCTCGTTGCGATTCCCGAACCGGCCTGCCCCAGTTTCCCTGCTACAGCCAAAGGGTTTATGCCGGTGCCGATGCACCGTCTGCCCTTTCCCGCGCTGGTCGTGGCGAGTACGAATGATTCGTTCGGGTCCATCGGCCATGCCCGTGCTTGTGCGACTGCCTGGGGCAGCCGGTTTGTCGATGTCGGCGAGGTCGGACACATTAATGCCGACAGCGGGATCGGCGATTGGCCTGAAGGGTATGCCCTCTTTCAGGAGTTCGTGGGGTAGCGGATGCCGATTCAGATTACGCAGGCTCAGCCGGAAGATGCAGCTATCGTCGCCACGCTGGTAGGGGAGCTGCTCCACGAGATTATGGCGGCGGTCAGCGATAAGGTGTTCAACTTTCATCAGGCCGACACGGAAGCGCGAGCAAGGGTCTGGTTGCGAGACGGCTGTTATGCGGTACTGCTGGCCCGTGACGGCGACGTGCCGATCGGATTTCTCGCCCTGTATCAGAGTTACGCGCTCTACACGGAGGGTGCGTACGGGACGATTCCCGAATTCTATGTCCGGCCGACGTGTCGTTCACAGGGAGTAGGGGCCGCATTGCTGCAACAGGCCAGGCTGCTCGGGCAGGCACGCGGATGGCGGCGGCTGGAAGTCACGACTCCACCCTTGCCGGAGTTCGACCGGACGCTGGCGTTCTATCAGCGCGAGGGGTTCAGCATCTCCGGCGGACGGAAACTGAAACTGGAGTTGCAGTGAAGCCGGTGGTGCAACGTGAACGGACCGGTTGCGGTATCGCCAGCGTGGCGACCTTGGCGGGAGTGAGCTACGCGCAAGCCAAGCAAGCGGCAAACCGGTTGGGAATCGTTGCTGACGATCCACGGCTCTGGTCCGAGACGCAGCCGGTGCGCCATCTCATGAAGCACTTTCGCATTCGCGCGGCAAGCAGAGAGGTGCCGTTTGTTTCCTGGACATCGTTGCCGGCTGTTGCGCTGCTCGCGATCAAGTGGCATCGCGAACGGGGAACGGCCTATTGGCATTGGGTGGTATTCTGGCGGAGTCCTCAAGGCCCGGTGGTATTTGATTCCAAACAGACGTTGCGCCGCCATGCCCGCACGGATTTCGGACGAATGAAACCGAAGTGGTCGATCAAGGTCGCAGGCGCGAATACCGGACGAAGCAAGTGACCGGACTCTGAGGAGAGGGAGCGTCGAGATGAACAACAAGATCCGTTGCAGCTGGGCCGGCGAGAAGCCGCACATGGTTCGTTATCACGATCAGGAGTGGGGTAGGCCGGTTCATCGCGATAGGAAGCATTTTGAGATGCTGCTGTTGGAAGGGGCGCAAGCGGGGCTGACGTGGGACACGGTCCTGAAAAAGCGTGCCGGGTATCGTAAGGCGTTTGCGGGATTCGATCCGAAGAAAGTGGCCTGTTTCACGTTGCGTATGAAAGCGTCGCTGATGAAAAATCCCGACATTATCCGCAATCGCCTCAAGATCGAGTCGGCGGTGACGAACGCGCAGGCCTTTCTCGCGGTGCAGAAAGAATTCGGTTCGTTCGATGCCTATGTCTGGTCATTCGTTGGGGGTGAGCCGATCGTCAATCGGTGGAAACGGATGAAGGATGTGCCCGCCACGAATGCGGTGAGCGATACCTTGTCGAAAGACCTGAAGAAGCGCGGCTTCCGGTTTGTCGGGAGCACGATCATCTACGCCTATATGCAGGCGATCGGGATGGTGAACGATCATCTGGTTGCCTGTTTCGCAATATCAAAAAAGCCAACAGTTCCTAGGTCTACATAAGATGCCACTCCCTCGTCCTCAAGACCAACTGGCCGGCTGTGTCTGGTTGCCGCGGTTCGCCGAGAAAGCCAGGCGGTTTCTCGGTCAGCAGCTTCCATTGACCTCTCGAGTCGCCTTCGGCAGCCGGCCTGGCATTGATGGCGCGTTTCTCCGTCACTTCGGCCTGACGGCCCCCCAGTTTCTCGTGGCGGTTCGCCGGTCAGGGGATAACGAGGCGTTGTCGAAATGGTTTCTCTCGCTTCCTGAGGCACGCCCGGAGCGCATTGCCGAGTGGAATCGCCGCGCGACACTGTTGGGGGCCAAGGGGCATCCCGGCTATCTCATTCGACATGTTGTGAAGTGGTTCTTCTATCCGAAGTCGGTTCTCTCTCCCGTCAACAGCCTCTTCGAAGCGATCGAGCAGGACGAACGCTAACCTCAGCGCTACTCTTCCGTATGCACGCCGTCGAAGCCGTCGAGGGCAATCCCGAGGGTGGCCAGCAGCTCCTTTGTCTCCGGACTGCTGTCGGAGCGCGCCTGCTTCAATATCGACCGATGCAATGTCTTCAGCGGTCCGAGGACCTGCCGGTCGGTTGTCTTGCCCAAGGCTCTGACCAGGATGATTTGATTTGTGATGGGCTCTCCGGGCAGCGCGGCGATGAAGGTGGGAACAATGGCGCTGCCGGGATGTAACGGTGCGAGGCGGCCCAGGCCAGTGGCAGCGGCGCGATGTTGGTCGGGCGTGCCCGTGTTGAAGAGTCCAAGCAGCGCAGGAATACCATCTTCATGGCCGATGGTTCCCAGCGCGGTTGCGGCCGCTTGAACCACAGTCTGATCGGAGTCTTTCAGTGCTGCGGTCAGTCGGGGAATGGCATCGACCGCCAGCATGTCGCCTAACAACCCGATCACTATCTGTTTCTGTGGCAGCGTCGTGCCGGGTGCGTCGAGAGCTTGCACTAATCGCGAAGACTGTCCCCATTCGGCAGCGAGCAAGAAGGGGAAATGATCCATCTGTAATTGCTCAATCAGCTTCATGATGGCATAGACGCCGGCATCGGCTTGCTCAGCGTTCTTCGCCGCCTCTTGGGGGTTGCTGAACGGTGTCCGGACTTCGTGCCGCCAGTCGCCTGAGCGGGTGCCGAAGCGATAGGTGAGCTGGCAAGCGGGTCCTTTCCAGAGTCGTACGGCGGCGTCGACCATGTCGGCGTCGCCACCGGAGCGGCCTGTCCCTTCCCAGGTTTTGAGTTCCTCGCACTTGACCTTGACGGTCACTTCATGAGGCTGACTGCCATCGGTGACGATGCGGTACCCCAATCGTTCGAACCGCGTTGCAACCGCCTTCGTGATGCCGCCGGCATCAAGGGGACCATGGCTGCTCAGGGCTAAGGTCTCCAGATGGATCTGTTCGGCCCGATGCAGGAGGTCCTTTTCTTCGGCCGTCAGCAACTCCTTGCGTGCCTGAGTTATGTCCGGAACGCTTACGGCAATGATCGATCCAAAGAAGAGGAGAGTAAGCGCTATTCGAAGGCGTCTGACGGCGAAGAGATGAAGGCTCATGATGATGCGTGCGCTCCTTGTGGTGCGAATGGAAGGTCGGAGTGAATGAATGTGGCGGGATTGTCTCATAGGCTGAGTGAGCGGGGGAAGTCTTCCGTCACGTCCGACAGGAGACGGAGAGTTTATGGCCGTTCTCAGTTGAGGCGATCGTACGACTGTAGGGGAATGGCTACAGCGGCATTATCTCTACAGTCTGAATGGGATACGTAGTTATCCCCAGCGTCTACTGTCCTTCTTTCCCTTCGAGTTTGGTAGGGATCAATGAGGAGGATCTTTTCGAGGAACAAGAAAATCAAGGAAGTGCTGCAGAATGTTTGGATAACGCCTCGTCGGTACGGCCCTTGCTCTCCTCACTATGAATGTGTCCCATCAGGCATAAGGAGAGAAGATCGGATTATGCAAAATCGTGCCCCTTCAAGAAAACTGGTCAATGAGCAGGGAGGCCTGGCACCGGTGATCAATCGTCGGGAGGAACCCAGGATTGAGGATTGTCACTCCTGCTCATATGAAATCGTCGCACCAGGTGAATCTGGTGCGGCAGGAGTTCAACAGGGCCAGGTGTTTACGCTGAACCGCAGCGCGCACGGGATGTTGCTGCTGATGGGACAAGCTCTGCGGCCAAATCAGCGGATTGAGGTCCATAGTGCAAAACTGGGCTGGTGGCGCTCCACAATGGTATATGACGTGCGGTGGACGCGACCGATGCAAATCGGGCCTCAAGGCGATCTATTTTTAGTGGGGTGCCGGTTGACCTCGGGCTTGCCCTTGTAGCGAAGAGTTTCACATCTTCCTCGGAGAGATTCTCCCGACCACGCCGCAAATAACGATTGATTGCCGCCGGCGATGATTTTATCCTGCGCGCATGTTGGTCGGATTTGTCGCGCTCTATCTGCTGTGTTCCGTCGGGATCGGTCTCTACGCGGCCACGCGTGTGCAGAATACGAAGGATTTTGCGGTAGCCGGTCGGAGCCTGCCGCTGCCGGTGGTGACCGCGACGGTCTTCGCCACCTGGTTCGGCGCCGAGGCCGTGCTCGGCATTTCCGCGACCTTTGTGAAGGAAGGCCTTCGGGGTGTTGTGGCCGATCCCTTTGGATCCAGCCTCTGTCTCATTCTCGCCGGATTGTTTTTTGCGCCGCGATTTTACCGGATGAATCTCCTGACCGTCGGAGACTTCTACCGTCTTCGCTATAGCCGCACGGTCGAAGTCTTATGCACGCTGGCGGTCGTGGCGTCTTATCTTGGTTGGGTGGCGGCGCAGTTCAAGGTGCTGGGCCTGGTGTTGAACGTGGTCACGGCAGGGGGGATCAGCCAGTCTCTGGGCATGATCGCCGGGGCCTTGATCGTCCTGACCTACACGACCTTCGGCGGCATGTTCTCAGTCGCCATTCTGGACTTTGTGCAAATCACCGTCATCATGGGCGGCCTGCTGTATATCGGTTCGATCGTCAGCGGACTGGCGGGAGGAGTCGGGACGGTTGTTGCGCATGCGGCCGCCGCCGGGAAGCTGGATTTCTTTCCACCAGCCAGCCTCAATGCCTGGATTCCGTTTCTTGGTGCGTGGGTGACGATGATGTTCGGGTCGATCCCGCAGCAGGATGTGTTTCAGCGGATCACGTCGGCGAAGGATGAAGCAACGGCGGTGCGCGGGTCTCTTCTGGGCGGGACGTTGTACTTCGCGTTCTGCTTTATCCCGATGTTTCTGGCCTATGCCGCCACGCTTGTCGATCCGGCGCGCTTTCTGGCCTTGCTGGAAACCGACTCACAGCTGGTTTTGCCGACGCTGATTCTGGAACATACGCCGATCGCGGCGCAGATCGTGTTCTTTGGAGCCGTCTTGTCGGCGGTGATGAGCTGTTCCAGCGCGACGCTGCTGGCGCCGTCCGTGGCGCTCAGTGAAAACGTCTTCAAGCCGATGATGGCTCGATTGAACGATGCGGAGTTGTTGCGGATGATGCGGACGGTGTTGATCGCCTTTGCCGCGGCGGTGTTGGCCATTGCGCTCTGGTCGGACGCCAGCATCTATAAACTGGTGGTGAGCACGTACAAGGTCACGCTCGTGGTCGCGTTCATCCCGTTGCTGGCCGGACTCTATTGGTCGAAGGCCACAACGCAGGGCGCGATCGTCGCCATTGCGGGAGGGCTTGTGAGCTGGTTGGGGTTCGAAGGGTTCAGTTCAGCCGATGCCGTGTGGCCGCCGCAGTTGGTCGGGCTGCTGGCGGCCGCAATCGGAATGGCCGTAGGATCGCTGGCGCCTCAAGTGCTGCCGGTTACGACAGAGCAACAAGCGGCAGGACCGTCCTAAGACGGCTGCATTGCCTGCGTGCGCTTCTCTTCCAGTTCCGTCCAGCGGGCATAGAGGCGCTCGACATTGGTCTGGGCTTCGGCCAACGCGGTGTACCGGGCTTGCAACATCGTGGCATCGGATGTGACAGCAGGATCTTCCGTGGCGGCTTGGCAAGCGGTCACGGCGGCTTCCGCTTTGACGATCAAGCCTTCGATCTTGTCCCATTCTTTTTGTTCCGCATGCGAGAGCCCTTTGCGGGTCTGTTTCGGCTTGGGGCCGTTGTTGTTCGCGGCGCGAGTGGGCACGGGGCCTGGAGAGCCGGAGGTCCCTCGCTCCTGGGCCGCTTCCCATTGGGCAAAGTCGGCGAACCATTCGGCGTTGCCTGTTCCATCCAGCGCCAGCATCATGGTGGAGACGCGATCGAGCAACCACCGGTCATGGGTCACGAGGATCAGCGCGCCAGGAAACTCCAGAAGATTTTCTTCCAACACATCGAGCGTCGGGATATCCAGATCATTCGTCGGTTCGTCCAGCATGAGCACATCGGCCGGCTGCAACATGAGCCGCGCGATCAAGAGCCGGGCCTGTTCGCCGCCGGAGAGCCGTGACACGGGCAGGTCGAGCTGTTCGGGCCGAAAGAGAAACCGCTTGGCCCAGGAGACGAGATGGATCGAACGATCCTGATAGATGACGGAATCGCCGCCGGCGGGCGCGAGGGATCGGCGGAGGGATACGTGCTGGTCCAGTGACTCGCGATGCTGCTCGAAGGTGACGATCCGAAGCTTGTCGGCGCGGGTGACCGTGCCGGTATCGGGCTTCAACGTGCCCGCCAGCAGTTTCATCAGCGTGGATTTCCCGCTGCCGTTCGGGCCGAGCAAGCCGAGCCGTTGACCGGGCCCAAGGATGAGTTCGAGATCCTTGACGATCTGCCGGGATCCCAGCTTCTTGCCTAACTGCTGGGCGACGATCAATTGTTTGGATTTGCGCCCGGAGGCGGTGAAGTCGATTCCGGCCGGGGCCAGTTCACGGCGGCCGTCGCGGTCCGCTAGGTCGCTAATCAGGGCTCCGGCTGCGTCGATACGGGCTTTGGCTTTGGTCGTGCGCGCCTTCGGCCCTCGGCGAAGCCATTCGACTTCGCGCCGTACTTTATTGGCGAGGGTGGCATGTTCATTCGCCTGGGCGGCGAGATTGGCCTCGCGCGCTTCCAGGAAATCGCTGTAGTGTCCGGTGGCTTCGAAGACGCCCTGCGGATAAATTCGATTGAGTTCGATCATCCGTTCCGCCACGGATTCGAGGAAGCGCCGGTCGTGGCTGATTACCAGGTAGGCGCGGGTTTCGGATTTCAACAGGCGTTCGAGCCAGAGAATGCCCTCGACGTCCAAATGGTTCGTCGGTTCGTCCATCATCAGCACGTCCGGCTCCATCAAGAGGGACCGGGCAATCGCCAGGCGCTTCTTCCATCCGCCGGAGAGGGTTCGCACGTGCTGGTCGGAGTCAGGGAATTCTCCCAGGCTCAAGGCGCGGGCGATGCGGCCGCTCTCTTGGTGCGGGTCCAGTCCTTCCTCGCGCAGGGTTTGCGCTAAGACTTCTTCCACGGTGAGGTCGGGAGGAAAGGTGGATTCCTGCGGGACATAACTCAGGCGGACGTGGCGGCGCAGTGAGCGGGTGCCGTCGTCAGGGTCCTCGATGCCGGCGAGAATCTTCAGCAGGGTAGACTTCCCGGACCCGTTCGGACCGATGAGTCCGACGCGATCCCCCTCGGCCAGGCCGATGGACAGGTCGGAAAAGAGGGGCTTCACGCCATAGCTCTTGCTGATGGACTCACAACTCAGGAGCATAATAGGTGGCATAGATCGTCGATCTGTATCCGGATTGGTAAAGATGTCAGGTGTCGTCGTCTGGAGAGGATTCTACCTGGCAGACAAGCTCATCGGTATCCAGTCTATCAAGGGAAGGGTGTCTCTTACTAGGTGTAGAGCGAAGCGGGCAAAGATAAAGTTAGTGAGCCAGCGTGTAGTCCACCAGGCGGCGAATTTGATCGGCCCCAAAGGGCTTCTCCAGAATATGGCGGGCCCCGAAGAGCTTGGCGACGCTGAGGAAGTTTTGCTCCCCCGACGCGCCGGTCATGGCGATGACGCGGGCGTCGAGAAATTCCCTGGTGAGTTCCAGAATCACTTCCATCCCGTCCTGCTCCGGCATCAAAATATCGGTAATGACCAGATCGGCCGGCTGTGCCCGGTAGAGGGCCAGCCCTTCACGTCCGTTGGCGGCTTCACGGACCGCGTGGCCGTCGGCCTCCAGCATCTCCCGCAGCAGGAGCCGCAATGCCTCATCGTCGTCGATGACTAGAATGGATGCCACGGCCGCTCCTCAAGTTTCTAGCTGGTGCCCTGTCTGAGATCAGGCCGCTTGGGCCACGATCGATTCGATTCCCAGATGCACCTCGTCATCGTGATAGTCGGCCTCGTCTCCGACTGCGACCAGCACCGGGGTTGGTCGCGAGGCTTGTATGCTACGACGATTCTGCTCCATGACTGGGTCATGGACATGCCCGCAGTTCATACAGCGCATGGCACTCATCCACATATGACCGGACGTGCCGTCAAAATCCATCAAATTATCTTTCACCATCAGTCCGCAGCAACGTGAACAGCTCATGGTCGGTCTCCTCGGTTGGGGGTGAAGCACGTCTGTCTTGATTAAGAGGATACCGGGATTGCTGGAAAGCGTAAGACCAGGAAGGGTTACCTCGGAAGGGGGGGGCGCTACGGCGACAGATTCTACGATTGGCCGCTGGAGCGGGGATAGGTCGGTCTAAAACGCGCCCAGGGGGCTGAAGTCTATGCCGTGATACCGTGATCGCTTCTCCGATGGGCCTCGGGTATGCTGGGTGTGGAAAGGGATGGGGCATGCCGAGAGTCGGTCGCGTACTGAAATGGCTGATGGGTGGAATGGTGGCTTTGGTCTGTGCGGCGATGGTGGCCGTGGCGGGCTACGGAGCCCTGTTGGCTGCATCCATTGCCCTCCCCAAGAGCGATGAACATCCACCCCTCTTGATCTTTGGTGCGCCGCATTTGCTGAAGCCGGGAGAGCCGGTGGTCGAGACCGGGGTGTTCGACCGGTTGCATCGGCTGGGTTATCGCGCTGTCTCGGACGTGCAGGGGCCCGGCGACTATCTGGCGTCGCAGGATGTCATCGATCTGTACCTGCATGCGCAGGAGGAGAGCCATCAGCCCCCCCGGCGTGTGCATGTGGAACTGAAAGACGGCGTGATCACGAATGTGATGTCCATGCAGGAGCGGGAGTCGCTTCCGTTTGTGGCTTTGGAAGCGCCCTTGCTGAGCGGCATGCGTGGCGGGTCGCGGCAGGTGCGGGAGTGGGTGCCCTACAATCAGATTCCTGCCTTGGTCATCAAGACGGTTTTGGCGGTGGAAGACCGGCGGTTCTTTTCCCACTATGGTGTCGATCCCGTTGCCATCGGCCGGGCGCTGTGGGCGAATGTGACGCGCGGCGGTGTGGTGCAGGGCGGGAGCACGATTACCCAGCAGCTGGCCAAGAATCTGTTTTATTCACCGCAACGGACCCTGGGACGAAAGCTGCGCGAGGTGGTGGCGGCGTTTGTCATGGAATGGAAGTACCGCAAGGAAGAGATCCTCGAAAGTTATCTCAATGAGATCTATCTCGGGCAAGCCGGCTCGGTGTCGATCTATGGCGTCGGCGAAGCGGCGCATCGATATTTCGGGAAACCCCTGGATGCCCTCTCGATCGAGGAAGTGGCGCTGATCGGCGGAATGATCAAGGGGCCGAACACCTACTCTCCGACAAAAAATCTGGAGCATGCGACCCATCGCCGGAATGTGGTGCTCCGCCGGTTGCGCGATGAGGGGGTGCTGACCGAAGACGCGTGGAAGGAGGCGGTGAATCGGCCGGTCCAGGTGTCATTGCCAGAGGATGTCGTGGCGGACGCCCCGTATTTTGTCGACTATCTGCTGCGGCAGGTGGAGGCGGGAACCGGGATGGGCATTCCCGAAGGCGCCCGGATCTATTCGACGCTCGATCCGTACATGCAGCAACTCGCGACTGATGCTCTGCACAAAGGGCTGGCCAAGCTGGAGCAGCAGTACCCGGCGTTGCGCGAGGGCGAGACGCCGCTGCAGGGCGCTCTCGTAGTGCTCGAAGCGCGAACCGGCCATCTCCGCGCGATGGTCGGGGGGCGCGAGTATCGTACAAGTCAATTCAATCGGGCGGCGCAGGCGCACCGGCAGGCAGGGTCCTTGTTCAAACCCTTTGTGTATCTTGCGGCGTTTGAGGCGGCTCGCGCTGAGGGGAGTACAGGGATCACCCCGGCGACGATGTTGGCCGATGAGCCGGTGAGTTTCGAGTCCGGGACCGGACCCTGGTCGCCGCAGAACTACGACCGCCAGTTTCATGGACAGGTCACGGTGCGGGCGGCGCTCGAACAGTCGCTGAATGTGCCGGCGGTGCGCACGGCGCATCGATTGGGGATCGGATCGATCAACCGGCTGTTGCGGGGATTCGGCCTTCAGGGAGCGTTGCCCGACAATCTCTCGGTCGCGCTCGGGAGCGCCTCGGTCTCGCTTCTCGAAATCACGGCGGCATATGGCGGCCTGGCGAATGCGGGTGTGGTGGTGAAGCCCGTCGCCCTCACCAATCTGGTCCGTGACTCCGGAGAGACAGTCTGGAGCCCGATGGTGGACCGGCATCAGGCGGTGTCGGCGCAGGGGGCGTACCTGGCGACGTCACTGTTGAAGGGCGTGCTGGATCGGGGAACCGGATCGAAAGCGAGAGCCTGGGGATTGCGGGGTCCGGTTGCCGGGAAGACCGGCACCACGGACGGGTATCGCGATGCCTGGTTCGTCGGCTACACACCGGAGTTGGTGATCGGCGTTTGGGTTGGATTTGACGACGAACGGGCGATTCGCCTGACCGGCTCACAGGCCGCCTTGCCGATCTGGGTGGACGTGGCGCGCCGGCTCATTCCTGCCGATTCTCCCGATTTTCCCATCCCGAGCGGGATCATTTCACGAGCGATCGACCCGCGCACGGGCCAGTTGGCGACGGCGCAGTGTCCTGAGCGGGTGACGGAGGTGTTTCTGGAAGGGACGGAACCGAGCGTGTATTGCGAGATTCATGGCGGAGGACTGTGGGAGCGAGTGAAGCACCGGCTCGGATTATCCTAGTGGCTCGTTGATGGCCAGTGGCCGGTCGGCTCTCATGTGCCCTGTTTTGACAAACTGCTAGGTGCCTCTTCCCCCCTGGGGTATCCTGAGTGGCGAGTGTTCGCCAATAGGGAGCAACTATGAAAAAGAGCGGGTATATGGACGACGGGAATATCACGTTGTTGGCCAAAGGGGTGGAGCTCAAGGGCGAGATTCGTGTTGATGGCACGGTGCGTATTGACGGTCGCCTGGAAGGGGATATCTACACCAAGGGCCAAGTCATTGTCGGAGAAGATGGTGTGGTGAAGGGAACGATTACGGCCGGTATATTGATCAGCAGCGGGCGCATCAAGGCGACGATTACCGCCAGCGATCGGGTGCAATTGCTCAAGACCGGTATCATTATGGGTGAAGTCCATGCGCCGATCTTCTCGATGGAAGAAGGCGCGAAGTTTCAGGGTGTCAGTGACATGGGTGTGACGACGTGGCCGGAGGATGTCCCGCGGTTGCCGGGTGCGGTCCGGGACATGAATGGCAATCGCAATCGCCCCGTCGCGGTTCTGGGGAAAAAGCCGGACCTCTGATCGGCTGCTGAAAACGTCCTGTCCGTATTGCACTCTCTCGTGCCACATACTGTGAGCCTTCACCGCTTCCGTGACAACGTCTGACGGATCTGCTATCAACGTGGCCATCACGCGCTTCTTCTCCGACTGCCTATGACTCGTCCACAACTTTTTACGGTCGTCTTCTTCGCTCTTCTGGCGCTGTTGCTCTATCAGATCGGACTGATCTTACAGCCCTTCCTCTTCCCGGCCCTGTGGGCGGCGTTGCTGGCCCATTGGGTGTTTCCATTGCATCGCCGATTGACGGCGCTGATGAGCGGGCGCGATACGTTGTTTGCCGCTTGTTTGACCGTCGGGGTGCTAACGGTGGTGGTGGTTCCGGTGGTCTTGATGAGTGTGGTCTTGGTGCGGGAAGCGGTGGCGGTGGAGCAGACTATCCATGAGTGGATTGTCGCCGGGGGCGTTCAGCAGTTACCTGAGCGGCTGGCGGCGGTACCGGTGATCGGCAGCTGGCTGCGTTCGTTGGTGGCGGGCGGCAATGGGCAGCTGGTGCCGATGGAGGACGCCGTGGTGTCGGGAGCCAAATGGCTGAGCCAGTTTTTGGTGAGTCAGATGGGGGATCTCCTGAAGAATGCCGTGGTCCTCGTCAGCAACTTTTTCATCATGCTGATGGTGCTCTTTTTCCTGTTCAAAGACGGCGAACGCTGGATGGACTCGCTGTACGAGCTCGTCCCCATGGACGAGTCGCATAAACAGAAAATTCTCACGCGGCTCGATCAAACGGTCCGGGCGGTCGTGAAGGGCATGCTGGTCACCGCGCTGGTGCAGGGCGTGCTGGCCGGGTTGGCGTATCTCGTGTTGAGTGTGCCGTTCCCGATGGTGTTGACGGCGCTGACGATCGTGCTGGCGCCGATTCCTTTCGGCGGCACGGCCTTGGTCTGGGGGCCGGTGGTGGTGTATTTCTTCGCCATCGGTGCCATGGGAAAAGCGCTGGGCATGTTGGCCTGGGGCGTCGGCGTGGTCTCGATGGTCGATCAGTTTCTCCGGCCGTGGCTCATTGGGCAGGATGTCCAGATTCCGGTGCTGCTGCTGGTGCTCTCCGTGCTCGGCGGTCTCGGACTATACGGATTGCTGGGATTGTTTGTCGGTCCGATCATCATTAGCCTCTTCATGACGGCGATCCAGATTTATCGGGAAGAGTATTTCGTTCCCGATGCCGCTGTGGCACAGAGCGCCCCTCCATCCTCCTGACGTCCGCACCCTCGCGTCGGTTCATCTCCCGCTCCGGCAGTTAGTCCAACGGAATCGTGATGGCGATGGCTCCCATGACGTCGTTCGCTTTGAAGTCCCGCTTGGGGCTCAGCGGGTGGTTGTTGTGGCATGACACGCAGGCCGCGGAGACCGCGCGGTCCGGATAGATGGCTTGAAAGAATGGTTTCTTTCCGCTCGACACAATGCCGGTGACGGGGCGATCCGGTTGTGCGGTCAACGCGACAAGGGCATTCCGTTCGAAATCCGTCGCCGGGGCGTTCCGTTGATAAATCGGGGAAAGGCCGATGAGGCGATAACGGATGCCCCGTCCGCTTTCGGCAACCATCTTTCCGGAGTGTTGCAGGAACTGGGCGGGGAGCGGCAGGGCGTTGTCTTGTTCCCAATGTTCGGTGGCCTTGACGATGTGCTTTTCCTGCATCCGGGTCACTACGAGCGTGGTGTAAATAGTTCGGTCGGCCTGGATGATGGCATGCACATAGTCTGCGACCTTTTCCGGCGAGATGCCCGGCAGGATCGGCGGTTCTTTCGCCAGCGGCGGAATGGGCGCGAGCAAGAGCCCCGCGACTAGGAGCGTGACGGCTGTGGTTCCGAGCGTGGTGACGAAGCGATGCATGTGCCCTCCTCAGGTGGCTGATTGCGGATCCTCGGCAGTGTGACGAGACAGGTCGTGCCCTCTCCCACGCGGCTCTCGATCCGCAACTCTCCGCCGAATTTCCTGATGATGCGCCGGGCGACGGTCAGGCCCAATCCCGAACCTTCCCCTTGTCCTTTGGTCGTAAAGAACGGGTCGAAGATTCTTGCGAGGTATTGCGGGGCAATCCCAGGGCCGCTGTCCGTGATCCTGGCTGTGACCAGTTGATCCGTCTGCGTGGTGACGATGGTCAAGGCGCCGACGCCCTTCATCGCCTGAACGGCATTCATCAAGAGATTCATTATGGCTTGCTGGAGTTGGTCGGGGATGGCCATGACCATGGTCTCTCCGGCGAAGGTCTTTTGGATGGCTATCTGAGTCAGGTCGGCGGCGGTCTGCATGGCGGCGAGCGCGTGCTCGATCGTGGATTCCACGCACACCGGAATGCGCTGGGCTGAGGTGTCCCGAGCGGTGATGCCGGTGAAGTCCCGGATGATGGCGGCCATCCGGCGCCCTTGGGTGACGATATCGCGGGCGTGCGATCGGGCGCGGGTGAGATCGGTTTCATCCTGAATGGCTTCTCCCAGGCCCAGGATCCCGAACAATGGATTATTCAATTCATGTCCGATGCCGGCGGTCAGTACGCCGAGGCTGCCGGATTTCTCGGCTTGAATGAGTTGGTCTTGCATGCGGCTGTCATCGGTGATGTCGCGGAGCACAAGCCCGCTGTGCGGTTCTTCTCCCGGGCGGCTGGGCAGGCGGAACCACAGATAATGATACGTCCGTGAGCCAATCCGGAGCTCCGCCCGGTCACGGCCCCCCTCGTTGCCGTCGGCTTGAGCCAGGGGATCCCGCGGGGCTTTGTTTCGAACCGGTGCGGCTGCATCCGGCGCTCCGGATGCGTCCCCGGAAAATTCTTGGCGTAGTTTGGTTTGGCTGGCGGCGTCGAGCGGAAGTACGGTGAACAGTGACAGCGGCGGCGTCGCGTCGGGCGCGAGGTGGAAGGCCTCACGAGCGGCCTGATTCACGTAGTGGACGGATTCACCGGCATCGACCAGGACGATGGGCGTCGGGACCGCATCCAGGATCTGATCGGTGGACTGCCGGAGGTAATCCACTTCTTGCGTTTTCAAGGTCACTTGGTCGGTCAAGCCGGCAAATGCGGCTTCCAGTTGAGCGTTCATGCGGGTGAATTCGTCGGCCAGATCCTCCAGTTCGTCGCCGGTGCGAATGTCGATGGCGGTTTGGAGTTCACCGCGTCCAATTGCCTGGGCGGCCTGTTGCAGCGCACGGACCGGCGTGACGATGCGGCTGGCGGCGACGTAGCCCAGCACCGCGAGGAGCACGACGGCGACGCCGCCAAAGACGGTCATCCAGGTAAAGAGATGTTGGATCGGTGCAAACAGTTCATCGGACGATTGCCAGACAAAGGTATGCCAGGAGCCGCCGCTCAGCGATCCGTTCGTCGCGCGGCTGGTCTCAGGCAGGGGCGCGAAGCCGATGATCGACGTCGTCTTGCCTCCGTGTCCGTCGCTCGCTGCCTGGGTCCAGCCTGGCTGGAGCGGGGTGATGAGGGGAATCAGGCTCTGGTCGGATAGTGAGACGCCGGTTGGGAGGATCGGGCAGCTCATCACGATGCCCCGGCTATCGATCAGCATCACATGCCCGGTTTTCCCGAACCGGATGGGATGGGTGGAGGGGGAGAAAAACTCTTTGGCATCGATTACGCGATGCAGCACGCCGACAACTTCGTAGTGGAGGCTGTCCATGACAGGGATGGAAATGGTGAACGCATACGTATCGGCCTGGGTATGAAAGTGGACATCCTCGATAAACAGTTTCCCCGCTCCGTTATTGAAGGCACCCTTCCACCAGAGAGTGTCGGCATGGCGGTAGTCCGGTTTGGCCTTCATCGCGGCGACAAGGGTGCCATGGCTATCGGTCAGGAACAGTATCTTCGTGGCCGAGCGCATGACTTGCGGCAGGAGGTGATCAGGTTCGCTGTGGGCGCCGGAGTAATACTCACGCAAAAGCCCGGCCATCAGATTCTCAGTGACGGCCTTGACCATGGCCGGGTCGCGTGCTGCCCAATGTGCGGCCTGCTCGGCGTCGGAGAGGTTTCCCAATCCAGGGGGCAATGCCGAGGTGCCGTCCCGGCGTCGTTCCAGCTCCTGAATGATTGCGGGGTCATTCGCGATGCGGGAGGTACGGGCCACTTCTTCAGCGGTGACGAGGTCGAGTTTGCGAGCGGCCTCGGTTGCGAGCGCCTTAAAACTTTCGCCGTTGACGTCGCGGATTTCTTGCGACCCCTGCCAGAAGGCCATGCCCAGTCCGATGACGAGCGGGACGATACCGACGAAGAGCATCGAGAGGATCAGTTTGGCTTTCAGCCCCCATCGGGTCTCGCGCGGTGCGTGTGGCGGGCGTGCCGGCCTTGGTGTCGTCATGGGGGTCACGTCTGTGCTGTTCGTGGCAAGGTGATAGTAAAGGTGCTGCCGATGCCGACGTCGCTGGTCACGGCAATGGTGCCGTGCATCTGGTGAATCACATGCTTGATATTATACAGGCCCAGGCCGGTACCTTTTCCGGGAGGTTTGGTGGTGAAAAATGGTTCGAAGATCTCGTTGAAGAGCTCCGGGGGAATGCCGCAGCCTGTATCGGCGACCTGAATCGCCACGTGGTCCTGCTCAATCGTCGTTCGAAGTGTTAACGTGCCGCCGCGCTCCATGGCCTGAATGGCGTTAGTGATGAGGTTGACGAAGACATGGAGCAGTTCGTCGGGATGTCCGGTGGCTGCCGCGTCGGAGGCATACTGTTTGACGATATCGATGTCGTGGAAGCCGACGGCATAGCGGGCGATCCTCAGCGCCTCATCGAGTTTGTTGTTGAGAGGGATCAAACTATGGTTGTGAGAGGCGGAGCGTCGGCCGTAGGCCGTGAGGTCGCGGCAGATGGCTGTGGTACGCTTGACGGCCGCGATAATGTCCGCCGCCTGTGTGTGGATGATTTCGAGATCCGTTTCTTCGGCCAGGTTTTCCGCGAGCCCCAGAATCAATTGCAACGGGTTGTTGATATCGTGGGCGATGCCGGCGGCAAAGGAGCCGATGCCGGCCAGCTTTTCCGCATGCAGCAATTCCGCCTGCAAGGCCGATTCATGTTGAACGAGTTCCCAGAGAATACGGGAGGCGGAGCCACTCAGCACGTCTGCATCAGGCCGGGCGTCACTGCGGAGCGTTGCTCCTAAGGCGGGGTCGCCGGTCACATCAAGAATCAGTTGCACGCCATGGTTCTGGATGAGCTCGGTGATGTGGGGTACCACCGGCACGCGCAGTTCACGGGCCCGCTGCAGGCCGGGTGCTCCGGGGTTACAATCGGTGATGCCGATGATCTCGATGGCCGGAATTTGGTGGAGCAGATCGAGGAGCGCGGTACCGCCCCGGCCTGCTCCCAGAATGGCGACTTTGGTGGGTGTCACGTCTGTGGGGTGGGTGGTCGTCATAGGGTTGAGAGCATCCTTGTCTCGCGAGGCCGGGGAGGACCGTACACCGGCCCTCCCCTCCGGATCCTGCGTAGATACCTGCGGCGCTGACGAGTTCATAAGGGCGCCAGTTCACGCTGCTCCATGGCACGGGCGACGGAGGCTTTCAGCTTTTCTCCTTCAACGGGTTTCACCAGATAGTCGACCACGCCTTGCCTGAGTAACGACGTAGCCATGTCGGTGTCGGGGAATCCGGTCAGGACGATCAGGGGCACGCGGGGGTAATTTTGCCGGAAGTACGCAATCGCTTCGATCCCGTTGACCTTTGGCATACGGATATCGCACACCATTACGTCGAGCAGCAGCCGGTTTTCTCCGCTATTGATAGTCTCAATGGCTTTCTCGCCGTTCTCGGCCTCCAGCACGTCATAGCCCGCTTTCTGCAACGTCATCTTTACGACTTTGCGGATGTCTGGCTCGTCGTCCACGACTAGGACTCGTCCGTTGCAGGCATCTCCTCCGACAAAGAACCCTGATTTAAATTCAGACATGGAAGCCTCCTTGATGGTGGGTGATGGAATGGGTTGGGGCCGTCTGGTTCATGGTCGCTCTCCTGCTGTGGTCAGTGAGCAATCCCGATGCCGCGCATGAAGCGATGAAAACCCTCTGCAAATGAATGAATTGCGAGCGCTCAACCTATTGCCCTGACTTTTGTTGGTGGATATCCACCACCACCGTTGGTTCATAGGCACCAGGTGTAACGGTATTGTTGTGGGGGCATTCATCGCCATGGGTCACCACATGCGCCGAAGGAAGGCGATCGTGGCGATGAGAGTGACCGTGGTCCAAAGGAACATCATGAGATACATGTACCCTCCTGCGAATGTCATCGGCCTCGATCAGCCCTACCGCAAGGACTGTACCGGTGAAGATAGTTGTTGTTTGTGGCGGGAAACGGTCGCGATCTCGGAGGTTTCGCGGAGATCGAAGATATCTGGTGAGTTGCAGGACTTCCGATTGGGAGACATCCAAACCAATCCACCCTGGATGCGATTTGATTCGCTGAGGTGGTCATTGGCATGGGCAGGGATCTGTGTTGTGCCGTGTATGGATGGGCGCCGGGCTATGCGAATTGCGTTTCCTGTCAGGCCTCGGGTATCCTCAGGCGAACAGACGGAGGCCGTGCATGATTACACCGGAAGTGCTGACTGATTACGTTCGGAAGAGTATGCCGGATGCGGCGGTGACGGTCACCGATCGCACTGGGACGATGGACCATTTGAAAGTGATAGTGGTGTCGGAGGCGTTTCGGGAGAAGAATCTTCTGGATCGGCACCGGCTCATCTATCAGGCGCTGGATGTGCCGTTGAAGGATGGGCGTATTCACGCGCTGGAGTTGACGGCTCGCACTAAAGACGAAGCATAGGAGGATACGATGGCCGAACCGATAGAAGATGAGATCCAGAAGGAAGTGAAAGCGCATAAGATTCTGATCTACGGCAAGGGGACGAAGACCATGCCGATGTGCGGATTCACACGGGAGACGATGCAGTTTTTTGAGAAGTACGGATACCCGTATGAACTGATCGATGTGCTCTCCCAGCCGACCAAGCGGGAAGCCCTCACGAAGATGACCAATTGGCCGACGCTGCCCAAAGTGTTCATCGACGGGACGTTCTACGGCGACACCGACATTCTCGATCCGATGGAAAAGAAGGGCGAGATGGAGCCGCTGCTGAAGAAGGCGTTCGGGAAGTAGCGCATATCCCTAGCGGGAGCAGAGACAACAGCAAGCCGGCGGGTGCTTATCTGAGTACCCGCCGGCTTTCTTTTGTCGGTTTCGTGCGAGAGAGGGGAGCTATCCCTTTGCTTCCGGCGGCGGCCAGTTCATTTCAGTGTGGCGGCCGCAGAAAAAGCAGGCGAGGCGGTAACGGGCCTTGCGTCGTGGATTGGGCATGGAGATAAACGTGATGGGCGTATCGTCGAAGGGGCAAGTGGGTTGGTCGTGGAGGAGATGGACTTCGGCCATCATGGTAATCGAGGCCACGTCCCACGCCGGCTGATGTTCTTCCTTACCCGTAATCTTTTCGACCAAGTGGCAGCGCTCGCACGTGGCTTCATAGGTCTTGATACGAGCGTTATGCGGAGTGAGGTCGACGATATCCATCGCTCCGCCACAACCTGGCTTGGAGCAGGTCAGATGCTCATGCTGGAGTGCTTGGACGAATCGATGATGGGCATCGCGTTCTTGATCGGTTTTCATTTCTTCTAGTCTCCCCCCTCTCTCAGGGACTGTGCCCGTGGCGGTTTCCCTGCGCACATTGAGCGAGCACCGCCCGTAGTCTAAAATTTCGATTGTTCCGGGTGCGCGTTCAGTGAGCAAGAAAGCGCCACGGGTACAGTCCCGTTCCCCTATATTCCCCATGCCCCGCTGATCTGAATATTAGCCCCGTTTACGTAGCGCGCCTCTTCACTCAGTAAGTATCGCACGGCTGCGACGGTGTCGTCGATGGTGCCGATATAGCCTGCCGGAATCCGTTTTGTCATCCCGGCCAGTTCTTCCGGCGGGGCGCTACCGGAATCGATGAATCCCGGTGAGACGGCATTCACAGTGATCCCGTGGGGCGCGAGCAGCTTGGCCAGCGTCCGGGTGAGGATGAGCACGCCGGCCTTGGCGATGTAATGCGCGGTGACGTCAGGCTGCGAGATCATCTGATCGGCGTTGGCCATGCTGAAGTTGATGATGTGGCCGGATTTACGGGCTTTCATCCCTGGCGCAACCGCTTTGGCCAGATAGAAGATGGGATGGAGATTGCCATCGAACATCTCGTTCCACCCCTCGACCGTTTCTTCGAACAGATTCACGCGATGGTAGGGACCTGCGCCGTTAATGAGGACGTCAATTTGGCCCCACTTCTGTTCGACCTGCGCCGCGAGACTCTTCGCCGCAACCGGGTCTGACACGTCGCAGCGAATGGCCAGCGCCTGTCCGCCGCGCTCCGTAATAGCCAGTGCAGTCTTTTGCGCCTCGGCTTCACTGGTGCGGTAGCAGATGGCGATCTTCCAATGCTGCGCTGCCAGGTCGAGCGCGATCCCACGCCCGATGCCCTTGGCTCCGCCGGTGATGAGTGCCACGCGTGTATTCATGGTCGATGTCCGTGGTGAGTGCGGTGGTTATGTTTTCGTCCGCAGGCCCTTGGCGAGATGCTGCAGCGCGCCGGCCGTGCGTGCTGAAAAGGCCTGTTCATTTTTCGGTTTCTTTGCGTCCGCGGCGCTGGCGTCGATCAATGCCTGAAGGTCGTCGATGGTGTCGACATCGCGCCACGAAGGCAGGAGCGCTATCTTTAAGCCGAGACCGGCGGCTTTCCCCTGCGTGGCAGCGAGCACGCCATCTGTCGACCAGGCGATGCCGGCAAAGAGTTCCGGTCTCGGCTGTTTGAGGCCGATCAAGTAGTAGCCGCCGTCGAGGGCCGGTCCCAATACGATGTCGTGGGCATCCAGCAGAGCCAAGGCCTGCTTGTAATGGTCGAGCGGCAGCGACGGGACATCGGTGCCGACGATGAAGACGCGTTGATAGCTCTTCCCGAAGAGGGTTGCGAACGCCTGCTGCATGCGCGCGCCCAGATCGTCGCCTACTTGATCGATCAGCTTTACGCTGTGCCGTTCTTCCATAATTTGAAAGAAGACCAGTGTGGATGAGGGCGCGCAAGCCAGATAGCGATCGACGGGTAACTTCAATTTTGTCGTGGCGACTTTGGTGCGTTCGAGCATGTCGATGACGAAGCTGCCGTGCAGGGTGGCGGCTTCGTCCGGCGTCAACGGAGGACAGAGACGCGTCTTGACCTGGCCCGGTACGGGTGCTTTCGCGAAGATGACCAGGGCGGCCGGTTGTGGCTTGGATGTCGGAGGCTGCGACGACTTGGGCGTTGGTTTGCTCATAGCTTATCGGACTACACGATACCAGTGGTTGAGACGAGTAGGACTGACTCCCAGCCAATACAGGAAGCGCAGCGTCCACATCAAGAGAATTGTGCGCAGGGGCCCGTTTTTCTCCCAACGGCGAAACGAGGTCGTGACGCGATCCGTGAGCGCGGCGGTCGGCCCCAGGCGTTTCAAGCGTCGGCTGAACTCGATATCTTCCATCAGCGGGATATCCGGAAACCCGCCCATCTGTTCAAAGGTTTGACGGCGGACGAAGATCGCTTGGTCGCCGGTGGCGATGCCGGTGAGCCGTGAGCGTCGGTTCATGAACCAGCTGATGACGGCGCCCCAGCGGGACGGTTGATCGAAACGGACATCGAACCGGCCTCCGACACAGCGGGGATTGCCCAATGCTGACTCTATGACGGTCTTGGCAGTCGGGGGTAGCTCCGTGTCGGCATGGAGAAACAGGATCACGTCGCTGCGGCAGGCCTTCACGCCTTCGTTCAATTGGCGGGCGCGGCCGGTCGGCGCGGTGACCAGCCGTACGGCGGGCACCCTGGCGCAACAGGCTTGGACCATGGGAATGGTGGGGTCGGTGCTGCCGCCGTCGCTGACGATGATGTCGTCGAATCCCAGGGCGACAGTGCGGGTGAGCGTGCGAGCGATGGTTGAAGATTCGTTCAGGGTGGGGATGATGACGGAAATCATCATCGAGGTTTATCTGTCCGGTGTCTTCGGCTCTCGGAACATGAAGTACATGACGACGACGACGGTGGTCCAGAAGACGACCTGTTTGTGCCAGAAGAGCACTTCGCCATAGTGAAAGAAGCCCAATCCGATCGCGATCGCGCAGATCATGACGCTATAGCGCCAGGTAGGGTTCTCAATCACCGCGTTGGCCCACACGGCGATTCCGCCGAAGTAGATCAGGAGGGGGACGGCATTGATTTCAAAGCCGCCGCTGATCGACAAAAAGACATTCAGAAAGCCGATGAAGATCAGGGCGGTGCCGGTCATCATCCCGGCGACGCTAAGTTGCTTGTCTTCGCTCGTCTCGCCGTCTACGTGGCCCGGCGACGAAGCCGGAGCGGGATCTTTTGTCGGAAGGTCTGTTGGTGCCATAGTTACACTTTGAAATGTTTGCTGAGTGTGAGCGCCTGCCCTTGATACGAGGACCCCAACGTGGTGCCGTAGAGCTGAGAGGGTACGTCGAGCATGCGGTCATATACAACCTTAAAAAAGGTCTGCCCGTCGTGGATCAGGAACGGCACATCGTGGGGGCGGACTTCCAGCACCACCTGCGTTCCTTTGATTTCCCCTTTCGCTCCATAACCGAAGCCCGGGTCGAAGAATCCGGCATAGTGGGTGCGCAGTTCTCCGCAGGCCGCTTCATACGCGACCATCTCGGCGGCGTATCCGGCCGGCACACGGATGCGTTCCTTGGAGGCGAGGATGTAAAACTCTTCCGGCTCCAGGAGGAGGCTGTCATGTCGATGGCGGTAGAGCGGCTCCCAGAAATCCGCGGCGGTATAGTGCCCGACTTTGGCCAGATCGATGACGTGGCTATTCTTCTTGGCCCGATAGCCGATGATGCCCGAGTCTGTCCGGTCGTCGCCCTTCAGGTCGATGCGCAGGAAGAGTCCGCGCTCGGCGCGGAACTCGCGCTGCCCCAGCGCTTTCCTGGTCGGGCTATTGTGATAAAGCAGCGGGGATTTGCTGTGCAGCGTCTGCAACGCCGCGTCGCTGACGGTCGCTTCGCCGCGCACGAACCGGATCTGATTCAGCGACTGTCCGGTTCGGACTTTAATGGCGAAGGAGCGAGGCACGACTTCGAGAAACAATGGGCCATGGTAGCCGGCTCTGATTTCGTCGAAGCCCGCATTCAAATCCGTGACGACGCGGGTGAAGACGTCGAGCCGTCCGGTCGTGCTTTTCGGGTTCGCCCGGGCGCGCAGGGTTTTGGGGAGCTTCAGCTGTTCCAGCAGCGGCACCAGATAGACGTGCCCCTTTTCCAGGATGGCTCCCTCCGTCAAATCCATCTCGTACATGACGAGATCCGATTGATAGAAGTCGAGGACGTCGAGTCGGGAGGATATCGGGGAGAGTTCCGGCAGAAAGCTGCTGATGAGCCGATAGGCTTTGCGCCCCAGGCGCAAGTCGAGACTGGCGGGTTGGATCTGCCGGTCTTCGATCGCGGGGGATGCCGTGAGGGCACCGGTGGCAATCAGTTGCTTGATGTCCTGATAGGGAAGAATGCCCTGGGTCGGTGTCTTGCTCACAGCTCGTCCGTATCTCCCCCGCAACTGTTGCCCCACGAAGAGAACCCGTCGCGATCGGGGTAACTGTTTTCGCTTGCTTCGTAGTCGAAGCCGGTCCGCGCACCGACCATCGGCAACTCGCGTCCGTGCCCCTGTTTCGGTTGCGGATAGTGGAACGTCTTGTTCTCGTAATTCTGCAGTACGGCGCCGTCTTCATCCAGATGCACCAGGTAGTCGCTGGGGAGGAGCGGAATTTTCCCCCCACCACCGGGCGCATCGATCACGAAGTGCGGGACCGCCATTCCGCTGGTGTGGCCTTGGAGGGCCTTGATGATGTTCAGGCCGGTCTCGACCGACGTGCGGAAATGGTTGGTGCCCTTGGTCAGATCCGCTTGATAGAGGTAGTACGGCTTGACGCGGGCCAGGAGCAGCTGATGGACGAGGCGCTTCATCACCTCGGGGTCATCGTTCACCCCTTTCAATAGAACGGTCTGCGCGCCGAGCGGCACCCCGGCATCCGCGAGCATGCCGCAGGCAGCTTTCACCGCCGGCGTGAGTTCATCCGGATGGTTGAAGTGCAGGTTCATATAGATCGGGTGGTATTTCTTTACCAATTCGCACAGCTTCGGAGTAATGCGTTCCGGCAAGGTCCCGGGGACCCGCGAGCCGATGCGAATCAATTCCAGATGCGGGATACTCCGCAACGCTTTAAAGATCCGTTCGAGGAGATAGTCGGGTAGCAGGAGGGGATCGCCGCCTGAAAGAATGACGTCCCGCACTTCGGTATGTTCGCGCAAATAGGCGATGGCACGGTCCAGTTCGCCCTTCTTCAGAAAGCCGGGCTTTCCCACCAGCCGTTTTCTGGTGCAGAAGCGGCAGTAGATCGGACACTGATTGGTGACCATGAGGAGGACACGGTCGGGGTACCGGTGGACGAGGTGAGGGACCGGACTCATCAGGTCTTCTTCGAGCGGGTCGTCCTCCGCGTCGATATCGTCCAGCTCCGCGATCTCGGGAACCACCTGTTTCCAGATGGCGTCGCCTTTTTCCTTCATCGTCCCGAGGACGGTCGGGGTGATCCGCATGGGATACGGACCGACGATGGCTTCTATTTCCTTCTCGTCGAGTCCGAATCGGTCAGCCAGATCTTTCGGCTTCACGATGCTCTCAGCGAGTATGCGTCTCCATTCCTCCACGGGCGTCATGGCCTCCTGTGTAAGAGATGAAACCACTCGCGACAAGGGTGGGCACACCCTGTCGCCGATCGTGCGGGAACGTAGGGATTCTTGATGGGCCTACGAGGATGTCTTGGCATAGTGAGTGTCGAGGTGGGCCAAGATGTCGTGTGTCTCGGTTAAGACGATGTCCCCGTCGGTCAGGACGGGCACATAATACTGGCCTGAGATTTCATGAACCACCTTTCGCATCGGACGGATATCCGGCACGATGATGTCGGTGTATGCGACGTCCAGCTCCGAGAGTTTGTCCCGCACGACTTCGCAGTCGGGACACCAGTCGACGTGATAGAGCGTTAGCGCCATGATGGCCTTAGGCTACCATGGAAAACAGTAAAAGTGGAATGAGGCATTTGGGGAAAGGAGAGTGGGGCTTACGTCATGACGGTTGCAGCGCGCAGGGGACCATGATGGCATCTTTCATCCCGTGGATGATTTTCTTTTCCGCCGAGCAGATGGTGGCCAGGATCCCGGCCAATTCGGCTTTGCCGTCCGCCACAAAATAATAGGGAGACAGGCGCGCGCGGCCGTTCATCCGTACCAGCTGGTTGGCCGCCGGATCCCAGTAGTCGAGTTCGTAGATGCGGCCTTTGTGGAATTCCTGAAGAATATAGGGCGTCGTCGGAAACGACGCGAGAGCCTGATCGATTGCGGCGGCCCATTCGGCTTGCGGAAGATCGTGCCCGACCGAGACGCCCCGGCTGCCCCAGGCCAGCTCGGAAAACCCCGACGGCTTGATCACATAATGCCGTTCCTTCTGCGTGGCGGCGGCGAGATCACGCCAATTGGTGACGGCGCGGTCGCCCATGCGCAATCCGGGAATCGTGGCGGACGGCGGAATCGGCGCCGGGTCGAGCAGCCAGGTGCGAGGCATAATGGTTGTGAGGTCCAGCAGGGTGGCTTCGCCGAGTTCCTTTTCCCAGAATGGTCTGAGTACCGGGTGGTGCAGGAGCGCAAAGGCCGACTTCTCTTCCAAGGCCGGCTTATAGGGCGGGGTGACCGCCACCAACTCTTTTTTGGCGGCGTACTGGATCAATTCGGCTTTCGGGATGTTCAAGAGATCGAAGAGCTCGTAAAAGCGATAGAGCACGGCGATGGGGTTTTCCCCCGTTTCTATCCGAACCCGCAATCCGTCTTCCGTGAATCGCACATCCCGCGGCTCGACGCAGTAGGCGGGCACGCCTTGCTCGCGTAGTCGGGCCGCCAGCCAGGTCATTTCCGGCCGATATTCTTTGGCCTCTTCCGAGGCGACGATGGCGATGCAGCCGGTCCGTTCTCGCTGGATTGCTGTCAGCATGGCGGCGAATCCCCGCACCATGCCGTCGCGCCCGCCGATGAGCGGCAGAGGCCGGTCGTCGAGTCCGCTATAGATGGACGACAGGCAGGCGGTCAGACCGATCCCGCCGGGGACTGAGTCCAGCTCGGTGATGACCATGCCGTCTTGGGTCGGAATCACATCCGGTCGAATCACTGCCGGCAGCTCATCCCGAAAGCGCTTCATCCGGCTATAGGCAATCAAGGCTTCGGGTTTGCCTTGGTCGAGATACTGCGCGACCCATTTCGGCTGGGTCCCCCTCGCGCTTTCGAGGTAGAGGCGGTTTTGAGCCCGGTAGAAAGTCAGGAGCTGGGGGCCTAGTTTGGTGAAGAAGGCCATCTGCTCTGATGAGAGAAAGAGCGGGCAAGGGCTGACACGCCAGGAATTCGTCGCCTGCGGTGCGGTCGCCGAGGCAAAGAGGCCGGCGGTTTCCAGCTGTGTGCGTATGTCGGCACAGCGGCGGATGGCGAGGTCCGGCGCCAGGGACGAACAGGGTGACGGTGTATGAGCCAAAGGGCTGTTCCTTAGTGGGGTGTTGTGCGAGCTTCGGATGTCGAGGACGTGTGCTGGCGATGCTACCACGGGGGGCAGGGGCGGACAAGGGGGCGTTCGTGCTGGCAGGACGTTCGTTGCCTGCGCGATAGATTGCTGCAGAGGGGGATTCTGAGGGGCTATGGAATGTGCGGTCGAGTGATCGTTCCTTGCTCGATGGGCGAGCCCATCGTATGATGGGCCGTCATGGCGTTCGTTCAGCTGGAGTCCAATTCACGAGTGACCCTGTCCGATCCACTGCCACAATTGGTTCCCGGTTCCGTATGTGTGCAATGCGATGTCTGTTGCCGGTTTCCTGAATCGGACAGTTTTCTTCGCCCCTACTTTACGCGGGATGAAATCGGGGCTGCGGTGGCACAGGGACTGTCGCCCGCGTTGTTTGCGGATCCCGTCGGATCTCAAATTGCGCTCGTCAAAGACGCCGAGAGCGAAGGGTATCTGTGTCCGGCCTTCGATCCCGCAACCTCACGCTGTGGCATCTATGACCACCGGCCGCTCGATTGCCAGCTCTATCCGTTGGCGTTGATGTGGAACGAAGCCGGTACCGAGGTCGAGCTCGGGTGGGATACCAAGTGCCCCTTCATGCGGGAGGCGGTTCCCGGAGAGATTCGCCAGCATGCCGGGCTGGTTCAGGCGCTCCTTCGGCAGGAAACCACGCTCCGGCTTCTTGCGAGCAATCCGCGTTTAATCGGTCGCTTTCAAGAGGATGTAGTCGTGCTCGCCTCATTGCCGGAGGTGACGGCCCGCCTGCGTCTTCATCAGCCGGACCGGCGTCTCCGTCCGCTTCTATTGGAGGATGTGCTCCGGATGACGCAGGCGTTGGAGCGGTCCGAATGTCTAGGCCATGAGGCACTAGCGGCCTCCGCGTTTGTGTATCACTATATATGGGCTACGACACTACCTTATTGGTGGATGGAGCGGGACGGTGTATTCTTCCTGTTCGCTCATTCTCCCGATGGATGGTTTATGCCGCTGCCCCCACTTGGGCCGAAACCGCTTGAAGCATCGGTGGGGGAGGGGTTAGCCGATTTGCATCGATGGAACAATGGTTCTCCAGTCAGCCGGATCGAGAACGTCACGGATCATCAGAAGGCGCGTCTCGCTGGCAGTCCGTTGCAGTGGGCGGAGAAGTCTCCGGACTATCTGTACCGGACCGACCCGCTGGTGCAGCTCGCCGGAGATTCCTATAAATCGCAACGGGCGCTCTGCAATCGGGTTGAACGAACAGCGTCGGTGACACTTCGTCCGCACACGGTGGCCGATCAGCCCGCGTGCCGTAACTTGTTCCGTCGATGGGTCTCGCAGAAGCGAGAGGGAACGCTGGATACAATGGGACGCTATCTCTTAGAGGATGCCGAAGCGGCCCATGCACTGATCTGGGCGCTGGGTGATCGGCTGGGGCTTGCCGGCACCGTGGCCTGTGTGGAGGATCAGGTGGTGGGTTATACGTTTGGCTATCGGCTTGCGCCCGACACGTTCGCGGTGCTGGTCGAAGTCGCCGACCGATCCGTGCCCGGTCTGGCGCAGTATCTGTTTCGCGAGACCTGTCGCGCCGCGCACCACGGCGGCGTCGAGTATATCAATGCCATGGACGATGCCGGTCTTCCCGGTCTCAGAGCCGCCAAGCAGGCGTATCATCCCGTGGCCATGATCAAGAGTTGGATTGCGAGTCCGCTGCAGCCATGAGCTTTCCTGTCGCCTCACCACTTGCCCGTTCCTCACGCCGTTACGGGTGGCTTCCGTTTCTGATCGTCTTGGTCACGATCCTCGCGGTCGGCATCGGGGCGGTGCTGCTCCGGTATGTCGAACGGCGACTGGTCTGGGCCTCGGGAGAACAGTTGACGCTCGCGGCGGCGGAAGTGTCGGACAAGTTGGACCGGTTGTTGTTTGAGCGCTATGGCGATGTGCACATGCTGGCCCGTGCCTTCGCGATTCGATCATCGGATCGACAGTATCTGGTCAGCTACCTCACGTGGGTAAAGACAGCCTATGCGCCGATGTATCACTGGCTTGGGGTCACGAATCAGCAAGGAGTGATGATTGCGGCCACCGAGTCGTCTCTCATCGGGCAGGATTACAGCCAGAGCGCATGGTTTCGGAGCGCCCATGAGACCAGGCAGGCGGTCGTCGGAGATGTTGGGAGCCATGAGGCCGATCAGGGAGTGGAAACGGTGGCCTTCACGGTTCCCATTCTGGATGCCGAGGGGACGTTTCTGGGGGTGGTCACGACGCGGGTGGCGGTGCCGGTGTTGGAAGATGTGACGACACGGACGATCCGGTCGCTGCAACGCCGCGAAGGGTTTGGTGGGGCGATTGAGTATCAGATGCTCGCGAAGTCCGGCGAGGTCTTCGTCGACTCGAAGGTTCCGCTACAAGAGAAGGTCAATCTGCTTGAGCTGGGGCTGCCCTCAGCAAAACTGAGTCAGGCGGGGGAGCCGGGCTATGTGATCGAGGAGCATCTCCGTCGGCATGTGCAAGTGGTGACGGGCTACGCGGTGACGAAGGGCTATGGAGAATTTCCCGGTCTGGGCTGGACGGTGCTGGTGCGGATCGATCGTGACGCGATTCTGGCGCCGATACGCTCCGTCGTGCTCTGGAAGGTCGGCGGTGCGGCGCTGGTCATCTGGTTCCCGCTGCTGGCGTTGCTGTTGTGGTCGACCGTGCGGCTGCGGGCAGAGTATCGCCAAGCCCAACAGGAGAGCGCCTGGGCGCGTGCGGCTGAAGCCGCGCTGCTGCAGAGCCAGGAGCGCAATCGCGCCATTGTCGATACCGCGCTCGACGGGGTAATCACCATCGATGCGGCGGGCGTCATCACCGATTGGAATGCCCAGGCGACGGCGATTTTCGGCTGGTCTCGCGATGAAGTGCTGGGGCGGATCTTGTCGGAGACGGTCATTCCCGAACGCGACCGCGCGGCGCATAACCACGGGCTGCGGGAGTTTCTCCGGACCGGCGTCGGGCCGGTGCTCAATCGCCGGATCGAGATCACGGCACGGCATCATGATGGCCGGGAGTTCCCGGTGGAATTGTCCGTATCTCCGGCCCGGATCGGCGAAGCCTATATCTTCAGCGCATTTGTTCGCGATATCACCGATCGGCGGAAGGCCGAGCGGCGGTTGGCGTCGCAATATGCGGTGACTCGGGTCTTGTCCGAGTCCTCGACGCTGGAAGAAGCCGTTCCGAAAATCGTTCAAGCCGTCGGCGAAAGCCTGGAGTGGGATCTTGGCGTCTTTTGGCGGTTTGATCGGCAGACCGGGGTGCTTCGCTGCCTGGATCAATGGCAGGCTCCGACATTCCAGGGCGACGCGTTCGCCTTGGCGGCGTGGCATCAGTCGTTTGCGTCAGGGGAAGGGTTGCCGGGGCGGATCTGGGCGAGCGGTCAGCCTTGTTGGATTGCGGATGTGGCACTCGACCCTCAGTTTCTTCGGGCCGATGTGGCGGCGCAGGTCGGGTTGCACGGAGGGTTCGGGTTCCCGATTCGCGTCGCCGGCGAGATCGAGGGCGTGATCGAGTTCTTCAGCCGGTATGTGCGGGAACCGGACGACGAGCTGCTGAAAATGGTGACGGACATCGGACTTAAAATCGGCCAGTTTGGAGAGCGCACCAAGGCGGAAGACGCGCTGCAACAGACCGAGGCGCAACTTCGGCAATCGCAGAAGATGGAGGCGGTGGGGCGACTCGCCGGTGGCGTCGCGCATGACTTCAACAATCTGCTGACGGTGATTCGAGGGTACAGCGAACTGATTTTGGGTCGCTTGGCAGCCAGCGATCCGGCCAAGCGTGAAATGGAAGAGGTCAAAAAAGCTGCGGATCGTGCGGCCGGTCTGACGAGTCAACTGCTGGCGTTCAGCCGCCGCCAGTTTGTTGCGACGAAAGTCGTCGATCTGAACGCGATCGTCACGAATATGGACGGGATGCTGCGGCGTCTGCTGGGCGAGGATATCATTGAGCTCTGTTCCGAGCTTGATCAGGGGTTAGGGGCCATCAAGGCTGATCCGGGGCAGATCGAACAGATTGTGATGAATCTGGCGGTGAATGCCCGCGATGCGATGCCGACCGGAGGCCGTTTGACCGTCGAAACGCGAAACGTGTCGATCGGCAAGGGCCCACGCCGGGAGACGATGCCGCTGGAACCCGGCGACTATGTGCTCTTGGCCGTAAAAGATACCGGGCAGGGGATGAGCGAGGAGACGCAGTCGCACCTCTTCGAACCGTTTTTCACCACCAAGGCCAAGGGGAAAGGCACGGGACTGGGGCTGTCGACGGTCTATGGGATTGTGAAGCAAAGCGGGGGCACGATCGGGGTCGAGAGCAAGATCGACAAAGGGACGACGTTTAAGATTTTCTTCCCGCGAGTGGATGGGACAACGCAGACCGGCCAAACCGCGCCCGTGAATGCCGACCGCGTGCATGGACGCGAGACCATTCTCCTTGTCGAGGATGAGCCGGCGGTGAGGGGGTTGGTCCATGAGACGTTGCGGCTGCATGGCTATACGGTGCTCGAGGCCCGCCACGGCATCGAAGCCCTGCTGACCGGCACCCGGCATCTCGGCCCGATTCATCTCTTGCTGACCGATGTCGTGATGCCGCAGATGAGCGGGCCGGAAGTGGCTGAAAAACTCACGTCGGTCCGGCCGGAAATCAAAGTGCTGTATATGTCGGGGTACCCTGATCATCCGGTATTTGCGCAAGGCGGAATCAAGCGGGACACCGCGTTTCTTCAGAAGCCGTTTACGCCGAATGTGTTGGTTCAGAAGGTCCGCGAAGTGTTAGACGGCGTCAAAGTCGCCTAGCCGGACATGCTGTTCGCACGGTGGGTGGCTGGCTTGATCTTCCCCCTCGGTTCCGTTTATCGTGCCCCAAAATACTTCACAGTAGGATGGATCAGCTATGAGTCAGCCAGGACGCGAACTCGATATTCAGGCTTTTCGCATTGACCGGGAACCGTTCTATGCGGAAGTGCGTGGCGAAGTCGGCTTGTTCACGATTGCCGCCAAGAGCAAAATGCCGGTGATGCTGAAGGGGCCGACCGGATGCGGGAAGACCCGATTCGTGCAGCACATGGCGCATAAGTTGGGCCGACCGTTGATTACGGTCGCTTGCCACGAAGACCTTACGGCATCTGATCTGGTCGGGCGCTATTTGTTGAAGGGTCAGGAAACAGTGTGGGTGGATGGCCCGTTGACGGTCGGCGTGAAGCATGGCGCGATTGTGTATCTCGATGAAGTGGTTGAAGCGCGGAAAGACACCACCGTGATCATCCATCCGCTCAGCGATGATAGACGAGTGTTGCCGATCGAGAAAAAGGGCCAGATCATTGAGGCGGCCGATGATTTCATGCTCGTGATTTCCTACAACCCCGGCTACCAGAGCGTGCTGAAGGATTTGAAGCAAAGTACCAAGCAGCGGTTCATGGCGATCGAGTTTGACTATCCCTCCGCGGCCATTGAGACCACCGTGGTCGAGCGAGAATCAGGGATCAGCCGCGAGATTGCCGAGAAACTGGTGAAGCTCGGCGGCAAAGTCCGCAACCTCAAGAACCATGGATTGGAAGAGGGCGTGAGCACCCGGTTGCTGATCTATGCCGGAACGTTGATCAAGCAGGGCGTCACACCCGAGCAGGCTTGCGATGTCGCCATTGCCCGCCCTATTACTGACGACGGGGATATGCAGCGCAGCATTCACGAACTGGTCAAAGCCATTTTCTAGTCCACGCCGCCACGACTTCATACGCGCATGACTCATCCGATCGTGCAGGATACCAAGGGCGGCGCGATCATCACGATTCAGGTCCAACCGAAGGCGTCGAAGTCCGAGTGTGTCGGTCTGCATGGTGATGCCCTCAAGATTCGTGTCGCGGCGCCCCCGATTGATGGCAGGGCGAACGAGGCCTTGCTTGCGCTCCTCGCAAAGCAGCTCAATGTGCCGCCGTCCGCGCTGGTGATTCATGCCGGGGCCGGAGGGCGGCACAAACGGGTGCTGTGCACAACGCTGAAGGCGGCGGATGTGCTGGCGCGATTGGGCCTGATCGCAGGGAAAGGATCCGTGGCCTCATGAACAGATGGGCGGTGTCTTTCGTTGGTGCGCTCTGTGTGGCGACGTCGGCTTGTTCGAGCGCGAAGCCGGTCTTGTATCCCAATCCGCATTTGCAGTCGGTCGGCAAGGAGGTGGCGGAACAGGACATCGATGCATGCAGACAACTGGCGGAGTCTGCCGGCGCGGAAGAAGCGAGCGGGAAGGGAAGCCGCGTGGCGACGGGTACGGTGGTTGGAGCGGGCGTGGGGGCTGCGAGTGGCGCCGTCGGCGGCGCCATTTCCGGTGCGGCCGGGAAGGGATCGATTATTGGCGCGGCGAGCGGAGCGGTCTGGGGACTTCTCACGGGGGTCTTTTACGTGTTCGCCGGTTCTCCACAGCCGAATCAGGCCTACACGAATTTCGTCAATCGGTGCCTTCAGGAAAAGGGCTACGAGGTGACGGGGTGGCAGTGATGGGGAGGGGCCTGAGCCTCAGGGTTGTTTCGTGCTCGCCCAACGCGTGGTCTCAGAAGACCCTCGTTGGATGCGCGCAATAAAAACAACCCTGAGGCCCAGGCATGAAATGGAGAAAGGTGGTGCTCGGACGATGTGCGCAGTCAGAGACCCACCGATTCATCCGGAGAAGGAAAAGAGAAGAGCAGAAATCGGAGGGTGCTAGCTGTGTCGAATCGATTGTGGCGGACATATGTTGCAGTGATACTGCTGCTGAGTTTTGGGGCCTGTGTGGCACCGGGGCCGGTGTTGCGCTCAAACAAGCATCTGCAATTGAGTGGGAAGGAAGGGGCGGAACAGGATATTTCAGCCTGTCAGGACAGAGCGGAACGGGCCGGGTTGAAATCCGGAGTGAACCGCTCTGGGAGTATCGCCAGCGGCGGGGTGTTGGGATTGATCGTCGGGGCGGTCGGCGGGGCTTCAGCCGGCTTGATCGGAGGCGGTGTGGGTGTTGCGATCGGCGCGGCAGCCGGCGGCGGATTGGGTTTCATCACCGGACTGGCCGCTGGCGCATACAAACCGGCGAATCCTGATCCGGCCTATGCCGACTCCGTCGTGCACTGTCTTATTGAGAAAGGCTATGATGTCAGCGGATGGGAGTGAGGGGGAGGCCTAGGCATCGGGGTTGTTTCGTGCTCGCCCAACGCGCGGTCTCAGAAGACCCTCGTTGGATGCGCGCAATAGAAACAACTCCCCCCTGCCTAGGCCTATAGTGAGTGATTGGGGTGCTCGGACAATGCGCGCAGTGAAACCAATCGCCAACGGAATCTAGAGAGTGAAAAGAGCGAAGAAATATCTGCAAACGCAGGATCGTGGATAGCGCGGGGGAATCTTTACTAGCACAGGCTGGATTTACAGTCGGTGACGACGAGATTGGTCGCTTTTTCTCCAGCCTCAAGATCTATATTCAGCCATGCGATTCCTGCCGGTCCGTCTTCTTTTTGTGAACTCCCCTCGATCGCACTGACGATGTAGTAGCGGCCGGCCGGAATTTTGGTGAACCAGAAGTGGCCGGTCGGATTGGCTCTGGTGGTGCGGAGATAGGGGAGGATGCGTTTATCCTGCTCCAGTTGCCGGAGGGCTTCGTGGGCGCAATTCAAGGGCTGGCGTGTTACCGCTGTGGCATCGGTTGCCACCGGATCACTCGGTGACGAACAGGTGGTAGCTCTTACGCTGTGGTCGAACCAATAGCGTGTGTATCTCGTAAGAGGAATGAGATGAACCGGTACACCGGCCTGTGTGACGGCTTTCCCTGACGAGGCCCCGAGGAAAGCTTGGCCTGCCAATGTGCCATGGCCTTTTTGTTTATAGGCGGAAAATTCCTTTTCATTGAATGCCGGAGGAGCTGTGGGGTTCGATTCCACGGCAGCCCCGTGACTCAGCCAGATGCCGCTGGCCAGAAACAGCACCGCTACCCCGAGCGAGAGACGCTGGCCTGGTCGTACGGTGGTCATTTGGACGCAGGCGCGGGTTCGTCGGGAGGCGCAGGTGCTGCGACAGCCTTATGTTTCAAGGCGCGGCCTTTGTCGGGGGTCGGATCGGTGATGAGCCCGTAGATGTCCCGTCCCTCATGGCCTTCTGGGAGATATTCGGTAATCGGCATGCCGTCTTCCCGCACAAACAGGAGGCAGTGGCAGTATTTATAGATCTGCATTTCATCGCAGGCGCACATCCATCGGCGGAGTTTGGCTTCGGCCTGCTTGTCCTTGTAAAAATTACAGGGGCAGAGGGGCTTCCCCAGCTCATCGATATGCATCGCCAGCCCTTTCACGACGGCTTCGGTGACGGCAGGAGTGGGATGCATCGCGGTGCCGCTCTTTTCGGCAAACCCCTTGACGTATTTCCACATCTTCTCGAGGCTCTCTTGCTTGGGCTCGGCCATGCTGTCTCCCTTCAGATCGGTGCGTCCGGAGCAGGAATCGCTAGTTTACAAGCGCCAGGGCGTCCTTTACAATCCACCACTTCGCAAAATTGGCAGCAATCCGGATAAACGGGCGATGGCGGATTCTCACGCGACCACAGAGTTGATCAATCGGTTGAGCGGCGACCTGGGGCAGGCCTCGGCTGAGCAGCTGGTCGCTCAATTGAGCGCACTCGGCGGCAAGCCGGAGCCGGTGGCGGCGGTCCTGTCACTCTTGGAGGAACTGACCGATGTGTCTGAAAAGGTCGGATGCGCTGCGGTCGAGGCGCTGCCCGAATTAGCGCGCCGTGCCGGTCTTGCGCCGGTTCTGCCCTGGCTCAATCTTGGGATTGTCCTGGTCGAATCCTCCGGTGCGTCTGCCTTGAAGTATTTTAAGGAAAGCCCGCGCATTCTGGGGGTGGTGGACCAGCCGGCGGCCCGCAGCGTGATTCTCGCGGTCGGGGCCGAACTGGCCGAACAAGATGCCAATGTGACTTTGGAATATCTCCGGACGGCGCCGCTGCTTCTCGACGTGATTCCCGCGGAGCAGTTACCGCCGTGGCTTGAAATCGGGGTGGAGTTGACGCAGGTCGATGTGGTGGTGGGGCTGGAGTATATCCGGCAGCTCGCCGCCATCGCGCCGGTCCTGCCGCTGAGTGAGGTGCGACAGTGGGTCGGGTTCGGGATGAAGCTGATTCAGCCGAATGCGATCGGGAACCCCGACTATCTGGGGACGTTGGAGTTTCTCCGGACCAGCCCTGCGATCCTCGGTGATTTGGAGCAGCCGGCGCTGCGCCCGAAAGTCTTGTCGCTCGGCGCGTTGATCGCGGAACAGTCGCCGGAGTCGGCGATTGCCTGGCTTGCGGAAGCGCCGGCATTACTGCGGACCTTGTCCTCGGTCGAGTGGCAACTCAAAGTGGTGCAGTACGGGGGATTGATTGCTGAACGGGATGCGGCGACGACGCTGGCGTATCTGCGGCGCGCTCCGGAGATCGTGGGCATGATCGGAGCTTCAGCCGAAGCGGTTACGCGATTTGAGAACTGGTTCAAAGCCGGCATGGAAGTGCTCGCCTATAGTATCGATGGCGCTCGGGCGTATTTCGGGTTGGAGTCGCAGCGGGCGCTGGCGTCGGTAGAGCAGGCCTTAAGCGGTGTGCCGTTGCGGCAAGTCGCCAGGACGGTCAAATTATTTGTGCAAGGGCTCTGCGGGTCGGACGTACAGATTCAGGCCCTGCCGGAGACGGTGACGGATATTCCGGCTCGCGCCACGGTCAGTGCCGATGGGAGGACCATCGCGCTTCCAGCGCTGCTCAGGAAATATCAGTCCTACGATGAGAATGTACGGCTCTATCTGGTGATGGCGGCGCATGAGGCGGGGCATATCGAGTTCGGGACCTATCGTCTCACCCTGGACTTGCTTCAGGATGTCGTGACGGCCGTCTGTGACCGGTATGGGCGCGGCCCGCAGTACCCGGCGTCGCTGGCTGCGTTGTTTCGGCTCTATCCGCACCCGCGTTTGATTCAAGATCTGTGGACTGTCCTGGAGGATGCGCGGGTCGAGGCCCATTTGCAGCGGGAATATCCCGGCCTTCAACGGGATCTTCAGCGTGTCGCGGGCGAGGCGGTGACCCCGCGCGATCCGGCGCACGGACTGACGGTGAAGGAACTGCTCGTCGATTGTCTCCTGCGGCTCTCGACTGGCGAATCAGTTGAATCGGCGGTGCCTCGGGCGGTCCAGGGAGAAGTGGCGTCGCTCTGGTCGATGTGCGCTCCGGTGTTGGCGCCGGGGTCGTCCGCGGGGGATACCGTGCGTCTTGTCCATGCGGTGTATGTCCGTATGGAGGAGCTGTTAGCGCCCAAGGCTGAAATGATTCAGGGTGATCCGGTTCAGGAAGTTGCGGAAGAAATGGGCGTGGGGCCGACGGGGTCCGAAGAAACCGGCGATCCCTATCGTCCGATGACCAATTGGGTGTACCGGGGAGAGATGAATCCCGAGTTCATTTCGCGGGATCAGGCGCCGGGGCAAAAGGATACAGATGCCGAGGGGCAGGCTCCCGGCGAACGTGTGGCCAGCGGCGGCGGTGGGTCCAAGGAGCAAGGCGGCCAGCAGCGTTCAGGCGGTGAACGGCACGAGACAATGAGCGACGTGATGGGCGGCGGACGTGCGCTACCCGCGGTTGTGGATGAGCTGCTCGCGTTGCCGGTAGAGGAACGGCCATTGGAAGAGGCCGGCGGTCCTGGGGCGAAACGGATCCGGTATCCGGAATGGGATGTGACGATCCAGGACTATCGTGTGCAGTGGTGTCAGGTAGTGGAGCAGCCGGCTGAATCCGGGTCGGATGAGGCCGTCGAGGCGGCGCTCTCGACGCATCGAAGCGCGGTTAAGTCGCTCCGCCGGTTTTTTGAAGGTCTCCGTCCCCCGGCATTCCGGCGTACGGCGGCGCAGGCCGACGGCGAGGATTTGGATATCGATGCGCTGGTCCGTCGGGTTGCGGAGCAGCAGGCCGGCATGGAAGGCAGCGATCGTATCTACGTCCGGCATGAGAAGAAAGAGCGCGATGTAGCCGTGGCATTTCTTGTGGATGTCAGCGGGTCAACCAGCCGGCAACTCGACAGCGGGCGGCGGGTGATCGACATCGAGAAGGAAAGTCTGGTACTTCTGTGCGAAGCGCTGGAGGCGGTCGGTGACCAGTACGGGGTGTATGCCTATTCCGGACAGGGGCGGGCGCAGGTCGAGTTCTCGATTGTGAAAGAGTTCGACGAGCCCTTGGGGCGGGCAACAGCACATCGGCTGGGCGGTTTGGTGCCGAGGCAGCAGAACCGTGACGGCGCGGCTATCCGCCATGCGACAGCGAAGCTGCGAGCCTGTGAGGCCAGGACGAAATTACTGGTCCTGGTCAGTGACGGCCGTCCTTTGGACGGGGACTACAAAGACGACTATTCGCTCGAGGATACCAAGGCCGCCCTCCGTGAGGCGCGTCAGGCCGGGATCGATCCCTTCTGTGTCACGATCGACCGGGAGGCCGATGCGTATGTTCGGCGTATGTATGGCGATGTACGGTTTGCCGTGATCGACCGGGTGGAGTCTTTGCCGGCCCGGTTACCACGAATTTATCAACGATTGACGACGTAGGCCTATGTCCGATACATCTGCGCGACCCGCGGTTCCGCCGTGGCTCTATAAATTGTTTACGGGGCATCAATATCCCTATGTCCGTCGGCTGGCGAAGTTCGGCCAGCCGGTGGTTCCTGGTGAGGATCGTCAGGAGCCCACCAAGGACATGATCGACGCCAAATTCTGGGAGGTCTATCCGCGCTGTTGGGTCAAGATTCTTCAAGAGGTCAAGGTCGGGATGATCGTGGTCTTTCACGACCTGGGCGAGTATCCGGCAGGCGGGTATCAGGCCCTGGTGGACGATCCTGAAGCGTTCCTGTCGGCGACCTACGGCAAGAAGAAGATCAAGGTCAATTTCTATGACGGGGATAATTTTGTGTGCACGATCAATTTCAAGGTGGCGGGTTGGACAGAGCACGAGGGAGGGCATTGACAGGTTCAGCGCATCCGTCGTGCTCGTGACACGCGCGCGGGATTGATGGATGGACGAACTGGTGCGGGCGGCGCTCGGTGCATGCGCACAGGGAAGGATGCAGTGAACCCGTCAAGAAGCATGGGGAGTGGAGAGAGAAGGGGCCAAGACTTAGGAGCTGAGGTGTGAAGATGGGGCGACCGAAGGTTACGGTGGTGGGTGCGGGCAATGTGGGTGGGACGGCGGCGCAACGGTTGGCCGAGCGGGATCGTTATGATGTGGTGCTTGTCGACATCGTCGAAGGCGTTCCGCAAGGAAAAGCTTTGGATATGGCACAGGCCGGGCCGGTGTGCGGCTATAGCACCCGCGTGATCGGGACCAACGGCTATGAGGAAACAGCCGGCTCTTCGGTGGCGGTGATCACATCGGGGATCGCGCGGAAGCCTGGCATGAGCCGAGACGAACTGCTGACCACCAACGCCAAGATCGTGCAGTCGGTGGTGAAAGAGCTCATCGCCCGTTCGCCCGAGGTGATTTTGTTGTTGGTGACCAACCCCTTGGACGCGATGGTACATGTGGCCTTGAAGGTCAGCAAGTTCCCCAAGTCCCGGGTGATCGGCATGGCCGGCGTGCTCGATTCGGCGCGCATGCGCACGTTTATCGCGAACGAATTGAATGTGCCGGGACCTGATGTCGAAGCGATGGTGCTGGGCGGGCACGGTGATACGATGGTGCCGCTACCCCGATACACCACGGTCAAAGGCAAGCCCGTGTCGGAGCTCATCCCTAAGGACCGGCTTGATGCGATCGTCAAACGCACGCGCGAGGGCGGGGCTGAGATTGTGGGGCTGCTGAAGACCGGCAGTGCCTTCTATGCACCCTCTGCGTCAGCAGTCGATATGGTCGACGCGATCATGCAGGACCAGAAGCGGGTGCTACCGTCCGCGGTGTTGTGCGAGGGCGAATACGGGTTGAAGAATGTCATTGTCGGGGTGCCTGTGAAGTTAGGCAGAGGCGGGGCCGAGCAGGTCATTGAGTACGAGTTGACGGCGGATGAGCGGGCGGCATTGGAGGCTTCTGCGACGGCGGTGCGGGAGCTGTGCGCGAATGTGGATCGATTGATGGCGTAGTGTCAGTGTGCCGGTATTGTGCCGGTGGCGTGACGACTGTGAAGGGGCTGCAGCATCACGTGCAGTCGAATAATAAACCGTGTGAGGAGAGGGAACTATGAAATTTCTTGAAGATCCGATGCAGACGATCGGTGCGGGATTCGCGCTGGCCGTCGTTTTGATAGGGGTGTTTCTCGGTATGTCCGGGGTCGGCGCAGGTGAAGTCGATTGGATCGGGATAATTATGCGCTGGGTGCACTTCCTCGCGGGCATCACCTGGATCGGGATCTTGTATTTCTTTAACCTGATCAACGCCGGGTTCCTTAAGAGCCTCGATGGCCCCACGAAAAATATCGTGATTCCGAAGCTCATGCCGGCGGCGCTCAACTGGTTCCGCCATGGGGCATCGGTCACCGTGCTGGCGGGCATCGGGCTGTACGGGTATATGTACGCCAAAGGCGGCACCGGCGCCATTGCGCTGGGAATCGGCGGACTGCTGGGTCTCATTATGATGGCCAATGTCCATGCGATCATCTGGCCGAACCAGAAAAAAATCATCGCAGCCGTGACGGCAGCGGCGCAGGGGACCCCGCCGCCGGCTGAAATGGCGCAATGGGGGAGGACGGCCCTCCTCGCATCCCGGGTGAACTTCATGTTGTCGATTCCCATGCTGTTTTTCATGGGGGCCGGCAGCCATCTCAAGTAGTTTGGTTTTCGCCAAGTCGCCGGTCCGGGAAAGCCCGGCCGGCGAAATGGATCTCTCTTGTCGGAACCCCTCCCCCGATTGCCCTACATGCCTACCAAGACCATAGGGCCCTTGCCCTAACTGCTTGAGATTCAGGCCTATTCCCCATGAGTTGCCTTGACGGAGACGCGTAGTCAGCCGTATAGTACGACTTCTAAACTCGCGGATTTTTTCGAAGGAACGTCTATGTCCATTGCGACTGAACCCCGTCTAGTCCAGAAGCTTGAGGGCGCACCCTGGGAGATCGAAGGATATCTCAAGGTGGGAGGCTATGAGGCGTGGAAGCGGTGTGTCGACGGCTTCAAGGCCGACGATGTCGTGGCCGAGTTGAAGAAGGCCGGGCTGCGAGGCCGGGGCGGCGCCGGATTCCCGACCGGGGTCAAATGGGACAAGGTTCTCAATCATCGAGTGAAGGAACACTATTTTGTCTGTAATGCCGGTGAGCATGAGCCGGGAACGTTCAAGGATCGATACTTACTCAAGACGCTTCCCCACCAATTGATCGAAGGGTGCCTGATTGCCGCCCATACCGTTCAAGCCAAAGCCGCATTCATTTATGTGAACCACGAATACGAAGAAGAACGGGAGAACCTGAAGAAGGCGTTGGCTGAGGCCAAGGCGCGAGGGCTGGTAGGGAAGAATGTGCTGGGGAAGGGGTACGACGTCGAACTGCAGGTATTCGAAGGCCACGGGAGCTATGTGGCCGGTGAAGAAACCGCGATGTTGGAGTCGATGCAAGGCCGTCCGGCCATGCCCCGTCAGAAACCACCGTTTTATCCCACGGATTTCGGCCTCTACGGGAAGCCGACATTAGTGAACAATGTGGAGACGCTCTGTAACATCCCGCGGATTCTGTATAAGGGCGCATCCTGGTTTACGCAGGTTGGAACGGAGAAATGTCCCGGTACGATGATGTTCTCGCTGAGCGGATCGGTGAATCGCCCGGGGGTCTATGAAATGCCGATGGGCGTGACCATCCGTGAACTGATCGAGAAGTGCGGCGGCGGCGTCAAGGGCGGTCGGCAGATCAAGGCCGTATTCCCCGGTGGCCCGGCCTTCTCGATGGTCACGGCCGATCAGCTTGATTTGCAGATGGACTTCGATTCGCTCAAGAAAGCTGGAACAGGATTGGGCAGTGCGGGAACGATTGTGATCGACGATGCGACCTGCATGGTGGCGGCGACGCTGAAATACTCGAATTTTTTCAAGGGTGAGAGCTGCGGGCAATGTCCGCCTTGCCGGATGGGGACGAACAATCTGGCCACATTGATGGCGAAGATCGAAGAGGGCCAGGGTACGCAAAAAGATATGGATAGCCTGTTGCAGCTCTGCGGTTTCGTGAAGGGGACCGGCTACTGCACCCTGGTGACCGGTGCCGCGGTCCTGGTGCAGAGTAGCGTGAAGTTGTTCCAGAAAGAGTACGAAGAGCATCTCCGGTTGCAGCGTTGTCCGTTCAAGCCGTCGCCGGTGGGGGTATAAGGTTCGATTATGCCGCGCGTGACTTTCATCCATCCCCAAGGGAAAAGCGGCACGGTGACCAGAAACCTGACCTTACTGGATGCCGCCAAGGAGTTGGGGTTCTCGCTGAATCACGATTGCGGGGGCAATGCGTCCTGCACGACCTGCCGGGTTGAGGTGCAGTCCGGCCGTGATCAGCTGTCCGAGATCGACTTCGACGAGCAGGATTTGCTGGATCGGGAAAACTTGAGTGAACCATGGCATCGACTGGGCTGTCAGGCGAGAGTGTTGGGCGATGTCGTCGTGCGGGTTCCGGAGTCCAAGTTTGCGGATCCTAAGTTTGAGGAGCCTTCAGCCATACAATCAGAGGCGCAGGGAGTTGATATTCGGTAGAGAGGTGTTACACTAAGCCAACCCGGATCGCAGGTTGCGGATCTGGAGATACAGGAGGAAGACAATGGTTACTATTTCAGCAGTTGCAGAACAGAAGATCCGAGAGCTCATGGCAGAAGAGAAGGATGTGGTCGGCCTTCGCGTCTATGTCCGCGGCGGCGGATGCCATGGCTATCAATATGGGATGGCGTTTGAGTCCAAGATGGGCGAAGACGACACCGTCGTGGAAAAAGGTGATGTGAAGGTCATCATGGATTCCCAGAGTGCCCCACTCTTGCAGGGCGCCGAAGTCGATTATGTCGACAGCGTTCAGGGCTCAGGATTCTCGATCAAGAATCCGCAAGCCAAGACGACCTGCGGCTGCGGTAGCTCCTTCAGCGCCTAAGCGGATTGACCGGAAGGAAGAGGACGCGCACTCTGCCTACAGTGCTCAGATAGTGCGAAGCCAGGGTTGCCCGTGAGGGGAATCCTGGCTTCGTTTTTTTCATCGATGTCAGTGTGGATGGCATGGGACAGGGCAGCATCACCAGGCGGTATCGATTCTGCGCCGCACATCGGTTGCACACCGACCATTTATCGGTTGAAGAAAACCGGGTGGTCTTCGGCAAGTGCAACAATCCCAACGGGCACGGGCATAATTATGTGGTGCTTGTGACGATCGGGAGTCCCGGTGCCGCGCAGAGCGGGCGATCGATGGGCATCGATGGGCTTGATCGGATCGTCGCCGACCGGATTGTGAGCCGATTCGATCATCGGGATCTGAACCAGGACCCCGGATTTGCTACGCAGACAACGACAGGGGAAAATCTGGTGTTACTGATCTGGGATTTGCTCGTCGCGGAAATTCCGGAAGGGCAACTGAAGAAAGTCGCCGTCATCGAGACGAGGGACAATTATTTCGAATACACGGGGTCGGCCTCGGTTGCGGCGAGATCCTAGGGAGACATTATGGCCAAGCGAGCAGCGATCCAACGGCGGAAGCCGGTTGAGCATGAGGGTGGGGCGGAACGACCGGCAGATCTGGGCGTGCTGCAGGCACTCGTCACCGAGACCTTGTTGGCGCTTGGGGAGAACCCGGGCCGTAACGGATTGCTCAAGACTCCCGAGCGCGTGGCCAAGGCGCTCGCGTTCATGACGCAGGGGTATCACCGTGACATCGACCACCTCTTGAACGGGGCGCTCTTTCCGATTGAGTACGATGAAATGGTCATCGTGAAAGACATTGATTTCTACAGCATGTGCGAACACCACCTGTTGCCCTTTTATGGCAAGGTACATGTGGGGTATTTGCCCAACAAGAAAGTGGTTGGCCTTAGCAAGATTCCCCGCATTGTCGATACCTTCGCGCGCCGGCTTCAAGTGCAAGAACGGCTTACCGTGCAGATTGCGGAGACCCTCAAGACCAAGCTCAACGCGCATGGCGTGGGCGTGGTTGTCGAAGCCCGTCACTTGTGCATGATGATGCGTGGGGTGGAAAAACAGAACACGGTCGCCGTCAGCAGTTCTATGCTCGGCGCGTTCCGGACCCAGCAGCAGACCAGGCTGGAGTTCCTGAAGCTCATCCGCCGCAGCGGTGGCGGCGCCTCAGGCTAGATCTTGGGAGAGTAACCGTCAGCTACGTCTTCAGTTCTGAGCCAAATTCTTCAATAAGACGGGTAAACTTTCCCGGCTGTTCGATGTTTGCCAGGTGCGCGGCTCCCGGGATGATGGCCAGCCTGGCTTGGGGAATTTGCTCGGCCATGAATTTCGCATCAGCCGGCGGGGTCGCCTGATCCAGTTCGCCAACGATGATCTGGGTGGGGCAGGTGATCTGCTTCAATAACGGCACTGAGTCCGGTCGCTCGGCCATCGCCATCAAATCTCCCGCAATTCCGCTGATCTGGTTCCCTTCGATCATCGTTCTGATTCGCTGAACAATCTCAGGTTTCGACTGAATCGTCGCAGGACTCAAGAGCTTCTGGATCATGATGTCCGCAATGGCGGGTGATCCCTGCTTATAAGCGATCTGTGCCATCTGGAAGCGCCCCGCTTTACCTTCGGGCGTATCGGCTTGTGCCTTCGTGTCAGCCAGTACCATTCCTTTTACCCGGTCCGCATACTTTCGGTAGAACGCCAAGAGGACATAGCCGCCCATCGACAGTCCCACGAACAGGGCTTGCGTGATGGATAGATGGTCCAGCAATGCACGGACATCGTCGGCAGCCTGATCGAAGCTGTAGTGCCACAGCGGTGCATCGGATTCGCCGTGTCCACGCAGATCGATTGTGATCACACGAAACTGCGAAGACAGAGCGGCTTCCTGCTCAGCCCACATGGTGCGGTTCAGCGGAAAGGCATGCAGGAGGACAATTGGAACGCCGGCGCCTGAGTCGCTATAAGCCAAGGTGATGCCGTTCACTGTTGTGTGCACAAGTCTCTCCGAGGTTGGGCTCTTCGTAGCATCGACGGTGTTGCTGGTCAAGGGGCCGTTTGCGATCAAGGCATATGGCGTATACAATCCTCCCATTTCCAGGAGCCATCGATGCCGACCCCGCGTGATCCAGAGCCAGACTTGTTTGCTGCTCCCCAGTCTGGCAGGAAGGCGGAAGCCCCGCTGGCGGAACGGATGCGTCCGCGGGAGTTTGCCGACTTTGCCGGGCAGGATGAGATCGTCGGGCAGGATCGGCCGCTGCGCAAGGCCATCGAGTCCGATCGTCTGTCATCGGTGATCTTCTGGGGCCCGCCTGGATCCGGCAAGACCACGCTGGCACATCTCATCGCCCGCCACACGAAAGCGCATTTCGTGGCATTCTCAGCAGTGACGGGCGGCATTCCTGAACTGCGCGAGATCATCAAGGCGGCCGAACATCGGCTCGCGTTGCAGCAGCAGAAGACGGTCCTCTTCGTCGACGAAATCCATCGCTTCAACAAAGCCCAACAGGACGCCTTTCTTCCCCACGTCGAACGGGGTACGGTGATTCTGGTTGGGGCGACGACGGAGAATCCCTCATTTGAAGTGATCAGCCCGCTGATGTCGCGCTCGATCCTGGTTGTGCTCAAGTCGCTGTCCGACGAAGCGTTGGGCCAGATTCTTGACCGGGCACTCACCGACTCAGAAATTGGCCTGGGGCAGTTGAAAGCCCGTCTGTCGCCTGGAGCGCGGCAGCGCCTGGTCGCATTCGGCAACGGCGATGCGCGCGCGTTATTGACGGCTGCCGAGTTCGTGGTGACGCAGGCGCCTGTCGGCGCGGATGGAACGAGATGCATTGACGAGGCGTTGCTGACCGTCGCGCTGAATAAACAGGTGCTCCGGTACGACAAGGCGGGAGAGGAGCATTACAACGTCATTTCCGCCTACATCAAAAGCCTGCGCGATTCCGATCCGAACGGGGCGCTCTATTGGCTTGCGCGAATGTTGGAGGCTGGAGAGGATCCGAAATTCATCGCACGCCGCATGGTCATTTTTGCTTCGGAGGACGTCGGGAATGCCGATCCCATGGGACTTTTGGTGGCCAATGCCGTAGCTCAGGCCGTGCAATTTATCGGACTTCCAGAGGCCCAAATCAATCTCGCTCATGGGACGACCTATCTGGCGTCTGCACCGAAGGACAATGCGTCCTATATCGGCTTATTGGAGGCCAAGGAGGATGCTCAAGTCCATGGAAATCTTGGGGTCCCGTTGCATTTGCGGAATGCCGTGACTTCGCTCATGAAGGGGATTGGATATGGGAAAGGGTATCGATACGTCCATGATGATCCCCAGGCCAAGGTCGATCAGGCGCATCTCCCCGACGTTTTGAAAGAACGGCAGTACTATCGGCCGAAGCCTCGCCCATAAGGATTTTAGGTGGTTTACAAAGTTTTCTAATCGGTTATACTTAGGACCTATGAAGCGCGGAGAGTCGAAGCAATCAGTTGCAGCCGCGGTCGCCAGTGAGCGACGCAAGTTCGTCCGTGCGACCTTGGTGGGTTCTGCTCTCATTGCCCCCAAAAGCGGTGGCCGCGCCAGTACGGCTGTGCTCGACAATGTGAATAAGATCGGCGCCGGCCTGCACACCAAGGATCGTTTCCCCATCAATGAGCGAGTGACCGTGTCTCTCGCATTCTTAGACTCAGACGGCGCCGACCAGCAGGAAAAGCTGGAGGGAACAGTCGCCTGGGTAAAGGATTGGGAAAAAGGATTTTTGACGGGGGTGGTGTGGGACGACCTGGTGACCAAAGACAAGAACCGCTGGCTCTTCTACTACCTCGAAGAAACAATTAGATCTTCTGTGTAGCTGAAGATGCAGGGCCTTCCGGTTTAGCTTCCCATCGTTCAAAACTATGCGTGGTGTTTTCTGGACTCTGCTAGGCGAAGGCCGTGAGCTTCTGCTTCACGTCTTCCAGCTCGGCTGACAAGGTCTCCCATCGGGCGGTGAGCCGCACAAGGTCCTTCTTCCACCCGTCATACTCGATCTGGAGATCGCTCCAGGCGGTAGACTTCTCTTTGTAGAGCGAGGGATCGGCCAGCTCAAGGTCTCGCGCTCTAATTTTCGACTCACACTCGGCGATGTCGGCTTCGGCGCGTGTGACCTGCTTTTCCAGCCGGGCTTGGGTTTTGTTCAAATCCCGACGGTCTCCGGCTGAGGACTTGGCTGGAGCCTGCGACGCCATGGCTCTGGTTGGTCCGGCGTTTTTCCCGCGATCCGCTCCCTTTAAGTCGTCGCTTGATTCCTTAATAGAGTCGATTTCCTGCGCTTTCTTCCACAAGTAATACTCGTAGTCACCGGTAAAGCTGCGGGCCTTGCCTTCTTCGATCTCAATGACGCGTGTGCAGACTCTCGTCAGAAACGTCGGGTCGTGCGAAATAAAGATGATCGTGCCGGGGAAATCCGAGAGGGCATCGGTGAGCATGTCGACCGACGCCGGGTCGAGATGGTTGGTCGGCTCATCGAGTAACAACGTGTTGGCCGGCTCGACCAGCATGCGTGCAAGCGCAACGCGGTTGCGTTCCCCTCCGCTCAGCGCCTTGATCGGTTTTTTTTGATCGTCACCGGTAAAGAGAAAGGCGCCGGCGATCCCGCGGAGGAAGTTCATCTCCGCTTGATGGGACACTTCCGAGAGGGATTGGAGAATCGAATGTTCTGGATTCAAGGTCTCGGCCTGGTGCTGGGCGAAGTAGTGCAACGTCACGCCATGGCCGACCGTTCTCTTGCCTTTATCCGGCTCCAGCGCTCCCGCGAGCATCTTGAGTAACGTGCTTTTCCCGGCTCCGTTTTCTCCCACCAGCGCAACGCGTTGCCCGCGTTCGATCGAGCAATCAACCCGTTCGTAGACTACTTTTTCCCCATAGCGCTTGGCCGCGCCATCCAACTCAAGGACTTGCCGCCCGCTCGCCGCGGGGAGGGGGAATTTGAACTTCACCCGCTTCGGATCGCGCTTCACTTCGATCATCTTGACCTTCTCAAGCTGCTTGATGCGCGATTGAACCTGGCTGGCTTTGTTGGCCTGGTAGCGGAAACGATCCACGAAGGTTTGAACCCGTGCGACTTCTTTCGCCTGGCGTCCCGCAGCGGCCTCACGCTGGGCATCCCGCTCCGCCTTGAGACGTTGGAAGGCGGTGTAGTTGCCGCGATATTCTTCGATCTTATGGTGCCGGAGATCCCAGGTGTGGGTGACGACACGATCAAGGAATGCGGTGTCGTGGCTGATGAGCAACAGCGTCATTTCCGAGTCCAGAAGGAATTGCTCGAACCAGCGTTGGGTCGGTTTGTCCAGGTGGTTGGTCGGTTCGTCGAGCATAAGGACGTCAGGGTTGGTGAGCAGCAGATGGGCTAAGGCGACTCGCATGCGATAGCCCCCGGAGAGCTTTTCGACCTGCCGGGTGAAATCGATTTCAGAAAATCCCAATCCCATGAGGATCCGCTCTGCCTCGTGTTCGGGGTAGAGATCGCGATGGGTCGCATCCAGCACATTTTTGCCGATGATCGTTTCGAGCTCCTGCGGCAGGTACCCGATGCGGAGCCGCGGACGCTTGCGGATAGTGCCTTTGTCCGGAGATTCTTCCCCGAGGATCATTCGAAAGAGCGTGGTTTTGCCGGCCCCATTCGGTCCAACTAATCCCACTCGGGAACCCGGGCGAAGGTGGGCCGATGCGCCCTCAAGCAGAATTCTCGTGGAGTATTGTTTATGGACTGATTCGATTTGTAGCATGGCTATTGTTCAATCAGATAGAGAGATGAATGAGAAGTAGTGACCCGCGCGCAAATGCATTCAACGATCTAGAGGGCGCGGTTCAACCGAGGGTTGGTTTGGTGGAGCTGGCCGGGATTGAACCGGCGACCTCGTGAATGCCATTCACGCGCGCTCCCAACTGCGCTACAGCCCCACACCGTTGGTCTAGAGATACGTACTCCGCGAGAAGTTCCGGCATGCTAACACGCAGGTCCCACCCAGTCAAGAAAGCGAAACATGGGCGACGGCTGGAACCGACGGCCACCGGGGTAGGGAACGGTGTTGATGCAGAAGTGCCTGGAGTGGGGGTAAGGTGTTTTTCTGGGTGTTTTAGGCGGGGATCGGCTTGACAAACGGATGGGCGGTACCTACGATGGGCCCCCGCGGCTCTGATCTCCCCATCGGGTCAGAGCCATTTTTTCGTGATTGAACGGGCTGAGAGGAAGTGGTGGTATGGGAAATCTCGTCATAATTGGCGCCCAATGGGGCGATGAAGGTAAGGGCAAGATCGTCGATATTTTGGCGAAAGATGCCAATATTGTCGTGCGCTATCAGGGCGGCTCGAATGCGGGACATACGGTCATCAACGAGCGCGGGACCTATATTTTCCATCTGATTCCATCGGGGATTCTCTATCGCGGGACGACGTGTGTCATTGGAAACGGCGTGGTCGTCGATCCAGGTGCGTTGATTGAAGAGATGGATCGGCTCCAACCGTTGGGTATTGCTTTTGGGAAGAATTTTGCCGTCAGCCAACGGGCGCATATGATTCTGCCTTACCATAAGGCCATTGATCGGGCATCCGAGCAGTCAAAGGGCTCGCGCAAGATCGGCACAACCGGTCGCGGGATCGGGCCCTCCTATGCTGATAAAATGGCCCGCGTCGGGATTCGCATGGGCGATTTGTTGAATCCGGCGTTGTTCAGAAAAAAGCTGGAAGAAAATCTCGTCGAAATGAATTGGTTTTTGGAGCGGCTCTATAAAGTCGAGACGTTTCAGGTCGACAAGGTCTTCGATCAATACATGGGCTATGCGGAACGCCTGAAGAGCTATATCGTCGATACGACGACGCTGTTGAATCGGGCGATCAACAAGGATAAGACGGTCTTGTTTGAAGGGGCGCAGGGCACCCACTTGGACGTCGACTTTGGAACCTATCCCTTTGTCACGTCCTCCAGTTCTGCCGCCGGCGGGGCCTGCACCGGGACTGGTGTGGGGCCGACGATGATCGATGCGGTGATGGGAATCGCCAAAGCCTATACGACTCGGGTCGGAAGCGGACCGTTTCCGACGGAGTTGACCGACGCCGTGGGTCAAGGCCTTCAGGAGCGCGGGCGTGAGTTTGGTTCGACCACCGGGCGCGCGCGGCGATGCGGTTGGTACGACGCGGTGGTGGTGCGTCATGCCGCCCAGGTAAACGGCTTGACGTCGCTCGCAGTGACGAAATTGGATGTGCTGGACGGTTGTAAGGAATTAAAATTATGCGTGGGGTATAGACACGGGGGTATCCTCTACAAGGAAATGCCGTCGGACCTGGATGCGCTCATGCAGTGCGAGCCGGTCTATCAACGGGTGAAAGGCTGGACGGCTTCGACGACCGGGGCGACCACGTACAAACAGCTCCCGGCTGAAGCCAAGCGCTACCTGGCACGCATCGAAGAGCTGGCAGGCTGTCGCATCGATATGATCTCGACCGGATCCAAGCGCACCGAAACCATCATACTGCGTAATCCGCTGAAGTGTTCCCGCCGACGACCACGTTCCTAGTCAGCCGGATTGGCGATCCTTGGACTCTTCAGGGGTTGACAATCGCTTGGTTGGATGACAGCATTTCGCATCGTGAGCCGGTAGCTCAGTTGGTAGAGCATCGCCCTTTTAAGGCGAGGGCCCTGGGTTCGAGTCCCAGCCGGCTCACCACGGTAAATCAAGTACTTCTGAGAGTCTCTACCCTCTCAGAAGCAGCCTCCAAAGCCCCTTGTGCTAAATTTGTGCTAAACCGCTGCGGTTGCGGCCCATCCAAGACATTGACGCCGTCTCGTAGACTCTCCGGCGAATGATGTGCGTAGCGTTGCGTCATGGTGCTGGTCTTGTGCCCGAGCAGCCGTTGTACCTTGTACAAATCCACTCCACGCTGCACGAGTCGCGTTGCGAATGTGTGTCGCATATCGTGAAAGCGGAAGTCTGGAATTCCCGCCCGATCACGCGCTTCACAGAATTCACGAACCAGGTAACGAACTTGGAGTTCATTGCCCAGCGGAGTTTTGAAGACGGGTCCGCAGGTAGCTCCTGTCACCGCTTGTTTCGCGGCGAGCAGTTCGTACACCGTCGCATTCAGGGGAATGGTGCGGCGCGTGCCGTTCTTGCTCTTCATCACCATCAGCGTGCCTCGCGCAAAATCCACGTCCTGCCATTGCAGGTTTAGGATTTCCCCTTGGCGCATCCCTGTATTCAACGCGAATCCCATAATCTCTCTGAGCCAGGGTGAAGCAGAGCCGAGTAGGCGTTCTTCTTCATTGGCCGTCAGCCAGCGGTCCACTTCATTCCGCACAGGCTCCATAGAGACTCGGTGCATGGGGTTCTCCCGGCACCACTCCCATTCACGCATCGCCAGATTGAACGCATGACGCACGAGCTGTAGCTCCTTGTTGATCGTCGCCGGAGCCGCTCGTTCGATTCGCCGTTGGGCCTTATAGCCCGCGAGTATCTTCGGCGTGATCATGGCGAGCACCTTATCTCCAAACACCGGCAGGAGATGGTTCAAGGCTGTGACGTCTCGCACATAGCTCTTCGGAGCCTTTAGCACCGCACGCTCTTTCAGGTAACGATCCATCATTTCTCGAAAGGTCCGGTCCTGTTCCTCACGTGTTTCGAAGAACCGGCCTTCGGTGATTTGGACCTTTACCTTGCACAAAATCGCTTCCGCCAACCGTTTGTCCGTCGTCCCTGTGCTACGGCGGACCTGTTGTCCTTGATACATGAAACTCATCCACCAGACGTGTTTACGCTTCACGAGCCCCATCATGCTCCTCCTTCCCGATGAGGCTTGATCTCGGTCTGGTTTCCCCGTGGCGGGAAGTATAGACCTCGCGTTTTGCGCTCGCAATCAGTCTGTCCACGTCTGAGTGGTCGGGCTTCCGTTGCCCTACAGGGGCGGGCACGGACGGTAGGGGCGAGAAGGCGGATAACCAACGGTCAATCTCAAGGGAATCGAACCGTACTAACCCATGGATCTTCCGGCAGGGGATCTTGCCCTGTGCAGCCCAGCAATAGAGCGTCCCTGGCTTAATTCGCAGTTGTTCAGAGAGATCTTTGACCGTTAACAGCATCGACAACCTAATCGGGGGAGTCTTCGACACCCCCGCTCCCCCCAGATGTGCCCGCGTGGCCGCCGGCCTCGGTCAAAGACTGGGCCCCCAGTGGTGGGCGGGCCATCGCCACCGAGCAGCGGATCAGGCCTTCCCGGGTTCCCTCCCGTGGGGCCTCCGCCCGTCCAGGCCTGCCCGCCGCGAGAGCGCTGTGCCCTCCTCCTCCTTGTCTGTCCCACCCCCCTGGTTTGTGCGGGGTGGGACAACAATTTTTCAAGGAGGATTCGGATGAATCAAGACTCAGAACAGATTCCAGTCAAGCCGAAACGGCTGGTGAAGGCCGGTCGGCCAGCGTTGCCGTATCGGGTGCCTCGGTATCGTGTCGCCCTGGTGTGTGAGGACTCGGGTTCCCTGTCGTCGATGCCGATCCACACCTCGACCGAAGCCGCCGCCGTCCTCAGGCCCTGCTTTGACGGCCTGGACCGGGAGCAGTTCGTCGTCTGTGGCCTGGATGCGAAACATCGCCTGATCGGGATCAATATCGTGTCCATCGGCTCGCTCTCACTCTCCATCGTCCATCCCCGAGAAGTCCTGAAACCGCTCATTCTGATGAATGCCGCCGCCTGGCTCTGTGCCCATAATCATCCGTCCGGAGACGTGATGCCGAGCCGGGAAGACCTCGCGCTGACGACACGGCTGCGAGCAGGAGCCGAGCTGCTGGGGATCATGCTCCTCGACCATCTCATTCTTGGAGAGAGCTATTACAGCTTCGCCGATCAAGGCTGGCCCGGCGGCTGAGGTCGGGAATCGATCCGGGTCTCGCCTAGGCCCGGATCAACCGTAAGACCCACACGACCGCTGAGGCCGTGAGCGCCACTCCAATGACGGCCGCGCCCCACCCGATGAGATCCGCCGAGAGCACTGTCCCTAATTGATGTAAATCCGTGGCCACTGTCGCCCAGGCCATGGCTGCCTCCTTCTGATTCAGACGAGCAGCCCCTGCCACGCGTTGCAGGAGCCACTCTCACTGTGCCCCTACCGCACCAGCGACTTTACGCGCTTGTACGCGAAAATCGTCAACGCGACGCCGATGAACACCACGCCCCAGGCTACGATGTCAGCTTTCACGCTGGTAATCGTAGTCGTGGTCGCCGCATCCACCGGGAACACCTGAGCCATTGAGACTCCGGCGTTCAGCAGGACCGCACTCAAGGCCGCCAGGCCCCAAGACAGTTTCTTCAACATTGGTCATCACCTCCTTTCTGGTTAAAGTTGCCCCATCAGAAACTTCACAATCAGCCCCACCGTAAAACCACCCAGGAAAAACGCGCCGGCAAAGTAGACGACTGTATCGAGTGCCGCTTGATCCATCCGCGTGTACCTCTCCTCTCTGCGCTGCCTATCTGAGATCCGGTGGCGTCACGAGCAAATCTTTCGCATTCGGATTCACAAACGAGAGTGACTCAGATCCTCCTAGCGCGGGCCCGGTTGGAATGGTCCGCAGCTCTGCTGGCACCGCCGACGCCAGGCCGGTGGATTCTTGGATTGGTGCCGGTCTCCCGCCCCAGATCACGCCGGATCCCTGGACTCTTCTGGTCCCATGCACCCAGACGGATTCGACATGAAAGTTGGTGCGGACCAGCAGTTCGTCTTCCGTGAAGATCTCTCCCGTGTCTGAAATCCACCGCCACGAGTTTTCTGCATCCTCGTCAAATTCCATCCCGCCGACGATTCGCACCGGTTCGGGCACCACGTCGTCAGGATCGGAAGCAGGAATCATTTCTGAGGCGCTTGCTCGAAGAGGCGCGCGCGGGATCTCGACCGCGACGACGGAAGGACGAGGCGCCGATGCGACGGGTCCTGCGGACAGCCACCGCCCCCCGGCAAACCAGGCTCCTGCGAGACACAAGCCAAGCACCCCGAGCACCACCGTGGGCGATTTGAAGATGGAGCCAGTTCGCGTCTGCTCCCGCACTGCCGCGCTGGAGTACGACGAGTAATAGGCATAGAGCGCTGGCTGATACCGACCGGTGTACATCCGGATCGTCTCGGTTTCTTCCGGATTCCCCCGGACCATCGCTTGATAGCGCCCCTTCAACCCGAACCGATCCAGCCGTCGGAACTTCGTGGTGACTTCGACCAACCGTAAGACACCTAACGTACATTGCGCGGCCGCTTGCACCATCAGCACCACATCGTTCCCCCGGTGCCGATGCGTTTCGAGCCAGCGAAGCAACTCGGGCGAGAGCTTTTCCTTCGACCGAAAGATCGTTTGCGCTTCATCAATCAAGACGGCCGCGCCGGGTTCGACCGTCAGAAGACCCTCCAACACGTCGTCTTTCGTCACCCAACAGGTCAGTTGTTTGTGCAGGTCCTCAATAGTTCGGTTCTCAAAGGCCGCGAGCCGGTCCAGATAAATGCCGTCGATGGCGACATACAACCGCCGGCCAGCCCGCAACCACGGCACCAGTTTTTCGGCCACCGCGTGGTACGACTTGCCTGACCCTGGGACGCCTTCGAGCATTTCGATCATGATCCCCACCGCACAAATGGCACCGATTGCAGGACAAAGCGTGTCAGCATCGCCCCGGCCACAATCGCCAGGGCTTGCGCCATGCCCGTGGCCCCGAGCAACCAGGCGTATTGATCGGGAATCAGTGGCGTCGAGAGTGAGCCGGTGCCAAGCGAGGCCAGGATGGTATCGGCCGGTCCTAAGACCGAGTCCCAACTGTCCAGCACGATATCGTTCAAGGTGCCGAAGAAGTCGCGCAGCCAGCACAGAATGGCATTCAGAATGGCCGCCATTAGTCTGCCCCCGCTGATCCGCCGACAAAGATGATCCGATAGGCCGCGAAGGACGCCCCGGCAATGATTAACGAGCGCAGCGCGAGCAAGATCCCGTTCCAGGCCGTGAAATCGAACGAGAAGGTGCCCAGCAGGCCACTATTTAAGGTGTACGTGGGCGAGGCGCTGGGCCAGGTGAGCAGCTGGAGCGTGGACAAGGCCCCCGCAATCCCCGACCCTCTCCAGTTCTCGATATGGGTTTGGAGAATCGTGCCTAACGTCCGACTATCGTGCTGCCGGGCAGAACATTCAGATACAGTCGTTGTGTCTTCTTGTGTCGTCGTTGACCCATCGGGATTCGTCGTCGTGGTGGTCGTGGTGGTCGAAGTCTGCGTTTCCGTGGTGCTCACTGGCCCTGCCTCTGGTTCTGCCGAGGGATCCAGCACGGTATCGGTCGGTGATACAGAGGACGCCGGGACCACTTGGGTTTGTAGTTCGGTGGAATTGATCGGAAACTCCACGACCGTCTCAGCCGAGGTGGGCGACACGCCGGCCCCCACCTGATCGAAGTTCGATTCCACGCTGTTCGGATCACTGGCCGGCAAGCCCCCGAGGTAGTCCGTGATGTCTTGGGGCGTCGGGGGACTGGCCGGGGCTTGCGTCGCGGGATTCGGTTGCCCGATGTTGTGATAGGCCACACAGGTATTGGGCACACCCGGTTCCGAGTACCAGCCGGCCCAGCCAGCGGGCAGCGGAGACGAGGTAAAGATTTGCGACGAGCAGCCCGGGCTGGGCGGCGGTTGCGGTGAGGGAGCCGTGAGTTTCTGATCGGTGTTCGGGAGACAGCCGGCCGTGCCTGGGCAGGGTTGAATGATGGTGCCGGCCGGCATCGGATTCGCCCCAGCCGACACCGGACCAGGATCACCCGCCTGACTCTTGATGTCGGCCACTTGCTGCTGATTCCAGAAGTACTGCGCGACCACGAGTCCTGCCGCGATCCCAATAGCCGGCCATCCCACTCCACTAGCGACAATACGAGCAGCGACCGAGGCCCCGGACCCTGAACTGGCAATGGCCGACCCAATGGATTGCACGGCGAGCGACCGTTTGGCCACGTTCAGGGCATTCATCGCCGATTGCGAGGCAATCCGAGCATGGCCCGTCGTCGAAACCAAGGCCTGTGCCGGGGTCACACAGAGCATGATCCCCAGCACCGCGATGAACCCCAGGTATGCCGAGAGGCTTAGCGCCGCCCGACAGACAGGCCAACCAGGAATGTACAGACGAAAAACATCGCCCACGTGAGTTGCTCCGAGACAGTTAAGACAGTCCAGACCATTGCCTCATCCTCTTACGCCTTGGCAGTCTCCTTGCCAGGAGCCGAGGCCGCCCCAGTGATCGGTTGATACCCCGTCACATCCAGAAAGCGTTGCCCCTTGTACTCCCGCAGATTGATGGTCACGTGCGCCAGCTTCATCTTGTTGGCGTCCATCAGCCTGTAGAGCGCCTCGTGCTCATCGGAGACACTCGCTTCGAGCGTGGTCGTGTCTTCCTCGAAATAGAGCACGGCGTTCCGAAAGATGCGTTTCCCATCCTGACTCGGTCTTGCCTTCACCCCCATCACCACACAATTGGCCACGAACTTCGACATGATCGACTCCTCCCTGTGATTAGTTGGACCACTGAAACCAGCCCCGCTTGAAGCAGGACCACAAAAACACCCAGACCGCCTGACAACTCCGACACCGGCCACGCAACCGCGGCCCGCACATGTAGAGCTTCAGATACCCGGTGTGGCATACGCCGCAGAGAATCCGTCTCTGGGATTCCACCACCGGATCTTCTTCTTGGCCTTCTGGGCTTCTCGACCGCTCGTTAAGAGGGCCAGATGTTTGGCGCGCCATCGTTCGACTCCCTCGACAATTGTTTTGACTAACCAGCGTTCGCCCGCTTCCGGATGAGCACACAACAGTCCCAACATGGGAGAGAGACTCTTTTCTGCCCACCGCTTCACGTCTTCGATCTTCTTCACGGACTTCGCAATTTCGAGCTTCGCGCGCTGCATGCCTTCGGTGAGGACCTGCCACCAATCCAAGAGTGGCGCGTAGTAGCGATCTTTCGGATCGTCGTCACGCGTGCAGTCGCGGAAATCCACGGCACTCCGGAACACCCCGACGATGTATTTCTGAAACGAGTCCTGATCGAGGCCCGAGAGAGCCATCCCGACAGCCGCCGCCCGTTCCGCTTTCCACTCCATTTCCCACCGAATCCACGCCCCTTCCACAGGTTTGTCTTTGGCGCGTTGCTCCGCCGCTTTGTCGTAGATCCGCAGATAGGTATCCGACTGCCGAGACCCCAGACCGATGGTTTTGCCGGTGTCGGAGCCTGAACCAAGCTCATGGCCTGAGATCAACCGCGATTTCCGAAAGTGCGACACGCAGTTACCTGCCACGACCGACGCATAGATCCGATCGATATCGATCACGCCCGTGCGATCATCCAGAGCCACGTCAATTCGACCAAAGTGGCCTTGTTTCGAAATAACCCACGTAGCCACGCGTTTGAACTGGTCATAGGTCCAGCCACTGATGAGTTCTTGCGACAGATCCACGTGCACTTCTCGTGGAGCCCGTTTGGCTCCGGTGCCAATCCGGCCGAGCCCCCCGGTATGGCCTCGGGAGAGCCAGGCTTGGGTATAGCCCTGGAAGCCCTTCTGATCCTTGATCCACTCCCCACCGATGAGAGCAATAATTTCATCGACGGTGGCATCGGGCACCGTAAAGCGAAACCAGCCGATCACACAGGTCCAGAGACTCATTGATTCCTCCTCGGGGTATCTTGGAAATTCCGCCCCCGTTTTACTGTACGGGGGCTGGTCGCGCCGCGCCGTCGGCTCACGCCGCCGGTCGCGCGCTTCGTACAGTGACTGTTCGGCATAGCCTTGGCCCGCTTCTCCATAGCCCGACAGACCTGCGCCAAGTTGAAGCGGATCGTCCGAGCGATTTGTGCCCCCGGGATTTCTCCCGACCGATAGGCGCGGTACACCGAGTCCGGACTGATGCCCAACTCCTGAGCCAGCTCCTTGACGGATAACAACGTGCGCTTCATGTGACAGTCTCCTTCCGGTGAAGCTCGTGACGGTGCTCACCGTACCGTCTGGAGCGGGTGAAGGGAATCAGGCAGTTTGCGGCAGCTTGCGGCAGTTTAGGGCAGTTGACGCAACGGCGGCGGAGAGGGATGCAAGTTCAATGCAGACACAATAGGAACACGAATTAGACGAGACGGGTGAACACGAGACAGCGCTCAGACCGTGTTGCCAAAAAATGGAGAAAAAGGTGCCGAAAAATTGCTCTATATAAAGCAACCTATCCAGGCACACCGGCCCGATGGTTCTGAAGGGTTCCTTCTGTCATATTTCCCCTCTCAAGGTGGGGTGCTTTCTCGCGTTGAAAGAGGTATTCTCGGCTGCGATTACCAGTTGTAACCCGATGATAGTAAAGGAGTGCACCCCCTAGTGGACCAAGCAACTCATAACAAGATCGTCTCGTTTATCTGGGGTATCGCCGATGATGTCCTCCGCGATTTGTTCAAGCGGGGCAAGTACCCGGACGTGATCTTGCCGATGTGCGTCATCCGGCGCATGGACGCGGTGCTCGAGCCGACCAAGCAAAAGGTGCTGGACACCAAGAAGATGCTTGATAAGGCACGCATCACCGAGCAGCGTGCGGCGCTCTGCGAGGCTGCTGGCCAGGCTTTTTACAACACATCGAAGTTCACTCTGCGCGATCTCAAGTCCCGAGGAAACCAGCAGCAGCTACTCGCGGACTTCGAGGACTATCTTAACGGCTTCTCGCAAAACGTTCAGGACATCCTCGAGAATTTCAAGTTTCACAATCAGCTGAAAACGCTGTCTAAAGGTGATGCTCTAGCCACGCTCATCAACAAGTTCCTCGATCCCGACATCGATCTCTCCCCGGCCGGTATCGACAACCATGCGATGGGCACGGTATTCGAGGAGTTGGTCCTCAAGTTCAATGAAGACAACAACGAGGAAGCTGGACAGCACTGGACTCCGCGTGATGCTGTGCATTTGATGGCAAACCTCGTGTTCCTGCCGATCGAGAACCAGCTTAAGTCTGGCACGTATCTGCTTTACGACTGCGCCTGTGGCACCGGCGGCATGCTCACCGTGGGGGAAGAGACGCTCACGGCAATCGGCAAGAAGCGCAAGCAGCAGATCACCTGTTTGCTCTATGGGCAGGAGATCAATCCCGAGACATACGCTGTCTGCAAGGCGGATATGCTTCTCAAAGGCGAGGGTGAGAGTGCCGACCACATCTTCGGCGGCGCGGAATGGTCCACGCTTTCGCACGACGCATTCCAGGCGCAGGAGTTCGACTTCATGCTCTCCAATCCGCCCTATGGCAAGAGCTGGAAGAAGGATCTCGAAGCGATGGGCGGTAAGGACGGCATGCGTGACCCTCGCTTCAAAGTGATGCACAAGGGCGAGGAGCTGTCGCTCGTCACACGCTCTAGCGACGGCCAGATGCTCTTTCTGGCCAACATGGCGTCAAAGATGAATGCCAAGTCCGCGCTCGGCAGCCGCATTGCCGAAGTTCACAACGGCTCGTCGCTCTTCACAGGCGATGCCGGCCAGGGCGAGAGCAACATCCGCCGCTGGATCATCGAAAACGATTGGCTCGAAGCCATCGTCGCGCTGCCGCTCAATCTCTTCTACAATACCGGCATAGCCACTTACATCTGGGTGCTGTCGAACAAAAAGCCTGCCCATCGAAAGGGACAGGTGCACCTTATCGACGCGACTCAGTGGTTCAAGCCGCTGCGCAAGAACCTCGGCAAGAAGAACTGCGAACTCTCGGCCGAGGACATCGAGCGCATTAGCCGCACTTTCCTCGACTTCAAGGAGACGCCAGAGTCGAAGATCTTCCCCAACGCCGCCTTCGGCTACTGGAAGGTCACCGTCGAGCGCCCGCTTCGTCTGCACAGCCAGCTCACGCTCAAGGCCATCGAGACGCTGAGATTTGCAGCCGGCGATGAAGATCTCCGTGCCACACTCTACGAGGAGTTCGGCGACTCTCTCTTCACAAAATTCTCTAAAATCTCGACAAAGCTGGAGAAGCGTCTGGCCGAGTGGGGCAGCGACGAGGAAGATGGTGATGATGAAGAGGGCGGCGGAACGAAGAAGGGGCTGCCCGAGAAGAAGAAAAAGAAACTGCTCGATTCCAAAACCTGGGAGCGCGATGGCCGCCTGGTCGAAGTCGCCACGAAGCTACGCGAGGCGTTGGGCGATCAGCTCTTTGAGGACCACAACGTCTTCCGCGACCGTGTCGAGGCTGCGCTCAAGAAGGCCGACATTAAACTCGCCGCCGCCGACCTCAAGCAGATCTTCAAGGCCGTGAGTTGGCGCGTCGAAACCGCGCCTCCCGTCGTCGCCAAAGTCCACAAGGCAGGCAAGGCCAAAGCTGATCCGCTTCACGGTCTGTTCGATGCCACGGTGGACGGCAAGCCCGCCATTGTCGAATACGAGCCCGACTCCGATCTGCGCGATACCGAGCAGGTGCCGCTCTTAGAGGACGGCGGCATTGAAGCCTTTATCCGACGCGAGGTGCTGCCCTATACGTCCGATGCCTGGATCAAGGAGGACGCCACCAAGATCGGCTACGAGGTTAGCTTTACGCGGCACTTTTACAAGCCGCAGCCACTGCGCACGCTAGAAGAAATTCAAGCTGACATCCTCGCGCTGGAAAAGGAAACAGAAGGACTACTTTCTGAGATCATTGGCAAATGATTCCTGAGGAGGGGGTATGGCTCAACACCAAGTCCGTGCGAGAGTCGACACCAAAGTGATTGGTCATAAGGACCTCGCAATCACGGTGAAGCGGAATGGCGAGAAACTAGGGACCTTGCTAATCAGTAAGGGCAACATTGAGTGGCTGCCAAAAGGCAACTCCATCAACAAGAAACGAATTGGTTGGAAGCGGTTCTCCGGTCTAATGGAAACAGAGGGACGATCTGTAAAGGCGAGGAAATAGATGTCCACACAACGCTATTCGGTCACGCCCCATCCCATTGAGACACTGCTCACATGGGTCAAGTCTGGCGAGATTGCAATCCCTGAAATTCAGCGTCCGTTCGTGTGGGAGCCGACGAAGGTGCGTAATTTGCTCGACTCACTGTATCAAGGATATCCCGTTGGCTACCTGATCGCGTGGCGAAACCCTACGGTTAAGCTCAAGGACGGCACCTCATCGGCAGGCAAGCGCATTCTTATCGATGGACAACAGCGAGTCACAGCACTTATGGCGGGTTTGCTCGGGCGGGAAGTGTTGACCAAAGACTATGAAACCGTCCGCATCCGGATCGCCTTTCATCCGCAAACTGAGAAGTTCGAGGTTGCGAATCCTGCCATTCGCAAAGACGTTGCTTGGATCGAGGATGTCGCTGCGGTGTTCGCACCAGAAGCCGACTTAATTGAGCTGACGGAAGACTATGTTGCGAAGAACCCTACTGCCGACCGCAAACAGGTGGGCAAGGTGCTCCAACGGCTCGGCAAGATTATCAATAATCATGTCGGCTTGATCGAACTCGCCGAAGACCTCGACATCGAAACCGTCACTGAGATTTTCATCCGCGTGAACTCCGCCGGAGCCGAGTTATCGCAGGCCGATTTTGCCATGTCGAAGATCGCCGCCAACGAGACGTACGGCGGTAACATGCTGCGCAAGGCGATCGACTATTTCTGCCATCTTGCTGTTGCGCCGGATTTCCTCGGACGTATTGAAAAGGGTGACAAAGCGTTCGCGGCCTCCGAGTTCTTCCAGCAGATGCGGTGGCTCAAAGATGTGAACGACGACATTTACGACCCCACCTATACTGACATGCTACGTGTGGCGTTCACCGCGGAGTTCGGACGCGGAAAGCTAGCGGACCTCGTGGCGCTCCTTTCAGGGCGCAACTTCGAGACCCGGCAGTATGAGGACGCGATTGCCGAGGCATCGTTCGCGCGGCTCAAGCAGGGGATTTTGCGCTTCATCAACAAAACGCATTTTGACCGTTTTACGATGATCCTGCGTTCAGCTGGCTTTGTCACGAGCGATCTGTTCGGCGGGCAGAACGCCGTCAATTTTGCCTACATTCTTTATCTTCGCGGCCGGGCTGATGGCTTGCCCGCTGCCGATTTAGAAAGATTGGTAGGCCGGTGGTATGTGATGTCCATCCTGCGCGGACGCTACAGCGGCAGTCCAGAGACGGCCTTCGATGTCGATATCCGTCAGGTCGAGGCACGCGGCTTGGTTGCCTATGCCAATTCTGTTATCGAAACGGAACTGCCTGCGAGCTTTTGGACTGGCATGCTGCCGCAACTCATGGATACCTCTTCCGGCCAGAGTCCTTACTTTCTTGCTTATAAGGCGGCGCAAGCCAAACTGGGCGACAAGGGATTCCTGTCGCGTGACATCACGGTACAGGCCCTTCTGATGAACCGCAGTGATGTGCACCATATTTATCCGCGCAATTATCTCAAGAAGCAGGGTCTCTCGAAGGGGCGATACAACCAGATCGCGAACTTCGTGTTGGCGCAGAGCGAGATCAACATTGCCATTAGCGACACCCCTCCAGACCAGTACTTTCGGGAACTAGTCAAGCAGTGCGAGGGTGGGAAAAAGAAGTATGGCGGGATTACCGAAGGGAAAGATCTTCGTGCGAATCTCGATATGCACTGTATTCCGACGTCAATGCTTGAGGATAAGATTCCTGTCTATGACAACTTCCTGGAGGAGCGTCGCAAGCTGATGGCGCAAAAAATTAAAACCTGGTTCGAGGCACTCTGAGATGATCGCTAACCTCAAGCCGTATTCGGAATACAAGGAGTCGGGATCAAAGTGGCTTGGCGTTGTCCCGGCGAAGTGGGAGGTGAGAAACCTCCGTTCGCTCATCTCGAAGCGAGCAGAACGCAATCGGGCCGACTTACCGCTGTTGTCGGTTGCTCGGGAGAAAGGTGTGTTTGTTCGCTCACTCACGGATGTAGATGAGAATCACAATGTTATCCCTGACGACCTGAGCAACTACAAGGTGGCTCGTGCCGGCAATCTCGTGATCAACAAGATGAAGGCGTGGCAGGGCTCAATGGGGATCGCACCATGCGATGGCATCGTCAGCCCAGCCTACTATGTCTTCGACTTCCGTATCGCCAACCACGCTTTTGGTCAGAGGTTGCTTCGCAGCAAACCCTACGTCGCACACTTTGGACAGGCTTCCGATGGTGTGCGTGTCGGTCAGTGGGATTTGTCTATCCCTGGGATGCGAGAGATTCCCGTGCTCGTCCCCTCGCCCGAAGAGCAGACGGCGATTGTGCGGTTTCTGGACTGGGCGAACGGGCGGCTGGAGCGAGCGATCTTGGCGAAGCGGAAGGTGATCGCGCTGCTCAACGAGCAGAAGCAGGCCATCATCCATCGCGCCGTCACCCGCGGCCTCGACCCCTCCGCCCCCCTCAAGCCCTCCGGCATCCCCTGGCTCGGCGACATTCCGCAGCATTGGGAGGTGCGGAGGCTCAAGTCCCTTTGTCGGTTCGTTACGAGTGGCTCCCGTGGATGGGCTCGCTATTATGCAGACGATGGGTTCGTCTTCCTGCGAATTGGGAACATCTCGACTACCTCGATCGACCTGCGACTGAAGCACATCAGCTACGTGACACCGCCCACTGGAGCGGAGGGAGAGAGAACACGAGCGAGGCCTAATGACCTGCTGCTTTCTATCACCGCCCAGATTGGGGCGGTGGGAGTTGTTTCGGATGGTCTTGGCGAGGCGTACGTTAACCAGCACACCGCGTTGATTCGGCTACGGCCGGAGCGGTCCGTTCCGCGATGGGTCGCGTATGGGCTTCTCTCGCAGTTTGGAAAGGACCAATGCCGACTGAAGACGAACGGTGGAACGAAGGTCGGTCTCACCCTCGATGATGTGCGATGCCTGTATGTGCTTCTGCCACCGATGGATGATCAGGTGAGGCTGGTCGCCGGTATCGAGACCGAGACACGTGCACTGCACTCCGCTATCTCTCGTCTCGAACGGGAGATCGAACTCCTTCGTGAATATCGCACCCGCCTCGTTGCTGATGTGGTAACCGGCAAGCTCGATGTGCAAGAGGCGGCGGCGCGGTTGCCTGAAGAATCGGATGACCTAGAATCTCTTGTTGAAGGTGCCGAAGAGATTGAAGAGACGGCCCTCGACGCAGCGTCCGAGGAGGCTGAGACGTGAGTACGGACCGGCCTGCTGGCTATCTGGTGAGTCTTGTGCGTGAGCTGTGTAAATTGTCGCACGAGACCGAGTGGCTAGAGTTCAAAGTAGACGATGCAGAGCCGAATGAGATCGGCGAATTACTGTCAGCCTTGAGTAATTCGGCGGCGCTTGTAGGGAAAGCGTCTGCCTATCTGGTGTGGGGTGTGGCAGATGGGGATCACGCCATCGTTGGCACGCGGTTCAATCCTCGTGCGGCAAAAGTCGGCAACGAGGAGCTGGAAAGCTGGCTCTTGAAGCTGCTGACACCCAAAATCCACTTTCGCTTTTACGAGGTGACGGTGGATGGGCGATCGATTGTGCTGCTGGAAATTGAACGAGCCTTTCGGCATCCCGTGCAGTTCCAGGGACAAGAGTTTATCCGGGTGGGGTCATACAAGAAACGGCTCAAGGACTTCCCTGAACGGGAACGTGCCCTCTGGCGTATATTCGATTGCATGCCGTTTGAGAAGGGGATTGCTGCCGAACACATTCCCGCTGACGAGGTGTTGCAGCTCCTTGATTACCCGGCCTACTTCCACTTGCTCAAGCTTCCGTTGCCGGAGAATCGAGATGGCATCCTCAAGGCGTTAGCCGACGATAGCCTGGTTTGCCCGTGCGATGCCGGTGGTTGGAATATCACCAATCTCGGAGCCATCCTCTTTGCCAAGGGACTGGAAGATTTTCATTCGCTCCGGCGTAAGGCGATTCGGGTAATCCAGTACCGAGGCGCAAGTCGCGTTGAGACACTGAAAGAGCACGTCGGAATCAAAGGTTATGCCTCTGATTTTGAAGGGCTGATCGGGTTTATCAACGGCGTCCTTCCCTCAAATGAGGTGATTGAACAAGCACTGCGCAGGACGGTACCGAGGTTTCCGGAGCTTGCGGTCCGTGAGTTGGTGGCGAATGCCCTCATCCATCAGGACTTCTTTGCTACCGGCGTAGGTCCGATGGTGGAGATGTTCGAGGATCGTATTGAAATCACGAACCCGGGTGCGCCGCTGGTTGATACGCAGCGCTTTGTTGATACTCCACCTAAGTCACGCAATGAGGTGCTGGCTTCGCTGATGCGACGTATCGGCATTTGTGAGGAGCGTGGAAGCGGCTGGGATAAGGTGGTCTTTCAAACGGAACTGTATCAACTGCCCGCTCCATTGGCTGAAGTTACTGGGGACCATACGCGTGTCGTGCTGTTTGCGCCGCGCCCACTTTCGCAAATGGACAAGGCGGATCGGGTGCGCGCTGTTTATCTTCATGCGTGTCTTCGTTTTGTGAACCGGGAGTATTTGACCAACACTTCGGTGCGCGAGCGGTTTGGGATTGAACCGCAGAATCTCGCTGTGGCTTCACGGCTCATCCGAGAGGCGGTCGATGCGGGAGTGATCGTCGCCTATGATGCGGATGCGGCTCCTAAACTCATGCGCTATATACCGGTTTGGGCCGGACCGGACCGAAATCGTGTTACTTGATGGATGCTTGATTAGAATGGAGGGTAGTAAGCGGAATTAAAGGCTAGCTCCTTTAAAATCAATAGGTAAGAGAATCCTTGGTACTTGATGGCTACTTGATTAGAGGTTCCATGTGACCACTGACACGAGCGAAAAGGGTCTCGAAACGCTCATCGTACGGTACATGACCGGCACGGACGGTCTCGCCGTAGCGCCGAACATGGCTGCTGAACGACTCGCGCCTTACGGCGGGACTGGCTATATCGCAGGCAGCGCGCAGGACTATGACCGCGCCCACGCGCTCGATGTGCCGCAGCTCTTCGCCTTCCTGCGCGCCACCCAGCCCGAGGCATTCAAGAAACTGGCGATGGCTGACTCCAACGATCCCAAGGACATCAACCGCCTCAAGTTTCTCGCCCGGATTTCCGCCGAGATTGGCAAGCGTGGCGTCATCGATGTACTGCGCAAAGGCGTGGAGCATGGGCCGGTGCACTTTGATCTGTTCTACGGCACGCCCTCACCGGGCAACGCCAAGGCTGAGGCGCTGCATGCGCTGAACCGCTTCTCGATCACACGGCAGCTCGCCTATAGCATGGACGAGACGCGTCGTGCGCTCGACTTGGGCCTGTTCATCAACGGCCTGCCAATTGCGACTTTCGAGCTGAAGAATAGCCTCACCAAGCAGACCGTTGCGGATGCCGTTGAACAGTACAAGCGCGACCGTGACCAACGCGAGCGGCTCTTTGAGTTTGGCCGCTGCGTGGTGCACTTTGCCGTGGACGACAGCGAAGTACAGATGTGCACTGAGCTTAGGGGGAAGGGCTCATGGTTCCTGCCCTTCAACAAGGGCTACCTTGACGGCGCGGGGAACCCACCCAATCCGCACGGCCTCAAAACCGATTACCTCTGGAAAGAGATCCTTACTCCAACAGGCCTAACCAACATCCTCGAGAACTACGCACAGATCGTCGAGGAGAAGGACCCGCGCACCGGCAGAAAAAAGAAAAGACAGGTATGGCCGCGCTACCATCAACTTGGTGTGGTGCGGCAGGCACTGGCCGATGTTCGTGCCCACGGGGCGGGTAAGCGCTACCTGATCCAGCATTCGGCGGGAAGCGGCAAGTCCAATTCCATTGCCTGGCTTTCGCACCAGCTTATCGGCCTGAAGCGCGAGGATAAGGAAGTCTTCGACTCGGTCATCGTCGTCACCGACCGGCGCCTGCTCGACGACCAGATCCAGACGACTATCAAGCAGTTCATGCAGGTGGGCGCGACGGTCGGCCATGCCAAGGATTCTGGTGATCTGCGTAAATTCATTCAGGAGGGGAAGAAGATCATCGTCTCGACGGTGCAGAAGTTCCCCCATATCCTCGACGAGATCGCCACCGAGGGTAGCAAGCGCTTCGCCATCGTCATTGACGAGGCGCACTCAAGCCAGGGCGGAAAGACCTCCGCAGCGATGAGCCAGGCGCTCGGCGATGCCAAGGGTGACGAAGAGGAGGGGACCGACCCGGAAGATCTCGTCAATGAGGCGCTCGCCAAGCGCATGGCAGCGCGCAAGATGCTGACCAACGCCAGCTACTTCGCCTTTACCGCCACCCCCAAGAACAAAACGTTGGAGATGTTCGGCGAGCCGCTGCCACCGGATGCCGAGGGCAAGGTCAAGCACCGGCCCTTCCACTGCTACACGATGAAGCAGGCCATTGAGGAGCGGTTTATTCTCGATGTGCTCAAGGCCTATACGCCGGTGGACAGCTACTACAAGCTCGTCAAGAAGACGGAGGACGATCCGGAGTTCGATACCAAGAAGGCACAGAAGAAACTTCGTCGCTATGTAGAGAGCCACGATCACGCGATCAAACTCAAGGCCGAGATCATGGTGGATCATTTCCACGAGCAGGTGATGGCGGCCGGGAAAATCGGCGGGCAAGCGCGAGCAATGGTCGTCACGAGTGGCATCGAGCGAGCCATTCAATACTTCCACGCGTTTAAGGCGTATCTGGTGGAACGCAAGAGTCCGTATCAGGCGATTGTCGCTTTCTCGGGCGAGCACGAGTACGGCGGAACCAAGGTGAGCGAGGCTTCGCTCAATGGGTTTCCGAGTAGTGAGATCGCGTCAAAGATTCAGACTGACCCGTATCGCTTCCTGATCTGCGCCGACAAGTTCCAGACTGGCTATGACGAGCCGTTGCTGCACACGATGTACGTGGACAAGCCGCTTTCGGGCATCAAAGCCGTGCAGACCTTGTCGAGACTCAACCGCGCGCACCCGCAAAAGCACGACTGCTTCGTGCTCGACTTCCAGAACAATAGCGAGGCGATCACCTTTGCTTTCCAGGACTACTACCGCACCACGCTGCTTGCTGAGGAGACTGATCCCAACAAGCTGCACGACCTGAAGGGTGCGCTGGATGCGGCCCAGGTCTATTCACCGGAGCAGGTAAAGCAAGTGGTGACGTTGTTCCTGGGTGATGCCGAGCGCGACCAACTCGATCCGATCCTTGATGCATGCGTGGCCGTTTATGTGAGTAAACTCGACGAGGACGGCCAGGTTGGCTTTAAAGGTAAGGCCAAGGTGTTCTGCCGCACGTACAGCTTCCTTTCGTCGGTCATTCCCTACAGCAATCCGGAATGGGAGAAGCTCTCGATCCTACTCAATCTGCTGGTGCCCAAGTTGCCCGCGCCGCAGGAAGAGGATCTCGCCAAAGGCATTCTCGATGCCATCGACATGGACAGCTACCGCGTAGAGAAGAAGGCGACGATGAAGATTGCCTTAGCGGATAGTGATGCAGAGATTGAACCGGTCCCGACGGACGCTCACGGGCACAAGGCCGAGCCTGAACTTGACCGTTTGAGCAACATCCTCAAGACGTTTAATGAGCAGTTCGGTACGCTGTTCACCGATACCGACCGGGTCGCGAAGCGTATCCGCGACGACATCGCTCCCAAGGTCGCTGCCGATGCGGCCTACCAGAATGCAAAAGAGAACACGCCGCACACCGCGCGTATGGCCCATGATCAGGCGCTGGCCAAGGTCATGCAGCACCTCTTGAAGGACGACACGCAGGTCTACAAGCAGTTCGTAGAGAACGAGTCCTTCCGCCGTTTCATCGGTGACATGGTCTATGGGATGACGAGTCAGTAATGAAGGACGGAGCCAACCGCAAAAGCACTCCGTATCCCACGTCGATGATGAGATATTGTTCACGATCATTAAAGGTGTGTTACGCGGATAGAACATGACAGATCTGGTTCTTATATGGGTCCGCCTAAACATTGTTAGGCATAAGAATCCGGGCAGTGGCCGTAGATGGCAAAGAAGAAAACACTAAGCAATCCATTCTCCACTGGAGGCGGCGGGGTTCATTTTGAAGCCCACGTACAGGCGTCATTTGTCGCGTTAATGCTCACCGGGGGACACGCCCCCTGTCTTCCCTGCTGGCCCATTAGGGAAATCAAACTTCAGGGCAAGATTGACGGCGTCGATACAGACGACCTTATTGTTGTCGTAGAAAACGTAGACAGTAAGGAACGGCGGAAACTTCTCGGGCAGATCAAGCATTCCATTGCCATTACGCAAGGCAGCGCTCTGTTTGGGGAGGTGATGCAGGCTGCGTGGAATGATTTCAATAATCCCAAGGTGTTCACGAGAAACAAGGATGTTATTGCACTAATCACAGGCCCGCTCAGCGCGACCGATGCACACACTGTGCAATGGCTTTTGAACCAGGCGAGGCACTCCAAGAACGTTGATGAGTTTTTCAGAAACGTCCAGCAGGCAAATTTCAGCCCAGCAAAGAGCACCGAGAAACTTGAGGTCATTCAGTACCACCTGAAAACAGCAAACGGTGGCAAGGATATTTCGAAGGACGAACTCTATGCCTTTCTGAACACCTTCCATTTACTCGGCTACGATCTTGGTAACGAGTTCGGTGTTGTCCTGTCTCTGCTGCATTCCCATATTTCCCAATTCCAGCAGCAGTACCCGCAGTGGGTCTGGTCAAGGGTTGTCGATATCGTACAAACGTGGAATCAGGATGCCGGCACCATCACACCCGGAAAGATGCCGGACGATCTGCTGGATGCCTTTAAACAAAAGGCCGTGGTGGAGATTCCTGAGGAGTTCAAGGCGCCACAAGATAAGCCTAAAACCGATTGGACTCAGCACCCGGACGCTACCTATCTGGCTTTGGCAGTTTTAATTGGCGCTTGGCAAGACAAGAGTCAATGCGACCTTGAGGCAATAACCCAACTGCTCGGCATCAGTTATGACGAGTGGCTAAAGAAGGCGCGGGAAATATTGCATTGCCCTGATAGCCCGTTGTCACTTAAAAACGGCATCTGGAAAGTTGTTAATCGAGCCGAGCTTTGGAACCTGCTGGGATCGCGTATCCTTAATCAGAACCTCGATGCATTCAGGTCGCAGGCTATTTCCGTACTGAAGGAGCCAGACCCCTCTTTTGAACTGCCTGTTGAAGAGCGATACGCGGCAAGCATTCATGGCAAGGTGCTGAAGTGTTCACATGTATTGCGAAAAGGCATCGCTGATGGTTTGGCAATTCTGGGCAGCCAGCCACACGCGTGCGGTAACTGCTCCCAAGGGAAAGCTGAAGCAACCAGCGTGCTGGTGATACGTGAACTCCTGACTAACGCTGACTGGTTTTTGTGGGGAAGCCTGAACGATTTACTGCCCACCCTGGCCGAAGCCGCCCCCGGTGAATTTCTTGATGCGGTCGAGAAGGCGATGCGTCAGACACCCTGTCCCTTTGATGAGCTTTTTTCCCAAGAAGGCAACGGCATCACCGGTGGCAATTATTTAACCGGCCTGCTCTGGGCGTTGGAAGGGCTGGCCTGGGATGACCAATATCTGGTTCGTGTCTGTGTTGCGCTTGGCGAACTTGCCAGCCATGACCCCGGAGGCCAGTGGGCCAATCGCCCATCCAATTCGCTTGCAACCATTTTGCTGCCCTGGCTGCCGCAAACGCTGGCATCAGTTGACAAGCGCAAGGTGGCGGTGCGGACAATTCTTAGTGAATGGCCGAATATCGCCTGGAATCTGATCATTCAGCTTCTGCCCGGCCAGCACCAGACCTCTTTTGGATCGCACAAACCAAGCTGGCGCAAGACAATCCCCGATGATTGGGGAAAAGGCGTTACGCATCAGGAATACTGGCAGCAGGCATCTTTTTACGCGGAGCTTGCGGTGGCTGCCGCAGGCCAAGATACCGCTCGGCTTTCCGCATTGATTGACCATTTCGATAACCTGCCTAAGCCTGCTTTTGATCAACTGCTCCAGACTCTTGCCTCCCAGCCCATTTCAGAACTTCCTGAAGAGCAACGACTTTCGATTTGGGACCGTCTAACGAAATTCACAAATAAACACCGGCGGTTCTTCGATGCTAAATGGGCATTGCCCGACGAACTGATTACCCGTATTGAACAAGTGGCCGAACAACTCGCCCCGACGAACCCGTTCAATTTATATCAGCACCTCTTTACAGATCGTGATTTTGATCTCTACGAAGAGAACGGCGATTGGGAAGAGCAGCGAAAGAAACTCAACACGCGTCGTGAAGCGGCCATTTCGGAAATCTTTCATCGATATGGCGCAGAGGGTGTAATCCGATTTGCCGAATCCGCTTCTTCACCCGGTCAGGTTGGGTACGCACTTGGCGTTATTGCCGATGCAGCAATTGAGCGAACCATTTTGCCTCACTTTCTGAATACACCGGACAATAAGCGCAAGGCATTGGTGAGCGGTTTTATCTGGCAGCGTTACCACCTCAAAGGTTGGGAGTGGTGCGACGACATCGATAAATCTGATTGGACGCCAGAGCAAGCAGGACAATTCCTGGCTTGTTTGCCATTTATCAAGGAAGCATGGGATCGCGCTTCTGAGTGGCTTCAGATGCACGAGAGTGAGTATTGGACCCGCACCGACGCCAATGCTTATCAGGCCGATGGCGATCTTGACATTGCTATTGAGAAGCTCATTGAGCATGGTAGACCACACGCGGCAATCAACTGCCTGAACAGGATGCGGCATGCCAAGCAGCCGATCGATACTAATCAATGTGTTCGAGCGTTGCTCGCAGCGCTTTCCTCCGGTGAGCCTAGCTACGCCATGGACGGGTACCACATCGTCGAATTGATCAAGTTTCTTCAGGCAGAGCCTTCGGTTAACCAGGATGACCTCTTTAGAGTCGAGTGGGCATATGTTCCCTTGCTCGACGGTCATAGAGGTGCCGCGCCTCAACTCCTTGAAAGCAGGCTGGCCAATGACCCCGAGTTCTTTTGCGAGGTAATTCGACTGATCTACCGATCCAAGAAAGAAGATCAGTCGTCGATAAAACCCTCCGAGGAATCAAAGGCAATTGCAACAAATGCCTGGCGGCTGTTGCATGAGTGGAAGACACCGCCGGGGACACAAAAAGATGGAACGTTTAGCGAAAAGCGTTTCACCGAATGGCTCCAAAGCGTAAAGGCATTCTGTACAGAATCCGGCCACCTGGAAGTTGCACTCATCAATATTGGCGAAGTATTGATTTATACCCCACCCGATCCAGACGGATTGTGGATACGCCGTGCTGTAGCTGCCGCATTGAACGACCGTGAAGCAGATAACATACGCAACGGTTTCAGAACGGGGACATACAACTCACGAGGTGTTCATTGGGTTGACCCAACTGGAAAGCCGGAGAGGGAACTAGCCGAACAGTTCAGAAGAAAAGCCGAGGAAATAGAGAACGCTGGCTTTCAACGATTTGCCGTTACCTTGAGAGGCTTAGCAGACAGCTATGACCGAGAGGCTGAACGAATAATTAGCGATCACAAAGACCGGGAAGATGAGTAATCTCAATGCCTAACAACCGCATCAACTCGGACTGGTAATTTCGCTGCGCTTCATTGCCAGCCGGTTATGCGGAACGTTAGCCGATTCAAAACGGTGGAGGCGAGCAACTCATGAAGGGTGAATTTGCCGTTGGCTGGTTTACTCTTTCGCTCATCAATTCCGGTCTTGCCCAGACTAAAGGCAGGAGTGGCTTAGGGTGGTGGTTTGGATCATTGTTCTTCGGGCCGATTTGTACGCTGCTTATAGTTGTATCGGATCCCAAAGAACCCGACGCCAAAGAACCGTAGAAGTGATCCCTTATGAAATCAAGAGTTGCATCGGCGCAACTCCTGATATTTCGCACGTGCCTAAAGTGGCACTCGATACGATCACTTCACTGCGTTTCACGAATAAGCCGCTGTAGGAGTGGCGAAAAAGGAAGTAGTTCAGCACGGTTTATTGATGGCGCAAATGCTGAACAATTGCGGTTCTCATTTTACAAACTATCAGTGTGCTAAATTTGTGCTAAAAATTTCCATAATGGCCAAGACCAATCAGAATCAATGGAGAAAGTGAGAACAGCCTAAAGGCCTGATATTAAAGGAATGGTGGGGAAACCTTTGCAAAATCAAGCCGTAAGTGTTATCTGTCTTTTGGAACTTTTAAGGCGAGGGCCCTGGGTTCGAGTCCCAGCCGGCTCACCACGTTGTGAATGGCATCCGTCATGTGGGATGGTTCTCACGTCGATTCTGCGTCAGTGCGCACTAACACACACTAATGAGACTGCTGTGGTCCCTTCGTCAGGAAAAAAGAGGGGGTGGCTTGACGCCCCAATAATGCAACCAATACACTGGCCGCCATACGTAGGTTCCCCACACATTGAGCGAGGGACATGACATGCCATTGATTAAGATTGATCGAGACGAGCTACCGGGGCGATTGGTGACGGGTCTATCGAAGATTGGCCTGGCGATGAAGAGCCGGCCATGGCGTCGACAGGGACGGCAGGGGGTTGGGCCACTACAAGTACAGGTCTTGTCCTTCTTGCGAACGCAGCCCAATCGTTGCGCCATGGTGTCGGTCATTGCGAGAGAGCTCTCCGTCAAGCTTCCAACGGCATCGGAGGTCATTCGTACGCTGGAGTTGAAGCAGTTGGTGCGGCGCCGCCGGTCTGATGAGGATAATCGGGTGGTGACGGTGCATTTGACTGCGAAGGGAATGAAGGCCAGTCAGGTGGGAACGGGATGGCCGGAAGCGTTAGCGGCCGCGACGCAGCAGTTGTCGGGGCAGGAGCAGGCCAGTCTTCTTGCCATTCTGGTCAAGATGATTCGAGCGCTGCAATTGCAGGGCGAGATTCCTGTGGCGCGGATGTGCGTGTCGTGTGAGCATTTTAGCCCCAACGCTCATCCAAATAGCGCAGCTTCTCACCATTGCCAGTTCATTGATGTCCCGCTGGCGGATCAATCATTGCGCTTGGATTGTTCGGATTACGTCGAGGCTGCTCCCTTGGTAGCGAAGCAGGCCTGGGAAAAGTTTGTCCAAGCAAAATCTGCGTAGTGGTAGGCTCGAGAGAAGCTGTGTTGCCGTGACGGCGACAAGCTAGGGCGTACTGCCTCTGACCGGTTCTTTGACCAGATACAACGAACGATCCGATTCGATATTCGTGAGGAGGTCTTCCAGTGCTAACTGGAGGGCCGCCTCAATGGGATCGCGATCGGATGCCGTGATCCACCGCGCAGAGGATCCGGTCGCAGATCGTTGCACATCATAGGACTTGATCGGCTCTGTCGCTGTTCCCATATCTGCCTGGAGGCGGACGTGGTAGACGTAGGGGCCCCGTGCGATCATTGAGAGCCTGGCGGTCACTTTCATGGCCAGATCTGCAGGTCCTCCGGACACTGACGCGAAGGTGCCTCGGTTGCGGATGTATTCCATTGTGGCGCGGGAGAGATCCGGAGTGCGCCATTCCAGCAGCGTGATGCCCGGCATGTGATCGGCACCTTGAATCGTCAAGCTGCTGATCCCCACTTGCAGTGAGCGGGGAATTGAGTTGCTTGCTGGATGGCTCGGGACCGGATGGACTTCAATCCGATGTACGCATCCCGGCAGGGTAGTGAGGATGAGCAGCAAGGTGCCCATCCATCCGTCTATCAAGAATCGAGTGCGAAGGGGAAATCTATAGATCCAGCGCATGGTCGCGATATCGGGCCGGCAAGGCTAGGGAAGCGCCTGGGTTGTGGGCGGGGACAAGATCTCGAGGTCTTTCAGCGCCCGCTGAGCCTGCTCGCGGTATGAACGGTCAGTAGGGTTGGTATAGGTATCGACGATTCTCTGATAGGTGGCGCGTGCTTGCGCGTGTTGCTTCTTTATCGAGAAATATTGGCCCAGTGCGAGCCAGTTTTGCGCCGCCGCTTCATTGGCCGTTTTCATCAAGGCAAACTCCCGTTCCACTTGCGTGGTGCCTTGCAGCTGTGCCCGCTTCCGAACAGTCTCCCCCATCTGACTCGCCATGGCTTCAATCTGCTCGTTCTCGCGCACGGCCGCCTCGACGTGGTTAGTCTTCAGGTGTGAGTAGAACGCTTCGACATGGTCTTTCACGATGTCGGCCCGCTGTTGATAGGTATCGTGGGTACACCCGAAGCTGAGTGCCAGCAGGGCTCCAAGGCCAGCGGTAGCGAAATGTAAGGTTGATCTACCCATGAGCAGCATCCTTTCTCGGAACGGTCAAATCTGGAGATTGGCCGTTGGACGAGAGAGTCTACCACATTCAATCCTGAGATCGGTATCGGACGGTGTCGGCGGTTTGGATCGGCCTTGTGCCGGTGGTGCAGAAAGGCGTAGTGACAGGGCGTTCGCGAGTGTGATACAACTCCCGCGTTCCTTGCCACTGTCGTCGTTCATATGTCCCCATCGTCTAGCCTGGCCTAGGACATTGCCCTTTCAAGGCAGTAACACGGGTTCAAATCCCGTTGGGGACACCAACCATCCTTCAGCTCGAAGCCTGTTTCAGCATTCCTCCGCATCCCAAGGGGTTCCCGTTGTGTTTGCGGATCCTGCCGGGTACACTTTCTTCGTCAGCCGCGTATGCGTAGTGGTGGTAGTGCGTGCAACAGGGAGACGGACTATGCAATGGGGAGTTTGTTGCAGCCTGGTAGTTGGAATGGTGGCGGCACTGTCATTCGCTGAGGCGGCTGATCTGTCTTCTTCGAACGGCGCTGCGCCAAAATCTGTAGAAGCCGTCAAAGGCAAAGATGGTGCTCCGATGTTCCTGGTTCCCGCCGGGCCTTTTCTCATGGGCGCCAATGAAGGATTGCCGAATGAACGGCCCGAGCACACGGTGACCATCAAGGCGTTTTACATTGATCAATATGAGGTCACGTCCGGGCGGTATCAGCAATTTCTTGAGCTGGGCAAGCGCGGGGATCCGGTACCCACAGATGAGGATTCGGGGCGTTCTCTCGAGGATCGCCCTGTCGTGGGAGTGACCTGGACGGAAGCCGCCGCTTATTGTGCATGGGCAGGGAAACGATTGCCCTCTGAAGCTGAATGGGAAAAGGCGGCGCGGGGGACGGATGGCCGGCGATATCCTTGGGGGGCGATGCAGCCATTTGTTGATATTGCGAACTACAATCGCGGTCTTTGGGTGAGTGAGGCCATTACCTTGGTGCCGGTCGGCAGCGGACTGGAGGGAATGAGTGTTCGCCATGGATTGAAGGAGGGGGGCAAGAGCCCGTACGGCCTTGCGCACATGGCCGGAAATGCAGCTGAATGGGTGAACGATTGGTACGATCGTGAGTATTATCAGAAGAGCCCTGACGCTGATCCCCTGGGTCCGAAAAGCGGGGAGAAACGGGTCATTCGTGGTGGGTCGTGGGCGGATCTGCCAACGGCATTGCGCGTGACGGCTCGATTTTCAGCGGAGCCGGAGTTTGAAGATCGGACGGTCGGGTTTCGATGTGCCCTGGATGCTGCGAAGTAGTCCGGATCGCCCGTCCCATTCTGATGGAGAGCATTGGTCCCAACATCGTCTTTGAATCTGCATGCAGGTTGATCCCTTAAAACCATCCGTTTCTTCCCCTCACACGCCTCGACCACCGGAGCGGTCGGCGATCATAATTGTCATGGTGTTGGTGCTGCTCTATGCGTTGTGGACGTTGCGCACTCCGCCAGCTCCATCGGCCGGATCCGTGGCTTCAAAAAATGTTGGACCGACTTCGCTGACGGCAGAGATGATCCCGCTCGTGTCCGGGGACGAACCGATTGTTGAGATTTTCACCAAAGCTGGTTGTCCTGTGTGTCACGCGATTCCTGGAATTCCAGGCGCGGTCGGGCAGGTTGGCCCGCGCCTCACTCTTGGCGTGACAGGGGCTCAACGGCTGGCCGACCCCTCTTATCACGGGAAGGCCAGCACCGTGCACGAGTATGTTGTGGAGTCTGTGGTGGATCCGTCAGTATTTGTTGTTCCGGGGTATCCGGAGCGGACGATGCCGGTATGGTATGGCGCAAAACTGAGCGCGCTGGCATTGGAGAAGATTGCGGAGTATTTGGAGTATCAGACGGGGAATGCCCCGGAACGGTAACCGGCCGACGGGCAGTGCTTCGCCTCCCGCACGTGTGTCAGCGCTTCTTGAGAGGCACTACGTTTCCGCTCCCCTGAATCTTAAAGGCATCGCTTTGCTGGTGCGAGGGGTGCTTATCCAGCAGGGCATTCACCGCGTCATCGCCTTTGAGCCCTTCCAGCTTGATCTTGAGACGGAGATTGTTGGCGCTGTCCGCATTGATCAAGGCCTGTTCAAGGCTGATCTTATTAGCTTTGTAGAGCTGGAAGAGAACGTGGTCGAAGGTTTGGCAGCCTTCATCGACTCCCTGCTCCATCGCTTCTTTGAGCGTATCGATTTCCGCTTTCTTGACGAGGTCTTTCACGCGCGGTGTATCCAGCATGATTTCGAGCGCCGGCACACGCCGCCCATCGAGGGAGGGAATGAGGCGTTGTGAAATAATGGCGCGCAGGTTCAGCGAGAGCTGAAGATAGATTTGCGGATGCCGTTCGACCGGGAAGAAGTTCATGATGCGCTCAATGGCCTGGTTGGCATTATTCGAGTGCAACGTCGCGATGCAGAGGTGCCCGGTTTCTGCGAACGTAATGGCGGCTTCCATGGTTTCGGTATCCCGGACTTCGCCGATGAGAATCACGTCGGGGGCCTGCCGGAGGGTATTTTTCAGGGCATTCTGAAAGCTCAGGGTGTCGAAGCCGATCTCTCGCTGGGTGATCAGCGATTTCTTGTGGCTGTGGACGAATTCGATCGGGTCTTCGACCGTGATGATGTGCCCTTGGTGAATGGAGTTCCGATGGTCGATCATGGCCGCGAGCGAGGTTGATTTACCGGAACCGGTGGCGCCGACGACCAGCACCAACCCGCGCTTCGTCATCGCGATGTCTTTGATGATCGGCGGGAGTTGCAGCTGATCGACGGACTGAATCTCTGCTTTAATCAGACGGAAAACGAGACCGACATTGCCTCTCTGTCGGAAAATATTCACGCGGAACCGGCCGAGCTCTTTGTAGTAGAGCGCCAGGTTCATCTCCATCTTCTCTTCGAATTCTCCCCGTTGCTGACCGCGCATGAGCGCCAGGGCCAAGGCCTCCAGTTGTTCGTTGCTGAACGGGGGCGCGTCCGTCTGTTGCGTCGAACCGTGGATTCGATAGATCGGGGGCGCGTCGACTGTGAGGTAGAGGTCGGAGGCTTCTTGGTCGACCATTACTTTTAAGAGGCTGCGGATATCCATGTCCGTCTCCGTGGTCCTGCGGTGGTTACGCGGCGCCGCTGAGTGAGGCGGCTGATCCGAAGAGGTTCGGATTCATGCTGCGCGATTGCGCTTCGGCTTTCGTGACGACGCCACGCGTTGCCAGTTCGAGTAACGCCATGTCCATCGTCTGCATGCCGTCTTTCTGGCTGGCCTGCATGATGCCGGGGATTTGATGGAGCTTGGCCTCGCGGATCAAATTGCGGACGGCGGTGGTTGCGACCATGATTTCCAGCGCTGCGACTCGTCCTCCCGACTTTTTCTTGAGCAGCGTCTGGGTAATGACGGCTTCCAGGGCTTCTGACAGCTGCGTCCGGATCTGTGCCTGTTGTGCCGGTGGGAAGGCGTCGATGATACGGTCGATGGTTTTGGGTGCGCTCGATGTGTGCAGCGTGCCGAAGACCAAGTGCCCGGTTTCTGCCGCAGTCAGTGCGAGCTGAATGGTATCCAGATCGCGCATTTCTCCCACCAGCACGATATCGGGGTCTTCGCGAAGTGCGGATTTGAGGGCATTGGCAAAGGACAGCGTGTGCACGCCCAGCTCCCGTTGGTTCACAAGACATTTCTTTGACTTGTGGACGAACTCAATGGGGTCTTCGATTGTGATGATGTGGCCTTCGAAGGTATTGTTCAGATAGTCGACCATGGCGGCGAGCGTCGTCGACTTACCGGACCCGGTGGGGCCGGTGACGAGGATGAGCCCTTTTTCCTTGTCGCACAGCTGCCGCAAGGTGGGCGGCATGCCGAGCTTTTCAAGCGGAAGAATTTCCGTGGGGATGTTTCGGAAGACCGCCCCGAGTCCGCGCTGCTGCACAAAGACGTTCACGCGGAAGCGAGCGATATCGCCAAGCTCGAACGAGAAGTCGCATTCCCGATGTTCTTCGAAGTTTTTTCGTTGAGTGTCCGTCATCATGTCGTAGATCAGCGCATGCGTCTCATCCGGTGTAAGGGCCGGATGATCTAACTTTTTTAGATCGCCATGAATACGAATCATAGGGGGCTCGCCCGAACTGATATGGCAGTCGGATGCGCCCTCTTTGACTGAAAAGGTCAGGAGTTTGGAAATATCCATGGGTATGACTCCGTAGTAAGACTGGTCGTCGGTCGTGTGTCGCCACTGCGATCAGCGTGGCGGTTTCTCTGATGAATGACTTGTGAGCATCATGCCATAGCAAGACGGGAAAGCAAGAAATTCGCGGGATGATGCGGAGCCGGTTGATCGGCTAGATCAGCTGTGTGGATTGTCCGGCGCGTTCAAAGGCGGACAGCGCGAATTCAATCTGTTCGGGAGAATGTTCAGCAGTGATGGTCACGCGAATACGGCTGGATCCATCGGGGACGGTCGGTGGGCGGATCGCCGGCGCGTAGACTCCTTGAGCCAGCAGTTGTTCGGCAAAAGCGAGCGCCTTCTCGGCGTGACCGATCAGAATCGGAAGAATAGGGCTGGCGGATTCGGTGAGGTGAAATCCGAGACGGGTCAGGCCTGCAAATAAATGGTCGCGATTGCGCCACAGCCGAGCGCGGCGTGACGGATCTTTTTGGAGTACGGTCAGCGCGGCGCAGGCCGCTGCCGCCGAAGCAGGCGGCGGGGCGGTTGTAAACATGAAGGGGCGGCTGGTGTTCACCAGGTATTGGATCATGTCCGTAGGGCCGGCGAGATAGGCGCCGCTACTACCAAGTGCTTTGCCGAGGGTGCCCATGTGAAACGGAATCCGGCCCTCAACTTCGAAATGCTCGAGTGTGCCGCGGCCGGATTGTCCCATCACTCCGGTGCCGTGGGCATCATCGACATAGAGCGTCGCACCGAATCGTTCGGCCAGAGTTGCCAGTTCAGGAAGCGGGGCCAGATCGCCGTCCATGCTGAACAGCCCGTCTGTCACGATGAGCACTGGGCGCCCAGGGGTTGTCCGTTTGAGGAGGGCCTCAAGGTGATTCAGATCTCGGTGCCTGAAGACCCGCAGGTCAGCGCGACTGAGGCGCGCACCATCGATGAGGCTGGCGTGACAGAGGCGATCAGCGAAGATCTGCCCGTCTCGTGTGATGAGCGATGGGATGATGCCCAAATTCGCAAGGTACCCCGATCCATAGACTAAGGCAGAGGGGGTCTGTTTAAAGGCGGCAAGAGCCTGTTCCAGCTCTGTATGAGGAGGGAGTGTGCCGCAGACTAATCGGGCTGCTCCGGCACCTGTTCCGTACTGTGTGGTTGCCTGGATGGCGGCGTGAATGACCTCAGGATGGGTGGCGAGACCCAGGTAGTCGTTGGAGGCCAGCAGGATGACTGTGCGCCCCGCGAGCTGAATGGTTGGTCCGGTCGCAGAGCCGAGTGTATGGAGGCGCCGGGTCAGTGATTGGTGATCCAGTTGTTGGAGGCGGCTCTGAAACATGGGGGATACTCTCTGATCAGGCGGCGCTCGGGGCCTGCGGGTCGTACCAGGATGAGTTACGTTGACAAGGTAAATCAATCCCTAGTATAAGGCCCAGGTTCATTCGAAATAAAATCGCAGTTTGCCAGGACATCTTATGACCTATCGTATTAAAGTTCCACCACGGACTTTGCCGGTCGACGAGGCGCATCTGGTCAGCAATCTTGAGCATTGGCTGGAGAGTGTGCGCGTCTATCGTGGTCCGTTGCTGGTGGGGGCAGCGATTCTACTGCTCGCATCGGGAATTGTCGGTGGTGTGTTGTGGTACGACAGCCAGACGGCTCATAAAGCCCAAGATCTTGAACGGGAAGCCACGCTTCACTATTTCACACGGCCTGCAGACGACCCCAAAAAGGCGGATACGAATCTCAAGGAAGCGGTGGCGCTCTATAAGAGAATTGTGGAGGAGTATCCCCGGACATCAACGGCCCCGCTTGCGGCGTTCCATCTCGGGAATGCGTTGGTTCAGGCCAATGAGTTGGATGCGGCTATTGAAGCGTATAAGCGATTTGTTCTGATGTACGGATCGAATGCGTCGCTGCTTGGTTTGGTTCAGCAGCGTTTGGGCTATGCGTATCTTTTGAAGGGGGATCGTGATCAGGCAGCCAAGGCTTATTCGGCGGTGCTAGATATTCCCGGTGCGTTGAATCGGGATCATGCACTGTTTGAGCTGGCCCGGCTGGAAGAGAGTCTGTCGCGGCCTGAGGGTGCGCTGGCACATTATCAGGACTTGATGAAAAACTACCCGAATTCCCCGCTGGCCAACGAAGCCGCTGTGCGGCTCAAGGTGCTTGAAGTGAAGAAGTCGCCAGATCCCGCCCCTGCTTCTCCTGCGCCGGCTGCTACAGCACCGGCCACACCTAAGAAACCATAACTCGCCCGCTTTTGCGGTACTGCTGCTTCAGGCTAAGCCTGAAGCAGAGGTGCGGTGTTAGCGTGCGATGATCAAAAACTCCCCGGCCTTGATGACAGGGCTGGTCAGGTTGTTTTTCGCCTTCAGTGTTTTCATGGGGACGCGGAAACGCTTGGAGACTTTCTCGAGTGTGTCCCCTCCGCGCACGCGATACCATCGTCCGCTATCGGCTTTGACGCGTTGCACTTTGACTGCCGGGAGCGGAGGAAATTTATACGAGGGAACACGATCCAGAAGCTGGACCACTTTCGTGCTGGTTCCCACTGGGACTTTGAGGTGGTACGCCGATTCCCCAGGCGGCGTGGCGTCACGTCGAAGTTCCGGGTTCAGAAGACGGAGTTCTTCGTACGGGATGCCGGTGGTGTTGGCGATCGCATGGAAATGGAGCGGCCGATTCACCACCACTTCTTCAAACTGATGGGGCGCAACAGGATTCTGCGGGAATCCGTATTGATCGGGATTCCGTGCGATAACGGTGGCGGCCATGATGCGGGGTACGTATTGCTTCGTTTCGGTGCGGATCAATTTAGTTTTCGAGATGTCAGAGAAGGTTTCCCCTTGAACCTTATGGAGCGCCCGCATGACCTTGCCTTCACCGGCATTGTAGGCCGCCATGGCGAGAGGCCAGGCTCCGAAGAGGTCGTAGAGGTCGCGGAGGTAGCGAGCAGCTGCGACGGTTGACTTGATCGGGTCGCGGCGTTCATCCACGTAATTGTCGATGCGGAGGCCATAGACCTTTCCCGTGCCTTTCATGAATTGCCACGGTCCGGTCGCTTTCGCGCGCGAGAAAGCGTAGGGATTGAAGCCGCTTTCGACTAGGGACAGATAGACCAGATCGCTGGGAATATTGAATTCTGAGAAAATCTTTTCAACCAGCGGTTGATAGCGGCTGAGTCGTATGAGCCATTGTTCAAAGCGAGATCGGATCGACGTATTGAAGAAGCGAATGTGACTCTGCACGGTGGGGTCCATCACGATGGGAATATTGTAGACGGTCCCGCCATTGGCGGATTGGATGGGGCTTGGGAATGGCACCATCGAGTTTGACGGATCTTGCGATGCAGCTCCGATGGCCGTTCCTGAATCCTGCGCGGGTTCGGTCAGTTCTGGAGGGAGAGTGGTCAATTCAGGTTCGAGAGGAACCAGGTTGGCATCCGGTTCGTCGTCTTCTTCCGGGGTATTCACATCGGCCGCCACGTCCGGCGATGGAGCTTCGGCGAAACTGTCCTCGACGGGGACCAAGAAGGTTCCGATCGTAAGAATGCAGAGTGCGAAAAATGGCATAGAGAGATGTCGTAGATTCAAAATGGACCTCAAGTTCTGGTGAAATACTCTTTTCTTTGATTAGACTATCGATCAGTCTGTGTGTTGTCAAGAAATTGAATGGGTTAGAGCGCCCTTCTTTTGAGGAGGACTCTTTGTCCATAGCCGCGCTGGCGGCACGAGTCTGTACTTCTGTATTGTTGGGATGTGATGAGATGTGAGGCAAAACATCCAGCGATTTTGAGCTCTTGTGGCCTCCATTTCTTGACAGTCTTGTGGCGCTAGTGGTAGCGTACCGCCTCTTTTCTAGTCGCATCCCCACCGGGTGATATTGAAGGAGGATCGGTCAATGTTGAAGCGGTATTTGTTGGCTCCGGGCCCTACGCCTGTACCCCCAGAAGTGTTGTTGGCGATGGCCCGTCCGATGATTCATCATCGGGCTCCTGAGTTCGATCCGATCTTCGCGGAAGTTCGTGAGGGGCTCAAGTGGCTGTTTCAGACTCGAAATGACGTCCTGATGTTGGCTTCCTCCGGTACCGGGGGGATGGAAGGGTCGATCTCCAATTTTCTGTCTCCCGGCGACAAGGCACTGTGTATCAATGGCGGGAAGTTTGGCGAGCGGTGGGGAAAGATTTGCAAAGCATTTGGAGTGCAGGTCACGGAAATCAAGGTCGAGTGGGGCGATGCGGTCGATCCGAAAGTGGTCGCCGATGCGTTGAAGGCCGATCCCTCAATTAAGGCGGTCTATGTCCAGGCCAGTGAAACGTCGACCGGAGTGTCGCACGACGTGAAGGCGTTGGGCGAGATTGTCAAAGGGTACGAGAATACGATTTTGGTTGTCGACGCGATTACCGCGTTGGGCGTATTCGACATCAAGACGGATGCATGGGGATTGGATGTGGTCATTACCGGTTCGCAGAAGGCCCTTATGCTTCCGCCGGGAATGGCGTTTGTGAGTGTCAGCGACAAGGCCTGGGCATTTGCGGAAAAAGCCAAGAATGCGTCGTTCTATTTCAACTTCAAGAAAGAACGTGAGAATCAGGCCAAGAATCAGACGTTGTTTACTCCGACAGTGTCTTTGATCATCGGTCTTCAGGAAGTGTTCAGAATCATGAAGGCCGAAGGGCTCGAAAAGATGTTTGCCCGGCAGGGGCAGTTGGCCCACGCCATGCGTGAAGGGATGAAGGCTGCAGGCTTGGCGATATTCCCAAAGAATTCACCTAGCGATGCGCTGACGACGGTGTGTGCTCCGGAGGGAGTGGACGGGCAGGCCATCTATAAGAATCTCCGTGTTCAATACGGCATTACCGCAGCCGGCGGGCAGGACCAGTTGAAGGGCAAAGTGTTTCGTCTCTCTCATATGGGCTATGCCGATCGATTTGACGTGATTACGGCCGTGGCTGCGACAGAGATGGTCCTGAAGGGGCTTGGCCATTCTGTGAAGTTGGGCAGCGGAGTGGGTAAAGCGCAAGAAATTTTGATGGCGAAATAGGCAGGTCTTCATGAAAATCCTGATCAGCGACAGTTTATCGAAGCAGGGCGTCGAACTCCTTGAAAAGGCTGGTTTCACCGTGGTGGTGAAATCGAAAATGCCGAAAGAGGAATTGTTTAAAGAGATTCAGGACGCGGATGGGTTGATCGTGCGCTCCGGCACCAAGGTCACCGATGAGCTGATCGCGGCAGCGCCGAAGTTGAAGATCGTTGGGCGTGCGGGCTCCGGTCTCGACAACGTCGATACGCCGGCGGCCACGAAGCGCGGGATTGTCGTCATGAATACGCCGGGCGGCAATACCGTTACGACCGCCGAGCACACGATGTCCATGATCTGCGCGATGAGCCGACGGATTCCACAAGCCACCGCGTCCGTGAAGGCCGGCAAGTGGGAAAAAGACAAGTTCATGGGGGTCGAGCTCTACAATAAGGTGCTCGGCATCGTTGGCGTCGGACAAATCGGCAGCCACTTGACGAAAATGGCACAAGGAATCGGTATGCGAGTGATCGCATACGATCCCTATTTGGCTGCGGATCGAGCGGAGAAAATGGGCGTGACGATGATGGCGTTGCCTGATTTGTTCAAGAGCGCCGATATTATCTCGGTCCATACGCCGCTCACGCCTGAAACGAAGGGCATCATCAACGCGCAGGCCATTGCCACCATGAAACCCGGTGTGATGATCGTGAACTGCGCCCGCGGTGGCATCATCAACGAAGTCGACCTCGTCGAGGCATTGAAGAGCAAGAAGGTGGCGGCTGCGGCGTTTGACGTGTTTGAAGAGGAGCCGGTCAAGGCCGACAATCCTCTCTTAGCCTTAGATAATTTTATCTGCACGCCGCATATCGGCGCCCAGACGACGGAAGCTCAGGAAAACGTCGCAGTCGGGATCGCCGAGCAGGTGGTCGACTACTTTACGAAGGGTGTGGCCAGGGGGGCGGTGAACATTCCGTCCATTGCACCGGAGCTGTTGCCGCGGTTGCAGCCCTATCTCACGCTCGTGGAAAAAATGGGATCCCTGCTGTCTCAATTGTGCCAAGGCGGAATTGAACGGGTTACAGTGGAATATAGCGGGGAAGTCGCGACACTCTCGATCGCGCCGCTGACAATCGGCGTGTTGAAAGGCTTGCTGACGCCGATCATGGAAAACCCGGTGAACTACGTCAATGCTCCGGTCGTGGCAAAAGAGCGGGGCATCGAAGTGAAAGAGATCAAGAGTACGGACGCCGGCGACTTTACCAGCCTGATCCGCGTCAAGGTTGAGGCGGGAAAGGCCACGCACCAGGTTGCGGGCACGCTTTATCATAAGAAGGACGCCCGGGTCGTCGAGATCGACAGCTTTAAGGTTGAAGTGGTTCCTGAGGGGCACATGCTGTTCATTCACAATGTCGATCGGCCCGGGGTGATCGGGATGGTGGGACATGTACTCGGCGAGAACAATATCAATATCGTCCGCATGCAGTGCGCGCTCGAAAAGCGCGGCGGAAACGCCTTGTTGATCATTGCTTCGGATACCGTGTTCCCGGCGAGCGCGCTGGACAAGATCAAATCCAGTTCCAATATTCTGTCGGTCAAAGTAGCAAATCTCTCCTAACGGTCGTAGACGCGCATCGGTTGCTATGCCTCCTGCCTCTTCGAAGACGCGCGTTGATCTTGGTCAGACCCATCCTTTGCGTGACCGGTCGCTGGTCCCGTCAGGGATGGCGACCATTCTGCCTGCCGCGGCGAAACAAGTCCGAGCGCTCGAGTCCAAACTGCTGGGACGTCTGACGCGTCGGGGTTACGACGAAATCATTCTGCCGACATTTGAATATCTCGATGTGCTCACGCCCGGATTGGAGCCTGAGCTGATTGAGAAATGCTACAAGTTTGCCGATCGCACCACCGGCCGTATTCTGCTCTTGCGACCGGACGCGACTGCTCAGATCGCACGAACCGTGGCAATGGGCATGATGGGCACTCAGTTGCCGTTACGCGTGTCCTATCGCACCTCCGTGTTTCGCTATGAGCCGGAGCATGCCGGGCGCGACCGGGAAATTTTTCAAGTCGGCGCAGAGTATATCGGGGCGGATGATGCTGCTGCCGACAGCGAGATGCTCATCCTGATGATCGAGTGCTTGAAGCAGGTCGGCCTCCGCTCCTTTAAGATCTCACTCGGGCATGTCGGGTTTTTTAAGGGGCTGCTGGTCAGGGCAGGGCTATCTCCAAGCGGACAGAAACGAGCGGAACAGGCTGCGGCTCGCAAAGATCTTCCTCGTCTGCAAGAAATTCTTGCCGGTGAACAGGTGGCAGCGCGGTATGCCAGCTCCATTTTAGAGGCACCCGAGCTGTGCGGGCAGGCCGAGGTGTTGGACCGAGGTCGAGTGCTTGCCAAAGGCGACAAGTCTGCCACTCAGGCGCTTATTCGGTTGGCGACGGTCTATCAGCTCTTGTGTCAAGCGGGGCATCAAGACGTCCTCATTCTTGATTTGGGTGAGTTCCGCGGGTTTGATTACTATGATGGTGTGGTGTTTGACGTCTTTGCTGAAGGGGTCGGGGTTGAATTGGGAGGTGGGGGACGCTATGACCATCTCATCGGCCGCTTCGGGAGGAATATTCCATCCACGGGTTTTGCGTTAAACGTTGATCGTCTGTTTCGTGGGTTGCAAGCGCAGTCATCCGTAAGCGTAGCAGGGGCGGATGCGTCCAAACAGACCCGAAAGGGATCGAAGAGGACGTCATGAAGCCGTTCGCGACCGTCGATCTTTCCCAGCCGAAATTGCCGCCGCAGAATCTTGAGGCCGAGCAGTCCGTATTGGGCGCTATCCTGCTGGACAACCAGGCCATGCCGAAAGCGATGGAACTGCTTGTCGAAGAGAATTTCTACCGCACGGCCCATCGCAAAGTGTATCGGGCGATGCTCGACCTAGCCGATGTCGGGGAAGTCATCGACCAGATCACGCTGACTGAACGGTTGAAAGCAAAGGGGGAGCTGGAATCGATCGGAGGCGCGGCCTTTCTTGCTGAGTTGGTCCAGTCGGTATCCAGTTCCGCGAACATTCGGTATCACTGCAAGATTGTGCGCGACAAAGCGGTGGCACGGGAGCTCATTCACACTTCGACGGAAGTGCTGACAAAAGGCTATGAAGGGACGACTTCCATTGACGATCTGCTCGACTTTGCCGAGCGCTCGGTCTTCAGTATCGCCCAAGGCAAACTGGAACGATCATTTACCCCGATCAACGACATCATCAAAGAGAGTCTTGATCTCGTCGACAAGCTGTCGAAGCGGAAAGAGCATGTTACGGGAGTTCCGACGGGGTACTACGATCTGGACGATCTTACCGCGGGGCTTCAGCCGTCCGATCTCGTCATCGTGGCGGCTCGTCCCAGTATGGGCAAGACCAGTCTGGCCTTGGGGTTTGCGACGCATGCCGCAATCCACGCCAAGGCGGTGGTCGGTATCTTCAGTCTCGAAATGTCCAAGCCGCAAATAGTGTTGCGCATGTTGAGCTCGGAAGCGCGGGTCGATTCGCACGGACTCCGGACGGGTAAGCTGCAAAAAGAAGATTGGTGGCGGCTGGCCGAAGCCGCAGGCAGGTTGGAGCAAGCGCCGATCTATATTGATGATACGGGTGGGATTACCGTCCAGCAGATGCGCGGGAAGGCCCGCCGTCTCAAAGCGGAGAAGGGGCTGGATCTTCTGATCGTGGACTATCTCCAGCTCATGCAGGGGCGGAGTGATTCCGAGTCGCGGCAGCAGGAAATCTCCGACATCTCCCGGTCGCTGAAGGCGTTGGCGAAAGAGCTGAATGTGCCGGTGGTGGCGCTCTCGCAGCTCAGCCGCGCCGTAGAGGCGAGGAAGCCGCCGATCCCGATGCTGGCCGACTTGCGTGAGTCCGGCGCAATCGAACAGGACGCCGACGTGGTGATGTTTATCTATCGCGAAGATGTCTATGACCAGAACTCTGAGCGGAAGGGCATTGCTGAGATTATTATCAGCAAGCATCGAAACGGTCCGATCGGAAAGCGGGATCTGTTCTTCCAGGATCGGTTTGCCAAATTTGAAAGCCTCGACGCTCGCGAATCGTGAAGTCGTTTGACGGGTCTTTTCTCCTGTCGGTATAATTCCTCACAACTGACGATGCACTCCGAGTCCTTTTCCCCCAAGGCTACTGTGAATACACGACGCTGCTCTTCGGTCGCCTCCTCATTATTGTCCCCTGGTCATATGCCGCTGTGCGCGGGGCGTGGACTGTTGGGCATCCTTATTCCTCTCGTGGTGGTGGCCTGTGCGGCGGCGCCGCATCCGCAGGAAGCCACGTCAGCCGGCCTCGCACCGAAAAAGCCGGCCGTGGCTCCGGCTCCGGCTGCGGATGCTTCAGCGTCGTATCATTTCATGCTGGGATATCAAGCCGAACTGGCCCAAGACAATGAGAAAGCGATCCAGGAATATCGAGCGGTGCTCAAAACCGATCCGAACTCGCGCTCGGTCAAAGCGCGACTGGCCGGAATCTATTTCGGCTTAGGTGACCTGGCCAATGCGGCTCGTTATGCGGAGGAAGTCGGTGAAGGGACCGGTCAGGATGCCCAACAGTTGACGCAGATGGCCGGCATTCTCGCCAGCGCCGGCAAGCCTGATCGAGCGCTTCGCCTATTAGATCTGGCAATTGAACGTGACCCGGCACAGGGCGACGCCTATTTCCCCAAAGCGATTATCCTCGTGAATCAGAAGCGATTGGCGGAGGCCGAGCAGACGGCGAAGCAAGGATTGAAAGTCTCCCCGGAGTCCCCCATCGGCCACTACTACCTCGGGCGGATCTTCCTCGAATCAGGCAAACAGGAAGAGGCGTTGGCAAGCTTCGATCGGGCCATCGCGGTCAATACGGCATTCGAACCGGCGTACCTTGCCCAAGCCTCACTATACGAAACCCGGCAGGAACGAGAAAAAGCGATTGCGGTGCTCAAGCGATATCTGGAACGGGTGAATCCCAATAATAAGGATATCCGCCAACATCTGATCCAGCTCTACGTCAATACCAAGGATTACGCCGGTGGCCTCGCGGAACTCGACAAGATGCTGGCCGAAGAGCCCGGCGACCTCGACGCGCAGCTGCGAATGGCCTTGATCTACGGAGAGAAGAGGGAATTCCCGAAGGCTATTGAGTTGCTCCAGGCGGTGCTGAAAGCGCGGCCTGCCGAACTCAAAGTGCGAGACTATCTTGGCTATCTCTATGAGGAGACGAAGGAGTTCCCGAAAGCGCTGGAAGCGTATCAGTTCAATATTCAGCTCGATCCTTCGTATGCCGACAGCCACATGCATCTTGGAGTGTTGCAGTATCGGCTCAAAGCCTATCCCGCTGCGATCACCCATTTGACCGAAGCGACGAGGATCAATCCCAAGCAGCCTGAACCCTTTATTGTGCTGGGACTCGCGCACCTCCAGGCCGAGCAATTCGAGAGATCCTTGAGTGCCTTTGAAGAAGGCCTTCGCCATCATCCGAAGAATGCGGATCTGCATTTCAACTTGGGGACTGCGTACGATAAGCTCAACCGCTTTGAGGATGTGGTGAAGTCGATGGAGTCGGCCCTGAGTCTGGACCCGCACCACGCCGATGCCCTGAATTATCTCGGGTATAGCTATGCAGAGCGGGGCGTCAAGGTGGAGCAGGCCTTGTCATTGACCAGGCAGGCGGTCGCGCTTAAACCCGACAACGGATACTATGTTGATAGTCTTGGGTGGGCGTTCTATAAGGCGGGGCAATTCAATGAAGCGCTGACCGAGATCAAGCGCGCAGTCGCACTGGTGGGTGACGATCCGGTGATTTATGAGCATCTCGGCGAAATTTATATGAAGCAACAGAAGTTATCGGATGCGAAGGAAGCGTGGCTCCATTCACTGGAACTTGATCCTTCGAACGAAAAGCTGGTTCAACGCTTCCGCGAGCAGGGTCTTGGTGATCCTGCCAGCGAGGATCGTATCCAGCAGGCCAAACGTCGCGTATCAGAGAAGATACAGTCTAAATAATCTGCCCCATAGCCGTATCTATTCCGATCGGTTCGCACGAGACGACGCGGATTACGGCGCATCCTTATCTATAGAGAGCAATCGGTCACACCAGGCAGTCAACGATTCTCCTGTGATCATCCGCTAAAGTTCATGAGTAGTTTCAAGGAGATCCTTCTCCATGAAGCCGCCTCAAGCGCTCATTCTCCAGAGATCCCAGGCTTCCGATATTGATCGATCAGGCAGATGAACCTCGTCCGTTTTCTGTTCAAGATAAACGGGTGAGATGCCAATTCTTGGCAGTTTTGAGCAGATTGCGGAAGGGCTGGTTGCCGCCGAGCATAAGTGCCCAGTCGGATGATTTCTTCTAACTTGTTGATTTCCAGATGGATGGTGATACGTTCGTCTTTAACGCTGACCGGCATCAAACCTGCTATAGCCCTGGTAGGCGCCAACACGAGCGCCTCGGGTAGCAAGAAGAAGCAGAGTGTGAACGAGGGCAGTCAGTGAACCATCAACCAGGAGGCAGTACGATGTTTAAGGCATTGCGTAAACAAGAGGGTTTCACCCTCATCGAGTTGATGATCGTCGTGGCGATCATCGGCATCTTGGCGGCCATCGCCATCCCGAACTTCCTGCAGTATCAGATGAAGTCGCGGCAGTCGGAGGCCAAGACGAACCTGGGCGCCATCAAGACCTCGGAAGTGTCGTGGCAGGGTGAGCGGGGCTGCTATCTCACGGTGGCCCGTTGGCCGCTGTTGGCGCTTCCCGTTGCGGCTACGAAGAACGCTCCCACCTCCTGGTTTCCGGGCGGTGCTGGGCCTGTGGTTACGGCTGCTGGTGCCCAGGGTTGGTGTGTGGGTGCCGCCGGTGCTGGTGTGACGTTGGGATCATTCGCCGATCTTGGCTTCCAACCGACCGGCAACGTGCTGTATCAGTATGCGACCGGCACTTATGTGGCAGCGCATACCTCGTGTCTCGGTCCGGTGCTGACCCCTGCTGCTAACGCCATCCATGAAACCGGAGCCGTTGACGCGGGTGCGACTGCTGGTGGTTTCCGGGCGACGGCTTCGTCCAATCTCGACGGCGATGCTACATTGTCGGTGTGGGCGTCGGCTGACGGGACCGGAGCTCAGGATTGTACGACCGGCGTATTCTAACGTCGGCCTAGGCTCTGCCTAAACCAAGTGTCCCGCCGGCTGGAAACAGCCGGCGGGACCTTGTTTATTAAAGAGGTAGTAGTTCCCCATGCATTTCGGCTCTTCTTCTCTCTCTCCTGCCCAATCGTCATCCTCTACTGCTACAAATCTAATATGCCCTGCGCTGCTTGTTGCAATGGCCTTCCTCATCGGGCTGCTGACATACCTCCAGCAAGATTTGGATCGCCGTTCTGACCGAGTGGCAGGGAAGATTGAAGAATTAGCGCAACTCCCGCGTGGTGAGGTTCTGCGGCCGGCCTTATTGGGCTACCACCATCTTGGGGCGGATATTCTCTGGCTCAGGACGCTCCAGGTGCTCGGGAAGAAGAAAAATTCTGCTGATGAGCATGTGTGGCTGTATCATGCGATGGACGTGATTACCACGCTCGATCCCTTATACGCGTATGTGTATTACGTGGGAGGAGTGGTTCTGACTGATGTAGCGGGCAGGGCTGATTTGAGCAATCAGCTCCTTGAGAAAGGCCATGCGGAAAATCCAAGCGAATGGAACCTTCCATTTCTACTTGGCTACAATCATTATTTTGTTCTCGGCGATTCAGCAAAAGGCGCCGAATATATTGGCCGGGCGGCGAAGATTCCCGGTGCCCCAGGTTTCCTGCCAGGATTGGCGACCAGAATGTATGCGGAATCGGGAAGCCCTGACGTGGCGCTGCAGTTTCTTGAGGCAATGTGGAGAGAAAATCCCGACATTGCAGTGCGGGAGAAACTGGAGATGCGGGTCAAAGAAGTCATAATCGAGCGGGATCTCAGACGCCTTGAGGACGCGATCCAGCGCTACCGTCAGACAGAACGAAAGTATCCAAAATCGTTGTCTGACTTAGTCTTGTCCGGCATACTGCCAGCAATGCCTGAAGAGCCATTTGGCGGCTCGTATCAGCTTGATTCAGAAACGGGGCAGGTTTCCAGCAGTAGCCGGCCAGCCAGACTGAAGGTTTTCCGGTTGGATAAACAGGGCGGTGTGTAGCCTGGAGCGCTTCATGGACTTCCAAGACCAGCCTGTCGTACAGATTCTCAATTTGCAGAAAGTATTCAGAATCGGCTTCTGGGGCCGGCGTGTCACCGCGGTGGATCAGTTGTCATTGGATGTTCGGCGGGGTGAGGTGTTTGGGTTTCTTGGCCCCAACGGCGCCGGGAAAACGACCACGATCAAGATGCTAATGGGGCTGATCTATCCCACGAGCGGATCTGCCTCAATCTTTGGCCATCCGGTGGGCGATCCGGCCGCGAAAGCCAAACTTGGGTTTCTTCCCGAGTCTCCCTATTTTTATGACTATCTGACTAGCCAAGAATTTCTTAATTTTTACGGTCATCTGTTTGGTCTCTGGGGAGCCACCCTCGACAAGCGCGTGGATGAGTTACTTGAGCTGGTGGGGATGACCCATGCGCGGGATCTTCAGCTGCGCAAATTTTCCAAAGGTATGTTGCAGCGGGTGGGAATTGCACAGGCCTTGATCAATGATCCGGAGCTGGTCGTCCTGGATGAGCCAATGTCCGGTCTTGATCCGATCGGGCGGAAAGAAGTTCGGGACCTGATTTTTCGTCTCAAGGAATCGGGCAAGACGGTCATGTTCAGCTCGCACATTTTGCACGATGCCGAGTTGCTCTGTGACCGAGTCGCCATGATCATGAAGGGCCGATTGGTGGCTTGTGGACAGGTGTCTGAGTTGATTGAACAGGGAGCTACGCAAGAAGTCGAGATGGTCGTCGATCGGCTTTCGCCGGAAGGTCTGGGGCATTTGCGTGTCTTGGCAACAAAGGTGGTGCTGAACGGGGAACGAGTCATGGTTGTGCTGAGTAGCCAGCGTCAGGTCGATGAGTCTCTTGAAGTTATTCGGGCGGCTCATGCCAAGCTGGTCTCGCTGACTCCTCATAAGGCATCGCTGGAGGACCTGTTTATTCGTGAAGCCAGAGGGGTGCAGTCACCTGTGGAGACGGGGGTATGAAGGTCTTATCGATTGCGCTCAATACGTTCCGGGAGAACTTGCGCGACAAGTTGCTCTATAACCTGTTGGTGTTTGCGTTGCTGATGATCGGGAGTTCGTTGCTGTTGATGCGGCTGACGCTGGGAGAGTTTCATCGCTTGTTGCTGGATGTGGGACTTGGGAGTATCAATATTTTTGGTGTATTGATCGCGATCTTTGTCGGAATCGGACTTGTCAACAAAGAGATCGAGAAAAAAACGATCTATACCATCGTGTCGAAACCAGTCGCGCGCTACCAATTCTTGGTCGGCAAATACCTTGGTTTAACACTGACCCTCTTTGTCAATACGCTGATCATGGCCGGGGGGCTGTTGCTGGTACTCTCTGCGCAAGGTGTGCCGATTGAAAGTGTGTTGTTCAAGGCGCTGGGGTTGATCTTTATGGAGTTCATGGTCATCACGGCGGTGGCTCTGTTGTGTTCTACCTTCACGAGCGCGACGCTCAGCGCCATTTTCACGCTGGCCACCTACGTGATCGGCCATCTGACGGCGGATCTCAAGACCTTCGGAGAGAAGATGGATGAAGGCATGCGCGCGGTGGTCACAGGGCTCTATTATGTTTTGCCGAATTTGGAGCGATTCAATCTCAAGGGGAACGTCATTCACCATATTGAGGTCTCTGGAACGGACCTTATGCTTATTGTGGTGTATGGATTGACCTATGTCGCATTTCTGTTGATGTCTGCGAGTATCATCTTCCAGCGTCGTGATTTTCGCTAGCTCCTGTCCCGCCAGTTTCATTCTCCACTTGCAAAGACATCGCGTCCAAGGTATTGATGGGGTAAAGATCGCGTGGACAGAGGCAATCAATGCGAGTGAGTTTCGGGGCGCTGTGAGTCTATGAACATTCCGCTTCTCGATTTGAAAGCTCAGTTTCAGCCGCTTCGGGCTGAGATCATGGCGGCGGTTCAAACGGTCTGCGACGAGCAGGGGTTTATCCTCGGTCCGCGCGTGGTGGCCTTTGAGGCGTCTCTGGCGAAGTATGTCGGTGCTCGGTATGCCATCGGCTGTGCCTCGGGAAGCGACGCGTTGCTGCTTTCGCTGATGGCGATGGGAGTGGGGCAAGGCGACGAAGTGATCACGGTCCCGTTTACATTCTTCGCCACAGCCGGCGCCGTGTCTCGATTGGGTGCGAAGCCGGTCTTTATCGATATTCAGCCGGATACGTTCAATCTTGATCCTGCCCAGCTAGAGCGGGCTGTGACGTCGCGGACCAAGGCTATCATTCCTGTTCATCTATTCGGGCAATGCGCCGATATGCCGGCCATCAACCAGATTGCCAAGGCAAAGAGACTGCATGTCATCGAAGATGCCTGCCAGGCCATCGGGGCCGGACAAGGCGGTCAGCGCGCCGGGGTGTTGGGAGATACCGCCTGCTTCAGCTTTTTCCCTTCGAAGAATCTTGGCGGGTTCGGCGATGGCGGGATGATCACAACTAATGATCAGGGACTCGCGGATGCGCTGGCCATGTTGCGCGTGCATGGAAGCCGGGTGCGCTATCTCCATGAAGCGGTCGGGATTAACAGCCGATTGGATACGCTACAAGCCGTCGTGCTCGATATCAAGCTTAAGTATCTGGATCAATGGGCGGAAGGCCGCCGGCGCAATGCCGCCCGGTATGACCAGTTGTTTCGAGCGGCAGGTTTGCTGGATCGGGTGACATTGCCATCGACGAAGGCGGGCAATTTTCACGTCTACAATCAGTACACCGTGCGGGTCTCGAAGCGAGACGAACTTCGGGCTCATCTGAAAGAGAAGGGCGTCGGGACCGAGATCTATTATCCGCTCCCGATGCATTTGCAGAGCTGTTACCAGGAGCTTGGCTATCGGAAGGGAGCCTTCCCCTTATCCGAACGGGCCGCCGAAGAAGTCATGTCCCTCCCCATCTATGCCGAACTCAGCGACGCCCAATTGACCTACGTGGTTGAAATGGTCGCCGACTTCTTTAAGCGCCTATAAGTCGCTTCTCAGGTTTTCCTACTCGCTCTCGTACTGTCGGCTGGTCGACGCCTGGCGCCTCTCTCCGTTGAGCCATATAAGATTGGGCAACGAGGTGTCTGTTGTCGATGGAGTGGGGGACGGGAGCAGTCTCTCTCCGATGCGGCGACGATTGAAAGATAGGAGAAATCGATGAGATATGCATTGGTTTTTCTTGCGGCTCTGATTAGCCAGGGGCACATGAGCGTTGAAGCGAAGGAGCTGACCCCGCGCGAGATCTATGAACAGGCCTCACCGGCCGTCGTCATGGTCATGGGCCATTCCGACAGTGGAAAGGGCGGCAGCGGGGGAACGGGCTCGATCATCCAGGCCGACGGCGTCGTGCTGACGAATGCGCATGTGGTCATTGAAGAGAAAACGGGAAAGCCCTATCCGCGACTGTCCGTGTTCTTGAAGCCGGTCCGCGTGAGCGGGGATACCAAAGCCGACCTGGCCCGCATGGTGCGTGCCAAACTGGTGGCCTATTCTGCCCCGCTGGATTTGGCATTGCTCAAGCTTGAGGGCATGGCGGCTCCGCTTCCAGTTATCGATCTAAGCGACTCGGATCGGACGAAGATCGGAGACCGCGTGATCGCGATCGGCCACCCTGAACAGGGAGGGTTGTGGACCCTGACGACGGGAGTGATCAGCGCCGAAGTTGATAATTTCAACGGCGTGAAGGGGAAACATGTCTTCCAAACGGAAGCCAGTTTGAACCGGGGGAATTCCGGCGGCCCGCTCGTCGACAGTGAAGGACATATGATCGGGGTCAATACGGCGATCGCCCGGGTGGCGCCCGATGGCATGCCGATCACCAGCATCAGCTTCTCGCTCAAATCTTCTGTCGCCAGGCAGTGGTTGCGTGAACAGGGTGCTGCCTCAGGTCAGTTGCCAGCGCGCTCGCCGTCTGGGCCAACCCGTGCGGCGGCGGAAGTGCCGGCGGCTCAGCTCCCGATGCAACAACCCATCCCGGTTCCTCCTCCTGCCTCCATCCAGGCTCCGGCACCCAAGATGGTCAGCCCCAAAACCCAGAGCGGGCCTGTTCAGCCGCTCATAACTCCTTCCGCACCTCGTACCTATAACTTGGACGAATTGGTCAGTGATCGAAGCAAGGCCGAGGCCGATCTGGATGGCATGATTTTGGAGATGCGCGGGCGTATGAAGGAGCGGTAGGAACGCTCCGTGCCTAGGAGTTTCCTCATTGGAGCAAGCGGTGTATGATGCGCCACCTGCATGCAGACTGATCATCCATGGTTGTTTCGGGTTCTATTCATCGTCGGGGTTCTCCTCTGTCCCGCCGCGGGCTCGGGACTCGGCGCGACGACGAACGATCTCTCCAAACAAGAATTGATAGGCCCCGTGAAGACGGCGCAGACCCGTCATGCGCAACTACGTACCATCCACCACTTCGATCGTGACGGGCGCCTGACGAAGGTCGAACTCTTTCCCACGCAAGAAACCGATTCGGCTCAGTACCGATTGTCCTACGATGATGCCGGTCGGGTAACGGAAGAGCAGACGGTCGAGCCGGACGGCCGTGCGCTGTACAAGAAGCTCTACCGGTATGGGTTCGACGAGCAGGGCCGGCAAGTGGCCATGATTGCGGCGACCGATGATGGCCAGCTCGCCCATGCAGAATTCAGCCTGTATGACGAACGGGGCGTCGTCACGGAGGATCTCGCGATCACCGGGAATGGAACGGTCGAAAAATCGCTCTATGACATCAGGGGGACACTGATTTACCTCGCTCGATATTTTCAAGGGCGTCTGGTGCTGGAGTCGACGCATCATCACGGGCCGTTGGGCCGGTTGAAGGAAAGCCGGTTCTATGCAGGAGACGGGACGTTGATGCGAAAAGATGTCTATCGATACAACGACGCCGGTCAGCGGATCGAACAGCAGAGTGAGTTCTTCCGGAGCGCGCACCTTCGCAAGTCCGTCGTGACGTATGAGTTCGATACCGTGGGAAATTGGACGAAGGAAACGATTCAGCGGTGGACTGAGAAAAATGGAACGCTCGCGCTTTTGGAAACCGTGGTCAGCCGGGAACGGCAGATAACCTACCACTAACAGAATCGGGGAGAAACACAGATGTGCTCCTCCCCGATATCAACCACACAATGCCCGATTCGTTAGCTGGTCACTGCTCCCTCTGATGCTGAGGACACGTGGCGCGAATACTTTCCCATCACTCCCGTCGTATATCGAGGTTTGGGATGTTTGACTTTCTTGAGGCGCGCCTTGATTTCTTTGTCCGTGAGCGCCACGTCCAGCCGTCGTTTGGCGATATCGAAGGTAATCGTATCGCCGTTCTTCACCGCGCCGATCGGGCCACCCTTGATCGCTTCAGGTGCCACGTGCCCGGCCATCAGGCCGTGAGTTGCGCCGGAGAAGCGTCCATCGGTGAGGAGGGCGACCGAGTCACCGAGCCCGGCTCCCACCATCGCCGCGGTCACGCCCAGCATTTCACGCATGCCCGGTCCGCCTGACGGGCCTTCGTAGCGGATCACGACCACATCGCCGGCTTTGATTTTTCCTGCTTTGACTGATGCGAAGGCATCCTCTTCCCGTTCAAATACTTTAGCCGGGCCTTGGAACTTCATGATCGAATGGCCGGCCACTTTCACGACGCAGCCTTCCGGTGCCAGATTGCCTTTTAGAATGACCAGGCCGCCGGTGGGCTTGATCGGGTTCGAGAGGGGCCGCAACACCTGTTGCCCGGCTGTTTCCTTCGCGTCGGCGGCTTCTTCGCCGATAGTGCGGCCGGACACGGTCGGCTGATTCGGATGCAAGATGCCGGCATCCAGCAGCCGCTTGGCGACGAGCGTGGTCCCGCCTGCGGCAAAGAGGTCTGACGCGGTGAATCGACCGCCCGGCTTCAGGTCCGCGAGGAGCGGGACTTTCCGGTTCAGTTTGTCGAAATCGTCGATGGTCAACTTCACACCCATCTCCCGGGCGACAGCCAGCAAGTGGAGGACGGCATTGGTCGAGCCGCCGGTCGTCGCCACGGCGGCGATCGCATTCTCCAGCGACTTGCGGGTGATGATCTGCTTGGGACGCAGATCCTTCTTGAGGAGCTCCATCACCATCTTGCCGGCTTCAAAGGCGACATCGTCCTTGTGCTGATCCATGGCCGGCACACCGTTACGCCCCATGGCCGATATTCCCAGGAATTCAAACGCAATGGCCATGGTGTTGGCGGTGAACTGGCCGCCGCAGGCGCCGGGGCCCGGGCAGGCATGATCTTCCAGATCTTTTAGTTCCGCATTCGTCATGGTCCCGCAGGCGTGTTTACCGACTGCCTCAAACACGTCTTGAATGGTCACATCGTGCCCCTGGAATTGGCCGGGCATGATCGACCCGCCATAAAGCATCACCGATGGCAGATTTAATCGGGCGAGCCCCATCACGGTGCCGGGGATGGTCTTGTCGCAACCGGACAGAGCGACGACCGCATCGAACAGATGGCCGCGGGCGACCAGCTCGACCGAGTCCGCAATCACTTCCCGGCTGATTAAGGAGGCCCTCATGCCTTCGGTCCCCATCGAAATGCCGTCGGAGACGGCGATCGTGTTGTATTCAATCGGCGTCCCGCCGGCCGCGCGGATCCCGGCCTTCACCCGTTCCGACAACCGCCGGAGGTGAAAATTGCAGGGCATGACCTCGATCCAGGTATTGGCCACCCCGACGATGGGCTTGGACAGATCTTCGTCGGTGAACCCGACGGCTTTGAGCATAGCCCGTGCCGGCGCCCGGCCTGGACCAACGAGGAGATCGTGACTCTTCATCTTCAATTCTTTGGGCATGGTCCGATTACTTTCCTTTCTTCCCCTCTTTTTTCTTCTCGTCCTTCTTGTCCTTGGCTTCTGTATCGATCACCGTGCCGGTAGCAGCATCGATGTGGACTTCCGTGACTTTCCCGTCCGCGCCGAGGACTTCGACTTCCCAGATAGTCTTATCGTGCTTCTTTTCAAGTTCTGCTTCGACGACCGTGCCGGGCACTTTCTCCACGGCGGTTTTTATCGCTTGCTCGATCGTGATCTTGGCTTCTTTCGCTAAGGCGGCAATATCGCCTTCCTCGCCTTTCTTCTCGTCACTCCAAGCGGGAGTGCCGAGCGCCAACACTGTTCCAATCGCGAGTGTGAGGATGAGTGTGAGAGATTTCATGGACCACCTCCTTCAGAAAACAGGTTATTGCACTGACATGTTGCCGGGAGCTGAGGGAGTTCCGGTGCCTTTGTGAGGACTGGTTCCGCCGTGAGGATTCGCCGCACCGCCGCCATGAGGTGTGCCGTGGCCGCTGCCGGCGCCCTTGTGTTCTTTCATCACTTTGTCGTGCTCGGCCTTTTCCTTGGCGCGCTGTTCGGGGGTCAAGAGACCCAGGACTTCGCGTTTAGTCTTGATGGAGGTGAGGCGGAGGCCGACCTGCATATCCTCGCTTTGTTTCAGTTTGGCCTCGATGGCGGCGAGATCAGACTTCTCGTCGTCGGTCAGGGCCTTCAACTCGCGTTCCGCGACCTGGATATCCGCTTCCGCCTTGATCCTGGTCTTGTCCAGACCGAGCTGGATGTCCTTGAGCTTGGCGACCTGGTCAGCCGTGAGGCCGATGTCTTTTTCATGCTTGAGGAGATGGCGGATGAGGTGGCCGGCGCTGCTGTGCATCATGCCGCCCATACCGTGTCCACCCATGGCGCTGTGTCCGCCGCCGGCATGGCCGTCCTTGCCGTATCCTTCGGCCCAGACACCGGACGTGCCTAGAGTCAGGCTCACCGCGGCTGCGAGAGTCAGAGTCATGATTGCTGCACGGGATCGTTGCATGTGTCCTCCTTCGGTTAAACTCGCGTGTAATGATGATAAAGAGTGCGCTATTGCTGTAACAGCCCGCCTGCTCCTTTGAGTCCGTTAAACAAGAATTGCACGGCGAGGGCGGCGAGCAACAGCCCCATGAGCCGCGTAATGATTTTCTCTGCCATCGGAGTCAGCCATTTGGCCCCTTTCGCCCCGAGCGCTAGGATAATGTAGCTTGCCAGACCGACTACCGGAAGGCAAGCGAGCAAGATGCCGCGCTGAACCCACCCGGACGCTTGGGCGTCCAGCAGGATGACGGTCGAAATAGCCGCAGGGCCCGCCAGCATGGGGATGGCCAGGGGGGTGATGGCGATATCGTCTTTCCCGCTGGCTTCCGCGGTTTCTTCGGCAGTTTCCATGACCGGTGAACGCTGGGCGCGGAGCATGTCCAAGGCGACCAGCAGTAATACCAGTGCCCCGGCGACCTGTACCGCAGGCAGTGTAATGCCCAGCAAGTGAAACAGCGATTTGCCGATCAGTGCAAACCCGGCCAGCACTCCGACCATCACCAGGCAGGCGACGCGGGCCATGCGCAGGCGCTGTTGCAGGGTATCGCGCGGCGTCATGGCAAGAAAGGCCGGCACCGTTGCGATCGGATCGACGATGACAAATAGAGAGCTGAAGGCCAGCAGGGCGTATTCGGCGAGCGGCATGCAGAGTCCTGTATCGGGAACAGTGGAGGAAGCTAGCTTCGTTGGGCGGCGGCCAGTAGCTCCGCGCGTGGATCGCCCGTTCGCAAGTGACTCAGTTGTTCGTACAGCTTTTGTTCTCCCTCGGTCAAAGGGGACGGCAGGACAATCTGCAGCGTGAGGAACAGGTCGCCATGGCCTCCGGCCGCAGTCGGGAGCCCTTTCCCCTTCAAGCGTAGTTTGCCCTCGGCACGGCTACCAGCGGGAATTTTCACGCGGACCGGCTCGGTCAATGTGGGGGCCATGACTTCGGCACCGAGGGCGGCTTCCCATGGCCACACCGGCAGGTTGGCATGCAGATCACTGCCTTGCTGCCGAAAGACCTTGTCCGGCATGAGCGTGACGTGCAGGTAGAGATCGCCGCGACGGCCGCCGTTCATGCCGAGCTGGCCTTTCCCTGGCACGCGGACTCTCGTCCCGTTCTGGACGCCCGCAGGAATTTTGACCTCGATTGAATGGGACTCCATCCGATGGCCTGATCCCAGACAAGCCTGGCAGGGCCGGTTTTTTACCGCGCCGCTTCCGCGGCACGTGGCGCAGGGGGTCGGCTCCATGAGGTTGATTCGTTTGGTGACGCCGCTCAGGACTTCCCGAAGAGACAGATCGACTTCCGTTTCAAGATCTTCTCCGGATGCCGAAAATTCGTGCTGGCCGGCTGCTCGACCGCGGCCCCCGAAGAGATTCTCAAAGATATCTGAAAATCCCTCGCCGCTGAACGAGTGGGCCTGTCCGCGGCTTTGGGCTCCGGCGGCCTGGCGGGCTCGCTCATAGGCCTCGGCCTGCTCCCATTGGGCGCCGTGCTGATCGTACTTTTTGCGCTTGTCCGGGTCAGAGAGGACTTCATGCGCCTCATTCATCTCTTTGAATTTCTTCTCCATCTCGGCCTTCTTGGCGCCACTGTGCATGTCGGGATGGAACTGGCGGGCGAGACGGCGATAGGCCTTCTTGATCTCATCGGCCGAAGCCGTGCGCGGAATGCCGAGAACCTGATAGTAGTCGCGACCAGAATTTGCCATGGTCCAGTGCTTTCGTGTCGAGTGTTCTGGAAGGGAAGATAATTCTGCAGCTTACGGGGTCAATCCCCTCTTTGCAAGAGAGGAACCGTCCGATGCGGCTCTGGCCGACAACGATCGCGTTCAGATTCGGGCTTCTTTGAGGGGATCGAATTCAGGACCGTATGATGAGAGGAAGACTTACGGAAGAACTCAGGACCGTGTCGCCGTGCAGGACGAGTCAACGGTGCATGGATCGAGACGCTAAGGGACTTGATGAAGCAAAGGCGTAATCACGATATTACGGAATGACACGCGGCCATGATCCCCCTGCAGCATGATGGGACCCGACCGTGCTTCATCACTGTCGAGGGCGGCACCCGTGGGCCCTGGAATTTGTTCATGGGCAATCACGACGTGATCGTTCAGCCGCACGGTCACCTCTCTCCCGATGAGAGTGACATCAAGCGTTTGCCACTCGCCTGGGTTTTTCCCGGCCGACAGGGTCGGAGCGATATGCCCAAAGATGGCGCCGGTCGAGCGAGGGGTAGGCGGCATGTTCCCGTCGTGGCTGATTTGGACTTCGTATCGGCCTCGAAGGTACACTCCGCTCCCGCCTTTGTCGTCGAGCCGAAACTCTAGATAGAGATGAAAATTCATGAAATCGGTATTCGATTTCAGGTCTGTGCAGGATGGGTCGTTGAATAAGACGCCCTCTTCGGTATGCCAACAATAGGGTGGGGATCCGTTACGCAAGGTCCACCCAGAGAGATTGTTGCCAGAAAAAATGGCAACAGGCGTTCCTTGCCGCAGCGTGGTAGGTGTTTGTAGCTCCGGCGCACGAACTCCAGTCCATCTAATGGTGGAACTGTGGTCCGTTGTCGTTCCAGATAGAGCATCTCCTGCATATCTGGCGGTGAAGTGTAGTCGCTTTCCCATAAATATGTGAGTGAAGGTCAGAACGTCTTCCGTGATTGCAACATCTTTAATGGGCTCAGCTCCGCCAAAGATCCACACCAGCCGACCGCTCTTGACCTTGTTTGCAATGGGCTTAATCTCTAGCCAGGCAGAAGAATAGCCAGATGTTTCGAGAAGAGTGATGTTCCAACGCCCAACGAAATCAGGCTCGGCAGCGAAAATGGGATGACTAGAAGTAACGATAGTTGCAAAGAGCAATAGGGAAAACACAACAGTAAACAGAAAGGGCGGACGTTCTCTCACGATCGGGGTAGCAGGCATGGAATCATATCAAGGGATTAGGTTTTCCGTGGTGTTGCCTCTATTGGTTCCCTCTCACTTCTAGGGCCGTGAGTCTCCGGAGTCGGGGCGAACGGCCCGGATTGCTTCTCGTGCGGCGGGAAGGAGTGCTGTCGCTTGAATCAGATACCCCATCTTATTCGCGTGCCCATCGTACGGCAAATGGTAGAGCTCTTCTTTGGTCAGTCCGGTTTCTCGGAAGGAAGGAAGGAGCGACACCGTGGTCACTCCCATACTCCTCGCCAAGGCTTCAGCCCGGCTGAGTTGAACGCGACTCCGATCGTCCGTAAACGTGTCGGCTCCGATCCGTTGATGTGTCGGATAGCCATTGAAGATAAAGCGGATATTTCTGCCGGATAGAGACTGAATCATTGTCTCCATCTGGCGTGAGTAATTTGCCCATAGCTGTTCATGCCGGGTTTCCGAGTCCTCAGGATTTGAAATGAATGCCGCGGTTGATGCATGGGGTGCCGAGTAGGTTTTCCATGTCGCTCTGACTTTTAGGAAGTAATTAAAGAGGGCTGTGTCGCGAACGAGTTCATAGACGGTCCTCAGCCCTGTCTGTCCCTTCACTTTCCGGTTTTCCGCAAGCGCCGCAAATTGAGAGGGCTCCGCGTCCAAGTCAGTAATATCATTTTCGCTGAATGTGAGAATGACGATGTCCGGGGCGAGGCTCATGCTCCGTTTAAGGATCTCTACTTGATCCACAATAGTTGTGCCTGGTACGCCCCCATTGATGACTTCGACAGAATGCCCTTCTTGTCGCAGCATCCGCTCAAGATTTGCGGAGAGCGTTTCATCATCGTTCACAAACTGACCGAAAGTGCCGGAATCCCCGAGGCAGAGGATTCGAATAACGTGAGGAGGCTTGATTCGTTGAAATTCAGGCCCTCGATAGCCGAGCGAGTTAATCGTCGCATGGTAATGAAGCTTGGGATGAGGCGTTTCCTCCACCGATTGGTTCGGTTCGAACATGCCCGGCACCCGCACAAAGTCCCTATTTGAGATGGCGTGGATGCTGGCAGTGGAGATGTGGCCTGAAGCTCTCAGTGCCAGCTCAGATGCTAACGCAGTGACGCTGAGCAGGAGACCTGAAAAGGAAACCAATAGGAATATTCGTCTAGCGCGCATTAGGACCTTTCGAAACTGCAGGGAGGAGGGTGAGCTTTTTTCGATAGAGTGGACAGCGCAGTTCGAGATATGGATGTCTATGCCGGAGAGCCATACCGATAGTCCTACTAGTGACTCAAGAGATTTCGGGCCTTGGCCAGAGCCCTCCGAGGATAATAGAGGGCTTGGTTGATCTGCAGGGAGGTTTCTAGAAGGGATCGGCTGATTCCCTCTAAAAATACATGGCGACGTCGGCGTTCGAAGCAGTGCTGATAGTTTCTCTTGTCGCCAAATCCCAAGACCCGTTGTGTTTCCGGTGTGAGGTTTCCCAGAAAAGCCGCATTGAGGAGCAGAGGGTGGTACCGATAATATTCAATGTCCTCTTGCTGGAGCGGGATACTGGGGTCATGATAATTCAGGAATACCGCTTGTCGGGGCTCCAAGACGGGCGTGGCCTGCCGGTGAATCCCGGAGGTGTCAAACAGGACAGCCGACCCCGCAGTCCCCGGAACTTCAATAATCTGCTCTCTGGGAACTTGTGAGACTTCATGGCTCTGAACAAGCCGGGGGTGTTGTTTGCGGTGGCTCCCCTTGATGTAGGTGAAAGCGCCTGAGCGAACGTCGGTCAGGTAAATGGCAAGTTTGACTTCTCGCGGAATCGTGGAAACAGTGGTTTGGTCGTACCAGGCATCGCCGTGCCACCCGTGAAAGTTTTTCTTGGTCGGAAGAGATAACCACCCCTTTGCTTCGACAAGCTGGAACTGAGGGCCGATATATTCCTTGAGAACTTGGAGGACAAGTGGGTGCAGGCCGGCGTCGAGGAACCCCTGGTCCAGAATAAGTACATCCTGGACCATGTGGCGATACATCTCGGTACGTTCATACCCTACGGTGTCGTTCCATGCCATGTTTCGCAAACGAGCTTCAAAGGCTTGTTGCATTCCTCGCAGTTGAGGCCCCGTGACAAATTCCGGAAGTATCACAATGCCTTCCCGGTCGAGCTGATTCGTTAGATCATGTGCCATCACTGCACCTCAAGGCATGTTGTATTGTAAATGGCGACAGCGTCGGAGACTCGTGATTCATGGGAAAACTGTGAGACTGCCAGGGCTCTGGCATTCACTCGCATCCCTTCCCGTTCCGACTCTGATGCATAGAGCCGGAAAATATGGGCTGCAAGAGCCCCGGGATCTCCAGCTGGAACCAGCGATCCGGTTTGGCCAGGTTTAATAAATTCAGGGATGCCTCCGACAGCACTTCCGATCACAGGCAGACCGCAAGCCATTGCTTCAAGAATAACAAGGCCTGCCGCCTCTTTCCATAAGGAGGGGCAAACGAAACAGTCAGCAGCCTGCATGAATGGACTCACTTCAGCTTGCAGGCCGCAGAACCTGATTCGCTCACGGAGACCGAGAGATTCGGCGATGCGTTCAAGGGGCAGTCGTTCCGGCCCGTCTCCGACAATCCAGAGTACAACATTGGATGGAAGATCGCTGAGCGCCTGGATAGCAACATGCACACCTTTCTCCCGAATGAGGTGCGCCACGATCAGGACTATAAACACTTTCTCCACCCCTTGGGAACATCGTATCGTTGAACGTGTTGTTTTGTCAGGCTGGAAGCGGCCTGTATTTACGAAGTGGTGATATCTGCCAAGGTTAGGCCAAATGGCTTGTCGCTCTAACTCCTCTAAGACATAGTCGCTGACAGCAAGAACTTTTGAGTAGCCTCCAAGCATCAGCTTCTTGCATGCGCTTGAGAGCGCATGACGGGTGGGACGAAAAGAGGTTGGTCTGGAGTTATGGTCGGTAAGGTAATGCCGCAACTTGGGTCGTAGGACACGCAAGACTGCCGCGTATCCGCTGAGGGGGTGGTAGAGATTCCAATGGACTACGTCAATGCGATGCCGGTCGATCAAGCGTAGCAGCTTGCGAAGAGTGGGGATGTTAAATCGTCCGAGTGGCAACGATGTAACTGTCAGTCCTGCAACTCGGTATCGCTGTTCCTCCTTCTCTGGAAGCGTTGCGGCAAAAACAGGGATGAAGACCCCCCCCTCTTTAGCGATGGCTTGGCTTGTAAGGAAGATCTGTTCCTCCAGCGATCCATACTTGCTTGAAGGATCGAGGTTCACTGCATATAGGACGCGCTCGAACATAACCAGACCTGCCTTGTAGTGCCAGTGGGTGATGTAAGTGCCTCTGCCACGCAGGTCCATATCATCATAATTCCTGAAGAGTTACCACACATCAAAAGAGGGGGGGCTCCTCAGAATGCTCACGATTCATTCGTGACAAGTGTTCAATTTTGTATAGGCTTGGTCAGCTGGTCTGAAGGCGGAGGAATCAGAATAATTGATAGGTGAGGCCAAGATAGGGGAGGCTAAAATTTAGCCCAGAATTGGGCGATCGAGTCCCTGCGTTAGAGATGTGCATGACGCGGTAGCCGGCGGTCAGCGCCCATGCGGGAGTCATCTGGTAGGCACAGCCAACTCCACCCCATCCCAGAAAATTGAATTGTCCTGGTTGTTCTGGGACTCGCCCTCCCAAGTCCGTCCACGCCGGCCCTCCGCCTCCCTCGATGAAGGGGCGCACCCGTCCAAACGCCGTGGAGGTATAGGCCATTTTCGGAGTCAGTCCGATCCCATAGGCTGTAATCGGACTATGAGTATGGAAAACGACGAGCTCTGCGCCGAGCGCCAGTTGGCCTTGGTACCAGCCTGAGCCGATCGGTTCCGTAAGGGTCATCATCCACGACGGGATGAAGGCTTCCCCGAAAAGTTTTGAGGATTGGCTGGTCCCAACACGCAGGGGAAAGAATGGCCCAGTCGTGAGTCCTATGGTTTGGGTGCCGATGGGGGTTGATATTGGCCCATCAGATGCGGCGGCTGAGCAGGGCAGAAGGTGCGCACTCAGGAACAGTAGTAGGACAAGGCTAAGAATGCGAGTCAACTGAGAACGGCAGGCCATGAGTAATAAGTGGTGGAGGGCTTATGAATTAGAATGGACTTTGGCTCGTGCCATCATCTTGCAGTAGGAGCAGACGTCGGCGGTGGTCGGTTGCTGACAGACGGAGCAGGGGTGCAGCATAGCCTGATCTTTCTCGGCCATTGTAGCCTGAGGGGAGGCTTCCGGCTTGCGCTGTTTGTCGAGGAACCCGCAATAGAAAGCTTGCTTGGTGCCGGGCGATTCCGTTTCGAGCCGATTCAACACTTCCTTGTAGAGCAACGTCCTGGCGCCTTTCGCCATCGGGCATTCTTCGACGATGTAGTCGATTCGGTTCAAGACCGAGTAGGCGGCCAATTCGCGCTCGGATAGGCGGAAGAGCGGTTTCACCTTCTTGGCGAACCCGTCAAGGGATGCCGGCAGGTTGGGGGACTGCTTATCCAAATACTCTTCCTGCCAGCGGAGCACGTTGCCCAGCAGGCGGGCCGCTTCATCGTCGAGATTGTGTCCTGTCGCCATCACATCGTATTTATGTTCCAGCGCCACGCGATTGAATTGGTAGCGCTTGATGGTGCCACATGTACTACAGGTCGGACGGTGAATCAGCATGGCCAGTTCCTTGATACCGGCTCCGGCTTCCTGCTCCACGGTGTGGACGTGCAGGACTGCGCCATGCGGGGCGGCCACGGTTTCGGAAAACTTGATTGCTTTGGCATGGGACACTTCCGAATAGCCGCCGATGCCGAGGTTCACATACAGTGCGTCGGCCTTATAACCCATCTTGAGGAGAACGTCCCAGAGCGCCAGGCTGTCTTTGCCGCCTGACACTGCCACGAGGATACGATCATCCTTCCCGAACATTTTTTCAGACTTAATGGCCCTGCCGACCTGATCATGCACATAATAGTTGAAGCAGTCTTTGCAGAAGGCGGCATTGTGGCGCGGCAGATCGATCACCGCGCGGGTTTTACATTTCGTGCAGTTCATGCCGAAGCCGGTGAGGGATAAGGGGTGAAGGGTGAAGGGAAACGTGGGAAGGGGGAACCGCCGGAAATCACCGGACGGATTTCGATCTGGTCCTGGTCATACAGCATCTCGTCTTCGGTCACGAGTTCGTCGCCGCGAATGACGAGGTGCGCTTCGACCACGAGATTGAGTTCCTTCAGAAGATCTTTGGCCTTCTTGGGGCCTTTGATCTCGACAGTTCTGGACGGATGGCTCAGTTGAATATGCATGAGGCGATCATATGCTGCCGATGCGTGAGGGAGCAAGGGGCGTGGAGGAGGAGACAGGGGATCAGTGACGGGTGACGAGTGGAGGGAGTGTATCGGGTTAAGAAGTAGAGGAGAGCATCCGGCGGGCATAAGCCAGACCTTCATCGAGTGTGGTGAACAAGCCATCCAACTGGGCTTCGTAGCAGTCATCAAGGTGTTTGCCCATCTCCGGCCCCGGTGAAACTCCCATGGCAAGGAGGTGGCGGCCCATCACGATGGGAGTAGGGACTTGTGTTTCGACATCCAATTCGCGTGCTTTCTTGAGCAACCACTCGCCGGCGGGAAAGTCATCGAAGGGTTTCGGGGGCCGGCCGGCATGATCGGCGCGCGCGACCCGCACGAGGCGATCAATACGGCCTACGTGTCTGGCGAGGCGGCGCACCGCACTGTTGGACGCCTTCCCATCGTAGAGCGCACGGGGTCGCAGGTGACACAGCACAAGAGCCACAACCTCGTCGGCCAGGCCGGTTCGATTGATGAGCCGGCCAAGAAATTGCCTGGTCGGGGCCTCTCCTGCCGGTTCATGGCCGCGCGAGGTGATGCGCCCGAACTCTTCCTTCGTCGTGGCGGGCTTGCCGAAGTCGTGACAGAGCACGCCAAGGCCGACCGTCAGATCGTCCTCCGCCTGGCCGGTGCGTTCCCTGGCAAACCAGTCAAGGCAGTGGAGGGTGTGAACCCAGACATCGCCCTCCGGATGCCACACCGGATCTTGCGGGCAACCGGGCAACGCGGCAAGCTCCGGATAGAACCGCAGCCAGCCGCAATCGTGGAGCCACTGCAGTCCCTTCGAGAGGGTAACCCCCTGGAGCAGGAATTTTTTCCACTCCTCCCAGATCCGTTCGCTTGGGAGATGCTCTTGTGTGAGCGAGCGGCAGAGCGCATTCGTCTCCGGTGCCGCCGTCAGGTTGAAGCGCGCAACCAGTTGCAGCCCGCGCAGCACGCGCAACGGGTCTTCGGAAAATCGTTCGGAGACATGGCGCAAGGTACCGGTCTTGAGATCCTCACGGCCGTGAAAGGGATCATGAAAATCCAGTGTATCGGGATCCCAGGCCATGGCGTTGATGGTGAAGTCTCGCCGTGAAAGGGCTTCGTCGATGTCCATATCAGGATCGGCCAGGTGGAGCAGCCCGGGGATCGTGGCTTCATCCAGAGGGCGTCGCATGGGCAGCGAGACGTCGATCGGCAGACCGTCGAGCTTGAACACGCCGAAGGCCCGACCGACGAACTGGACGGAAAAGTGTTCGGTGAGAATGCTGTGCAGCTGGCCGGGAGGAAGACCGGATACTTCGAGGTCCAGATCGCGCGGTTGCCGTTCGAGGATCAGATCCCGCACGCAGCCGCCGACCAGCCAGAGCCGGCCGCCGGCCCGGCGCACCAATTGTTCGATCTGGCGGAGGGGCAGAGCGAGCGCGGGGTTTTCAATGCGGAAGCGAACGGGCACCTACAGCTCCGCTTCCCTCAGGAACTTGGCTGATTCTTCGGGCGCGACGGGATTGATGTAGAAGCCGGTGCCCCATTCGAAGCCAGCGACCTGGGTGAGTTTGGGGATGATTTCCAGGTGCCAGTGGTAGTAGTCGCCGGTCTTTTCGTGCAGCGGAGAGCTGTGGAGCATGAAGTTGTAGGAGGGACGGCCGAGCGCTTTGTCCATGCGGCGCAGGGACTCGGAGAGAATCGGAGCCAAGAATTCGAACTGCGATTTCTGGCTCTCTTCGAAATAGGCGGCATGGCGCTTGGGGAGAATCCACATTTCAAACGGGAAGCGCGGGGCATAGGGTGTGACGCAGAGGAATTCCTGATTCTCCGCCACGATCCGATCGCCGCTGGCAAGGTCCTGCCGGAGGATGTCGCAGTAGATACAGCGTTCTTTCTGCTCGTAGTGGGCACGGCAGCCGTCGAGTTCCTCCGTCACGCTGGTCGGAACGATGGGCAGGGCGATGAGTTGGGAGTGACTGTGTTCCAGCGTAGCGCCGGCCGAGGCGCCGTGGTTTTTGAAGATCAGGATGTAGCGGAAGCGCAGATCTTTTCGGAGATCGATCATACGGTCGCGATAGGCCCAGAGCACATCCTCTATTTTTTTTGTCGGCAGATCGGCGAGGCCTTCCTTGTGGCCGGGCGATTCGATGATGACTTCATGCGCGCCCACGCCGTTCATCCGGTCATATAACCCGATGCCCTCCCGGCCCATGTCGCCTTCGACCTGCAAGGCGGGAAACTTGTTCGGGATGACGCGGACGGTCCAGTTCGGCGTGTTCGGTTCACCGGGTTGCGGCCGATAGGCCATGATTTCTTTCGGCGTGAGTCGTTCCTGACCAGGGCAAAATGGACAGATCGCGGTGGAGATCGGTTTTGCCGGTTGCATCTGGGCAAAATCATGCGGTCGGCCGTTCCGCTCGGTTGAAATAATCACCCAGCGACCGACGATAGGATCACGTCTTAAGTCAGGCATGCTCTCCTCCGTGAAACGTCTTTCATGAACCGTACTCCTTGAATACGGTGCTCGCTACACATCATCTGAAACGGTGTCTACACGCGCCACAGTCCCGCTTCAAATTCTGGCCCCGGTGCCGTCAGGATGGCCGGCGTATGATGCGGGTAGCGGGCCACTTCCAATCCATGTTCGAGAATTACGAGACTCAGGCGCACCTCCTGTCCCGCATCAAGCTGGAGGTCCTTCATCGGGATCGCCAGTTCTAAAATGGTCCGGCGACAAATCGAACGATAGGGACCGATCTCCTGCCAGGTTTCTCCTTCACATTGCTGGAAGAGCGTGAAGGACTCCGGTCCGGACGGGGCAAGCGAGCAGGAAAGACGGAAGCTGTGCTGAGGCCCGTGGAGCGTGAGCTCCATCCCCAATCCGTTGAGCCGGGGCTGCGCGGCGTCATCCGGATCGAGTCGTAAGAGCAGATGATCTTGGCTCCAGCCAAAGTAGATCGCAGTGAATAGTCCCTCGGCCTTCCACATCGCTCCCAGCGGCGGTTGCGTCGTGATAGTTCCGGCCCCGCGCCATTCGAAAAAGTCCGTCACCAGGCCGTCGATGGTGGGGGTGAGGATCGAGACCGGCTGGGTGATGCGATCTGCCGCAGCCTGCTGGGTCATGACACAGATCGGCTGGTTCAATCGATCGGGAGGAGTGAGGCCCATGAAGAGCCAGACGTTGCGCAAGTGGGTGCGGAAGAGCCGATCGAACTCCTGCTTATAGTCGGTGTCGAAATCGTCGCCGTACCACCAGAACCAGTCGCTGCCCTCGGCGGCATAGAGCTCCTGCCAGGCCGCCTCTGCACGGTCCACCGGCAAGGTCGGGGCGACTTCCACAAGACGGGTGCGGGTATGGCCGAGGAGGTCCCAGCCGCGGTTGTCTTCCTGATGCCCAATCCAGATTTTATAGTCCTGATTGATCCAGGATCCTGAATGGAGTGCGGGGAGGTGTTGGGTGGGCGGGACTGCGGCAAGGCCTTCCGACATGGTGGACGCCGTCAAATGAACAGCGTGTTCCTGGTCCAATTCATGCGCGGTGAAGGCCCGGTAGAGGCGCGAGAGGAAGTGTTCCCCGCCGTCATGGTAATGCTCCCAGGGATTTTCGCCATCGAGAATGATAGGGATGAGAATCTGTTCCTGCGGTGCGTTGTGAATAATGTTTCGGAGCCGGCGGAGCACGTCATCGGCGGCGGAGTCCGGATTGGTTTTGTGGTACACGAAACCGAACGCATCGGAAATATCGCGATCGCGAAAGACCATCGTTACGTTTCGGCCGGACTCCCCCGCGCGGTAGGCTTGGTAGAGGTCGCTGTGTCGATGCCATGGTCGATTGCTCAATTCGAACGAGCGGGCGAGTACGCCCTCGTCGGTCGCCAGCCAGCGGAGCCCGGCGTGATGGACCAGCGGGAGCAGTTCGGGGCAGACGGATCCTTCTGACGGCCAGAGCCCGACCGGCGGCTGGCCAAAGGTCTTGCGGTGAAAGTCGACGGCCCGCTGGAGTTGCGTCTCCGCATCTTCCGGCGCGCGAAACCGGGAGGGCAGGGGCAGGTCGGGACGCGCGCGGCGATTGATATCCGTGTCGATGACGAGCGGCAGGATCGGGTGAAAAAACGGTGTGGTGGTGAGTTCGATCTGACCCCGGTCGAGCAGTTGACGGTAGAGGGGGACAATCTCTTGAATCGCGATCCGCTGCAGCGCGAGGACTTCGTGTTTGTCGTCCTCGGTGAAATTGCGGTTCTTGTTGCGGAGCGCGCCTAGGCGGGGGTAGCGCTGGAGCGGCCCATACCCGAACCAGGCCAGGTTGTGCCAGACCTGCAGGTCCAGAAAATCCTGTGTCGAAAACTGACGGGCGACCTTGGCGAGATCCGGTCCAGAGACCTCGGTGCCGCGTTTGACCAGCAGTTCGTGATAGCGGGCGAACGGACGCACCATCGTGGCCCAGTTGGCTGAGAAGAAATGGCGGATGAGGAAGGCCTGTTCCTCCGGCGTCAACTCTGCGGCCGGACGTTGAGCGCGTTCGAGGAACAGGTCGCGCACGGTGCCGTTGCCGATCTCCTGAAGCTGGAGTAACAACGACGGCGTGAAGTTAAACGTGGCTTTCACCGCCGGGAACTTCTCCAGCAGGTATGCCATATCGAAATAGGCTTTCGTCGCATGGAGGCGCACCCAGGGCATACTCGCCGTCCCCGCAATGGGGTCCGTGTAGTACGGCTGGTGCATGTGCCAGACAAAGCAGACGTGGACGTTTTTCATTGGAGCGTGATTTCTCTCATTTTTTGAAGTATGTCATAGGGGTCCGAGACGCGCAACGAACAGAGGAGTTTGTATCGTGACTGGTCAGGCCGGAGAGACGGGATGGAGGCGCTTCGTCGTGTATTGGGGGCCGGTGCTCGGCTATGCCGGATTGATCTTCTATCTGTCGGCGCAATCGCATCCGGACGACAATCTGCCGTCTCTGTTCGGAGCGGTGAACGACAAGGTGCTGCATGCGCTGGAGTATGCGGGCCTTGGCGGGTTGTGCTATCGGGCGTTTCGCTGGGGCGCAACAGAATCGGTGGCAGCCCGGGCGTTGCTCTTTTCGATTCTGACGGCGTCGCTGTATGGGGTGACCGACGAAGTTCATCAATTGTTCGTGCCGTTCCGTGAGTCAAGCTGGCAGGATTGGCTGGCGGACGTGACGGGCTCGGTGCTGGGGGCGGTCTCGTGCAGTCGTGTTTCACGCCCTTATTTCTTCCTAAGCGCCAAAGGGATAACGCGCTTGTGACGCGTTCTCTGAGCGGCGAGTCTTCTGCCTCCTTGAGATCGAAAAGGCGCTGTTTTATGTCAGAGGCGGCAAGGCAGGGCATCCGAAATCGGCGATGCTGAGGCCGCAAGTCTCGCGTGTTTGTTGAATAAAGGACGAAGTGGCTTGTGCCCGGCGGTTGACCTGAAGTTTTTCGTAGACGTTGCTCAAATAATTTTTGACAGTCTTATCGCTGAGGCCGAGTGCGGCGGCGACTTCCTTGTTGGTCTTTCCCTGCGCGACAAGATCCATTACCCGTTTTTCTTGCGCCGAGAGCTCGGGTTGTATTTTCCCGCAATTTGAGACGGACAGGCTGCAGAGGTGCGTCATAACCCGCTGCGCCACCGCGCCATCCAGAATGGCCTGCCCGTCGGCGACGGTTTCGATGGCCCTGGCTAAGTCGGATCCGCTGATGGTTTTGAGCAAAAATCCTGTGGCGCCGGCGCGCAAAGCCGAGACGATGGACTCGTCATCGGCGCCGTGCGTCAGCACAAGTAGACGGGTGCCGGGGGAGGCTTCGCGAATACGGCGGCAGGCGTCGATGCCGCTTCCGTCCGGCAAGCGCAGTTCCACCAGTGCGACTTCGGGCGTGAGCCGGCGCCCGGCTTCTACGGCGGCGGCTATTGTGGCCGCTTCGCCGACGACCCTGATGCGTTCGGTTTGATTCAGGACAGCTCGAGTACCCGTTCGCGCGATTTCATGGCTATCGACGATCAGCAGCCGAATCATCGATATGTTCCGGGCTTCGATGGCGACAGAACGAGCGGAACGATGCATGTCGGTCCTCTTTCGTCGGCTCTCGACACGGAGTTATCGGACGAACAAGGTCTCCCTGTCATATCGTGCCGGCGCAAAGGGCGAAACGAATCAGTGCACTGCGTGTCTGCAGCGCGGTTTTTTGCCGGATTCTCGACAAGTGGCCTTCGACGGTTCGAACGCTGAGGTGGAGCGTCTTGGCGATTTGTTTGTCTGGAAGTCCTTCCGCAAGCAGCGCGATAATCTGCCGTTCCCGAGCGGTAAGCTGAGCGAGGATCCGCGAGGCGGCAGCCTGATCAGATGTACGCTTTCCCTCACTACGGTTGGAGGCAAAGGTGAGGCCAGTTGCAGCCTGGCTCTGCGGCGTCCGTTCCGTATGTACGAGAAACCGGCAATTGCGCGGGGGATGGCTTTGATCGCGCTGGACAACCACCTTACTGTATCCGAACAACTTTCCCGCTAGTTCCCCCAGGATCGCCCCTTCCAGCTGGCAGATGAGCGAATCCTCTTTCGCCAGCCTCTCAAAGGGGCAGGCTCGACAGTGCACTTCGATGTGATCTCCCGTGCCGATCGACATGGTTTGATCCCAGCCCCAGTGAGTCCTCATCCACTCGCTGTAGCGAAGATAGTGCATCTGTTTGGTTGAGGAGAGAGTGTCAGGCGGCTCGGAGACCCGGGTGATGACTTCACGACCGAGAGTGGCCCCGATATCTAGGAATGTGCGTTCAACAACTGAGGGATGCAAGAGGCTCTTGACGTTCTCAACCAGCTGCAGCAGGACTTGCTCTGGGAATTGATTCATGGGGAGCTTCCCTCAGGCGCGTGTCTTATTCAATGATCGGGGGTTGCAAAGAATTCGCAACACGCATGCTTGACGAGCGTGAGCGGGTATGTCGGTGAACGAACGGGAGGGGACCGGAGGAAGTGCGATCATGTGACGATTCATTCAAATCCTCTCTAGGAGCCAACTGTAACCCATTGTCCCCCGGTTAAGGGTAGACCCGTTGTGCTCTATCCGTCGAGATTAGCGTGAACCCACATCCTACAATGGGTAGCATCATACCTGAGGCGCAAAACTTTGAAGTAGCGGGAGACCTCGTTGCCTCACCGCGTACGCTTACGCATTAAGCGTCCCGCCTGAAGGTCCGATAGAGCGACAGTGAGAACGAACAGATACGTGTCGGAAGACGGTTTTTAACGGTATCGGCCGTACCTATGACACAACCCCAGCCTCTCCTCTCCCTCATCCTCATGGAGACGAAGTGATGATTTGCCGCGGTGGGGCTCCATCCGGTCTGCCCCCGACTTCCGGTGAACGTCGGCTTTCTGCGCAGAATCATGTGGCTGGGGACACGGCAAGCGGAGTGAGGGGCGGCCAGTTTCGCCGGCTGGTGGCTCTGGTTGTCGCCTGCATCCTTGTCGTCACCGTAGTGGGAAGCGCCACGTCGCAGTACCTGCAGGTGCGCATGGTGGCGCAGGCCGGGGAAAATCTTGCGCTCGCGGCGGTGGATATTGCCGGGAAGCTCGATTTGCTGATGGCGGAACGCTACGGCGATATTCAGATGATGGCCCGTTCGGGGGCCGTTCACTGTTGCGATGCCGCCGCAATGACAGATGATCTGACATGGATGGCGACGGTCTATCCGGTGTACGCGTGGCTGGGTGTCACAGATTCCGCTGGGCGAATCGTGGCGTCGACCGATCCCGCCAGCATCGGCAATGATCGAAGCGGCCAAGAGTGGTTTCGGGTATCGAAGGATCGCGGGGTGATCTCTGTCGGAGATGCGCAACTCTCCGAAGAGTCTCCTGGCGTCAGTGCGGTGGCGTTCACCGCTCCGATCAGAGGGATGCGGAACGAATTTCTCGGGACCATCACCTCGCGGGTCGCGCTGCCGGTACTGGAGGATGTCTTTGTAGAGACCGTGACCGCATTGCAGGCGCAATGGGGAACGGACGTGCGGGTCGAGTATCAGTTCGTGAACCGGGAGGGGGAGGTCATCGCCGATTCATTGTTGAGAGAAGAACGGCGCGCCAATCTGAAGCGAATGGGCCTGCCGTCGGCGAAGTTATTCGATACGGCGCCTCCCGGTTTTGTCGAAGAGCGGCATCTGCGCCGCAAGGTAGACGTGGTGACGGGTTATGCTATGACGAAAGGAGTCGGAGATCTTGGCGCACTCCGCTGGGGAGTCCTGGTCCGCGTAGACCGGAGCGACATCCTGGCTCCTATTCGGACGATTGTATGGAACGTCGGTGCGGCGGGTGCAGGCATGTTGCTGCCACTGGTTGGACTGGTATTGTGGAGCGTTCGCCGTCTGGAGCGCGCGTGTGCGGCGGCGCAGGAAGACAACGAGCGGGCCAAGTCCGCGGAAAGCAAATTTCAGAAACTGGTGGAATCGGCTCCCGATGCCGTCGTGGTCGCCGATGAGGATGGCCGGATCGTCTCGTGGAATGCGGTCGCATCGAGGCTGTTCGGATATGCGGCGTTCGAGGTCATCGGCCGGCCGTTGACCGTGATGATACCGCCTCGTTACCGTGATGCTCATGCGCAGGGGATTCAACGGCTCCAGGCCATGGGCCAACCCCGTCTGATCGGCAAGATCACAGAAGTGCATGGCCTGCGCAAGGACGGAACTGAATTCCCGATCGATCTCTCGCTCGGAACCTGGGAAACGGAGGGAACATCGTTCTACAGCGGCATTATCCGCGATATCTCCGAACGCAAACGGGCGGAGAAAGAATTGCTCGTCGCAAAAGAAGCGGCAGAATCCGGCAGTCGAGCGAAAGGCGAGTTCCTTGCTACGATGAGTCACGAGATCCGCACGCCAATGAACGGGGTTATCGGCACGACGGGCCTACTGCTCGATACCGAGCTAACGGCGGAACAGCGAGAGTATGCCGAGATGATTCGCTGCTCGGGAGAAGTGTTGCTCGACATCATCAATGACATTCTCGATTTTTCCAAAATAGACGCCCGCAAGCTCGATCTGGAGTTGTTGGATTTCGATCTTCGCACAACGGTCGAGGATGCCGTCTCGATGCAGGCCGAACGTGCGCACAGCAAAGGGTTGGAACTAGCCTGTCTGATCAACGGGACGGTTCCGACCGCGGTCTGCGGAGACCCCGGCCGTCTGCGACAGATTTTGACGAATCTGATCGGCAACGCGATCAAGTTTACCGAACGTGGCGAGGTCGTTGTCACGGTCAGTGTCGTCGGGCAGGCCGGAACCCAGGAACAGCCCAGCGTCGAACTGCGATTTGAAGTCGCCGACACGGGAATCGGTATGACGGCGACGCAGTGCGCCAATATCTTTCAGCCCTTTGTGCAGGCCGACGGGTCGATGGCGCGCAAGTATGGTGGTACCGGCCTCGGACTCGCCATTTGCAAGCAATTGACGGAACTGATGCAGGGGCGCATCGGGGTAGAGAGCGTGCCTGGCGAAGGCAGCCGGTTCTGGTTCACGGTGCGATTAACCCGGCAGCCGGAGGGGCGTCATGGGGCGGAGCCCTCGGGTCGCCTGCTCATCCCTCTTCGTGGGCGCAAGGCGTTGATTGTGGACGATAACGCGATGAACCGGAAAATTCTCGAGCAGCAATTCAAGGCTCAGGGAATGGCGCATGAGAGCGCAGAGAACGGTCATCACGCGTTGGAGGCACTCCGGCGCGCAGCCGATGAGGGCCGCCCCTTCGACCTGGCCATTCTCGATATGCACATTCCTGACATGGATGGTATTGAGTTGGCTCGACGAATCAAGGTCGATCCGGCGATCAGCTCGGTCCATTTGGTCTTGTTTACCTCCCTTGGCCGACGCGGAGACATGACGACTGCTCGGGATGCGGGCATTGCGGCGTATCTCACCAAGCCGATGCGTCAAGCTCAATTACTCGATTGCTTGAGTCTCGTCCTGAGGGGAGTGGAGCGACCGCTTGTCGAGTCGTTGTCTCGTGAGACGAAGACCATCGTCACCCGGCACAGTCTGGCCGAAGCTCAGTCTGGTCTCCGCGGCCGGGTCTTGGTGGTTGAGGACAACCCGGTGAACCAGAAGGTGGCGGTCAAGATGTTGGAAAAGTTCGGATGTCGGGTGGACGTGGCGGCCAATGGACGAGAAGCCGTCCAGGCGGTGGCGCGACTGCCCTATTCCATCGTTTTCATGGATTGTCAGATGCCGGAGATGGACGGCTTCGAGGCGACGCGTCTGATTCGCCTAGAAGAGCGAGCCGGGCTCCATCTCACCATCGTGGCGATGACCGCGAATGCCATGGTCGAAGATCGGGAACGATGTCTCAAGGCGGGAATGGATGATTACCTTAGCAAGCCGGTCCAGTCGCAAGGTTTCGCCGATGCGCTCAGTCGATGGCTGCCTTCCCAGAAGCCATAAGGAGGTCAGCCCGCAACGATTCCGCAAGCGGCATGATGTATCCGGAGAATGGGCGAGTATCAGTGATATGTCTACGCTTGTCCTTCCGCGACTTGTGATAATAAACCCCTCAATTCCATTCAAAATTCTGTAGTCTTCGTGACAACCTTTCGGCCACTGGGTATAATCCGGCGCGTATGACTACTGCGAACCCGGCTCCACCGAAGGGGCCTCTCACACCTCCTGATCAAGCCCTCGTCGCCCGCACCATTGAATCGCGGCTGAGTCCCGGTCTGGTTTTGCGCGAACTTCAGCCCTTGCCGGGGGATGCGTCGAATCGGCGCTACTTCCGCGCCGTCCTGGCCGGCGGTCCGCCCCACTCCGTGATCCTCATGCAACTCGCAGAGCCGGAGGGGTTTAAGCAATCGGAAGAAGCGGTCAGCGGAGCGATGCATCAGATCACCGAGTTGCCCTTTCTGAATATTCTGTCGCATCTCGGGAAGGCCGGCGTGTCGGTCCCGACGCTGCATCACTATGACCATGTCGCCGGGTTGCTGTATCTCGAAGATTTCGGCGATCTGACGCTTGCCGAAGCGGTGCGTGATGCCGATGCGCCGAGTCTGGAGTCGCGATACAAACAAGCGATTAATGTGCTGGTTCAGATGCAGGTGAAGGCGACCTCGCCGGCCGATCCCGGTTGTCTGGCGTTCCACCGGAGTTTCGATGTGCCGTTGCTCATGTGGGAGTTCGATCATTTCCTGGAGTACGGGATCGTGGCGCGCCAGGGTAAGCCGATGTGCTCGGAGGACTGGACGGCGATCCGCGGGGAGTTCGAAAAGATTTCCGAACATTTGGCCGGGCAGCCCAGGGTGTTCACCCATCGAGATTATCATTCGCGCAATCTGATGGTCGACGGCCTACGCCTTGGCGTCATCGATTTTCAAGATGCGCTGATGGGTCCGGCGACCTATGACCTGGCCTCCCTCTTGCGCGATGCCTACATCGCGCTCGATGAGCCGCTAGTGGATCAGTTGGTGAATTACTATCTCGATCAGCTGGCTGAGCATCGGCATGTCTGGACCAACCGCGACGCCTTCCGGCGCTTGTTCGATCTCACCAGCATTCAACGGAATATGAAAGCCGCCGGACGGTTTGTCTACATCGACCGGGTGAAGGGCAACCCCAAATTTCTGGCCGATATCCCGCGCGTCTTGGGGTATGTGAAACGGAATCTTCAGCGGTATCCGGAGCTCGCGCCGCTCCGCAAGCACCTCACGCCGTATGTGCCTGAACTTCAGTGAAAGCCATGATTCTCGCGGCGGGTTTCGGTACCCGCCTCCGGCCGCTGACGAACACGATCCCCAAACCCCTGCTTCCGGTTGCCGGCACTCCGCTCATCGTGTGGAATCTTCTGCTGCTCAAGCAGCACGGATTCCGCGATGTGGTGATCAATCTGCATCACCTCGGCCCGATGATCGAGCAGGCGCTGGGGACTGGTGCGCAGTTCGGGTTGCGGCTTCTTTATTCGCACGAGCCTATCATCTTAGGGACGGGCGGGGGGATCAAGCAGGCCGAGCGGTACTTCTCCAACGAGGCGGTGTTGATCCTGAATGGCGACACGCTGTTTGATCTGGATCTCGCGGCGCTGTGTGCGTTCCACCATGAGCGCAAGGCCCTGGCGACGCTGGTGCTGCGGGAGGATCCCGATGCGGTGAAATGGGGACTCGTCGAAGTGGGGGCGGATGATCGCATCGTCCGGATCAATGGGAAAGGCCTGGCGGAGGCCGCCATGCCGACGAGGCCGCGCATGTTTGCCGGCATCCATATTCTGCACTCCAGGCTCTTGCGGGATATTCCACGAGAAGTGGCGTCGTCGATCATCGATCCCTATGTGGCCGCGATCGGGCGGGGCGAACCGCTGTTGGGCTATGACCTGAAAGGGTACTGGTCCGATGTGGGGACGTCGGAACGCTATGGGCAGGCCGAACGGGATGTGAAGGCCGGTTTGCTGCGGTTGGAGGATAGGAAGCTTCCTTCGGGATAACAGGATGCTGAAAATGTCCGCCAGCGGCGTTCTCGCATCGTTCAGACCCTCAACGTACCAAGCCTACTGGAGGAAAGGTACCTCTCCGCTCGCATGGGATCGAAGCGAGCGGCTCAAGCGAAGCTTGGTATGTACCTCCTCGGTCCGTCACTCGCTGCGGCCTTACCCGCGGAACGGTGCGTCTCGGCGCGCCGGGGTTGGGTGGGTGAGAACAGTGGCCATTTTGAGCATCCTGTAGAAGGAGCTATTTATCATCTAGGGAAGGTCTGATTTATTCGCCTCGCCTGATGTGCTAAGAGAAATATCGCACTGAACTGGAGGCGCGTCCATGCAGCAAGCGACATTTGCCGAGGCCACGTTCGAGCCGTATCGCAAATCCACCCGCCGCGAGCGAT
>JAURZE010000032.1 GCA_030653545.1 Nitrospira sp. | reverse complement strand
GCCGTCGGACTCCGGACGCAGCGGCATCCAGTAGTCGGCACGATAGGCGGTTGGATTGTATTCGGGCGTGATGACGACCACGCGGGCGCCGCGCTCGATACATTCCAACTTCCAGTGCGCTTCCGGCATCTTGTTTTCGACAAAGTTCTTCCCCCAGCTGGTGTTCAGCTTGGAGAAGCGCATGTCGGACAGGTCGATGTCGGACCCCTGCGCCCCGGACCACCAGGGGTGGGCGGGGTTCTGGTCGCCGTGCCAGGTGTAGTTCGACCAATAACGGCCGCCCTGCGCCTGTTCCGGGCTGACCTTCCGAATCCAGGTGTCCAACAACGCGTTGATCCCCCCGTTCATCCGGGTGTTGCCCATCTTACCTATGATGCCCAGGACCGGCATCCCCGCGCGATGCTTGAAGCACCGGGTCCCGGCGCCCTTCATCATTTCGATCATTTCCGGCGCATAGCCCTGCTCGCGCAACCTCCGGGCACCGGCTTCACCGCTATACCGCGTGGCAACGATCACCATCGCCTTGGCCGCATAGGTGAAGGCCGTATCCCAGGACACGCGGAGCATGTCGTCCAGGAAGCGGCTGTCAAACTTGTATTTCCGCTTGGTGTCTGGCGTCAGCTCGGGGGAGCCGTCGTCCATCCACGCCTTCCAGCCTTTCCGCATCAACGGACCCTTCAAACGATAGGGGCCGTACACGCGGCGATGGAAGGTGAACCCCTTCAAGCACATGCGCGGATTGTGGGCGAACGTGCCGCGGTTGCCGTAGAGGTCTTCATAGGTTTGGTGGTCGTAGTTCTGCTCGACGCGCATCACCACACCGTTCCGGACGAAGGCCCGAATGCGGCAAGCGTGCGTATCGTTTGGTGAACAACACCACGTAAAGGATGAATCGTACCGGTATTGATCGTGATAGACCCGCTCCCACGACCGATCCGGGTAGTCACCCAGCGGGTTCCCGACTTCGATGACCGGCTGGAGCGCGGTCAACGCCAGGACCTTGTCGGCCACCGCCACCGCGGCCACCGTTCCCGCAGAGACTTTCAAAAACTGTCTGCGTGACAAAAACATATGAATAACCTCCCTGCTAAAAAGACCACTCTCTGTCTCCTTCTTCACAACCGGCTTCTCTCACCTCCCTTCACGGAAACGTTCGGCAGCAAGTTTCAAACAACAGACCAGGCCCACGCCAGCAGGTATGGATAGAGCAAGGTCGTTGCCAGAAAACATTTCTCGTGATCAGGAGGATTGAGGACTGACTAACCCATTGAGAATGCTTGCAAACATTGGCGTCGGATAAAACTTCATGGCGGAAAACACAATCGTATAAACCACTCACGAGAATACGGCGATATGCGAACCGGAAAGCACTCAGATAAAAATCTTATCGATCAATATCTTGCGATCCGCATATCCGGCTATTCGTTCGTCCAGGACAGGCAATTTCTTCTGATTACCTTCGCGGTGACCGCCTCAGGCAGCAGGCTTGTTACAGAAAGGAAATGGTGAGAACGCGGGCCGTTCGCTGCGCGATGCCGCTGCAGGGTGGACTCGTTACGAAGAGGAGACAACGGCTAGGACTCGTCCGACCCCTCGGTGCCAAGAAATCGCTTCATCAGCAGAGAGAAATGCTGGCGGGGAATACCGCTGTTTTCAGCCGCCTTGGTAATGACCCCGCCCGCGGCAGCCAGTTTGTCGCGCAAATAGACCTTGGTGAATTCCTCGATGGCCCGTTCTTTGGCCTCCGTATAGGGCAAGGCGCAGAGATCCCGTTCATGCGACAGCATACGCTCCACGTCCCGCTTCGGAAGCAAAGGGCGCACGTCGCGCTCTGTGACCGTGTCCCCGGCCGCGAGCATCACCGCGCGCTCCACCACGTTGCGCAACTCCCGTCCGTTGCCGGGCCACGAATAGGCGGAGAGCACCCCGAGCGCCGCTTCGTCGAAATGGCATCTGGCACGCCCCATTTCGCGCGAGAGGCGCGCGAGCAGGTGTCGCGCCATCACGGGAATGTCCATCGGGCGCTCGCGCAGCGGCGGCACCGGAATCGACACCACGGCAAGACGATAATACAGATCGCGGCGGAAAGTCCCCTCACGGACGCGGTCTTCCAGATTCTGATTTGTGGCGGCGATAAACCGCATGTCGACCCGCCGGACTCTGGTGCCGCCTACGGGACGCACTTCACTTTCCTCCAGCACACGAAGGAGCTTGGCTTGCAGCAGCAACGGAAGTTCGCCGATTTCATCCAGAAAGACCGTACCCCCGTTCGCCAGTTCGATCAAACCCGGCTTATCGGCGATCGCACCGGTGAACGCGCCCCGCACATGGCCGAACAGCTCGCTCTCCATCATGCCTTCAGGCACCGTGGTGCAATCGATCACCTGGAAGGGGCGATCCCGTTCAGGGCTCTGGTGATGAATCGCTCTCGCGATCATCCCTTTGCCGGTCCCGGTTTCACCCGTGATCAAGACCGTCGAGCGCACCCGCGCGGCTTCCTGGATGGTCCGCATCACCCGTTCAAACGAAGCGCTCTCACCGACCAGGCTGTTGGCTTCGCCTTCCTGGCGTTCCTGATATTCGTAGACGGCATGGCGCCTCAGAATCTCAGAAATCCGGATCGCCCGGTGCAGTCGCATACCCAGATCCTTCGCGTTGACCGGTTTCACCACATAGTCAAACGCACCTCGACGCATCGCATCGACGACCATCGACACGCCGTTCATGCGCGTCACGACCAGGACCGGCAGGTTGGGATCGATCGACTGAATGCGGCTCACCAGATCCAGTCCGTCCATGGCGGGCAACATCATATCCGTCAGAACCAGATCCACCGCACGCTCCTTGAGCAGATCGAGCGCTCCCTCCGCGGTCGCACGGACTTCCATCTCGAAGTCTCCGCCGAGGGGCTTGAGGTCGGCGTCTTCCAGCGCGTGCAGCATCAATTCCACATCCGTGGCATTGTCTTCGACGATCAAGATCGTAAACGGGATCTTGGATCGCTTTTTCATCGTACGAATGTCGAGAACTCCGCTCTGTGCCATGATTGACCTCGTTAGATTCCTCGCTCCGCCACCTCAATAGTGCCAGGGGTTCCCGGCATCGCAAAGGCCTGCCCACCGAGACACGGCACCGTAAATTTCACCGTGCAGCCCTCCCCCTCATCTCCCTCGATCCACACCTGGCCTCCGTACAGCTCGACAATCCGCTGAACGATCGTCAACCCAATGCCGCTGCCGGGCGCCGATCCCGCCGCCAGCCGGATAAACGGATGAAAGACCCGCTGTCGCAGGGCAAGGGGGATGCCGATCCCGCGATCGCTCACCGAGATACACACCATTCGGTCCTGCATCACCGCGCCGATATGAATCGACGGCGGTTCGCCCGGGCGGGCAAACTTGAGCGCATTGGATATCACGTTATCGAATACCTGTCGCAGGTAGGACCCGTGACAGGCTACGAGCGGCAGCCCCGGATCGACCCGTACCGATGTGCGTTGACGGCTGATCTCCTCCGCGCGCTCCTTGAGCACCTCACTAATCACCATGGAAGGGTCCACCGCGGCGACGGCCCCTTGACCGGTCCCCACGCGTGCCACCTCTAAAATTCCCTCTACGCGCCGGACAAGATCTTCTCCATTCTCCTGAATCAACGCGAGCCATCGCGCGGCGCGCTCATCGACTTGACCGCTATACTGCCGCCTCAACAGCCTGGCCAACTCTTCCATCCTCGCGCCAGGCCCCTTGAGATCGTGCGCCAAGGTTTCCGCCAAATGCTCCAACTGCCGTAATCGGGCCGACAACCCCCGTTGTTTTTGCTGCGCGGCTTCATAAAGCCGCACATTCGAGATCGCCACCGCCGCTGCCTGCGCCATTCCCTTGGCTAGACGTTGATTCCACTCATGAGCCGCCCGAGGCCGTTCGCTGACCAATGCGAGCACACCGAATGGTTTTCCTTGCGCCCGAAGCGGGATCGCCAGCAGGCTGTTTCCGATGAGGTTCCGCCGTACCACCTGCGGCCAATGATCGCTGCGACACTGCTCCCCTATTGCGGGCTGGCCGCTCTCATAGGCCTGCACACACACAGGAAACTCCTCCCAGAGCATCACGGATTTCTTCAACCGCTCGTCACAGCTCCCGGATCCCGCTTCGATCACCCAGCATCCCATCGTCTCGTTTTTCAACATCACGAGACACACATCGGCTCCGACGAGTTCCGCCGCCCGATCGGTGATTCTGGCCAGGACACCGTCCAGCCCGTCCGGTCCGATGGTGTTGATTTCCATCCCGATCGCCAGCAACGCTTCCAGTTCCATGATATGCGCACCGATGCGCGATGACATTTCGAGATACGCCGCCGCCAGCTTCCCCAATTCGTCACCGCTTTCCCCCATCGCCAGGAGATGGGGCCGAACCCTGCCCGTATCGATGTCCTGGCCGAGCATCTCGGTCGCCGCCTGCAGCCGGGTGATCGGGTCCGTGATGGACCGGGTCAATACCCGCGACCCAGCAAACCCCAGGAGCACCAGGACTCCTCCCGCCATCCAGAGCCCCTTGAACGCCCGCTCTGAGATCCGGTTCGCCTCATCGTTGAAGCTTTGCATCTGACGGTCGAGCCGGTCTTCTGTCTCGCGAAAATCATCGCGCACCGCACCCGACAGATCGAACCCTTTTCCGGACTGGATATAGGACAGGGCCTGTTCCGAGCGCCCTTCACGAATGTCACGAACCAGCTCATGGCGCGACTGCAGCAATTCTCTCAACCTTCCTTCCATGCGCTGAAGATAGCTAATCACCCAATGATTGCTCTCGGATATATCCGCCTTGCCGCTCAACGCAATATCAAGTTTCGACTTGGCATCGGTGAGGAGAATCAAGAACGTCTGTTCCCGCGTGAGAACGTACCCGTGAAGAGCATCGTCGATATCGATGGCCAGCCGGCGCAGCACGTGCAGCTGCTCACGCACAAGCAGCGCATCATGCCGCTGGTCCTGAATAACGAGGAGCTGTTGGATGAAGTAGAGGTAGGCGACGATCCAGAGTAGCAGCGGCGCCAGCAGGAGGACCAGCACGGTCCACACTTTGCGTTGGACCCTGAGCGCTCTCCACCATTGCGGGCCGGCCCAGTTCAGCGGCATACGTTCCCTCACCGGCATCCGCGACCGTTGCAGGCCCGTCGGAGACCGCCTGCCTCAGCACCCGTGAATCGTAGGCCGCCGACCGACAAGGAGTCAAGACTGCCCGTTCTCCCCGGACACGGATCCTGGCATCCGGCTTCATGGCATAATTCATGGCAAGATACACAACCGCGGCACTCACGGATAGTAACTTCTCTTGCACCAGGGTGCCTTAATTCCCATTCTGAATGGCCGGCCCACCCTTTCCGCCCTATAATTCACCTTGAACAAATCAGGCTGCCTCTCACCTGTATGAGGATGTCATGAAACTCCCGCGCAAACAGGCCGTCGTGGTCCGTGATGCCATCGAACAATGGAAGCAGGACGCGGGGTTGATTCAGGACGCGCAGGCCGCGACCCTGGCCGCCACGATCGAGGTGCAATAATTCGATTGGCGGAAGCTGGCGAAATATTCGTTTTGGATCGCTCTGTTCTCGATCGTCTCATCGGTGAGTGCGGCGCTCTCCGATCGCTGGCTGATGGATCTCCTCCAACGGCTGTTCGACACGCCGCCGATCGCCCGATGCGTCCTGCTCGCCACCGCCGCGGCCGCGCTCTATCGATGGGGACTAGTCAGACGCGCACAGGCGCCGGACAAGGTCTATCGCAACGAAGCGATTTTCTTCCTCGGGGTGATTGCCACCGCCGGAGCGATTTCTCAGCTGGGGATTGCGCTCGACACAGGCAGCGGGCACTTCTCTCTCATGCTGTTGTTGTCGTTTCTGGTCTATGCGGGACTCGGCATCGCGCTGGAAGCAAATTTGATCTGGGTATTCGCCCTGGCATCGCTGGGCAGCTGGATGGGCACTGAAACCGGCTACATGTCGGGTGGGGCGCCTACTATCTCGGGATGAATTATCCGCTGTGCTTTGTCCTGTTTGGCGGACTGCTGACCGCCTGCGCGCTCTCACTGGAAACACACTCGATCGGACAGCGGTTCTTCCGCAGCACACTAGTGATGGGACTGCTGTACCTCTTTATCGCCCTGTGGATCATGTCGATCTTCGGGAACTACGGCGACCTCCCTGCATGGGGACGGGTGAAGCAAATCGAACTCTTCCACTGGTCGATCCTCTTTGCGGCCGTAGCGGGCTGGGCCATCTATTACGGGTTGCGACACGACAACGACATCACAAAAGGGTTCGGCCTGACCTTTCTCGGCATCAACCTTTATACGCGTTTCTTCGAGCTGTTCTGGGACAACCTGCACAAGGCCGTCTTCTTTGCTCTCCTCGCCGCTAGTTTCTGGTATATCGGCAGCAAAGCCGAAACGATCTGGAATCTGGGCAAAGAGAACAAGGCGCAGAAACCGACACAAGGAAGGTAGGAAACATCCAGCGGCTCCTGGCGCTCGAGCGAGAGCGCCAGGAATCCTGACTACGCTGTCTCCTGATCGCTAAACGCGCGGACCAGATCCGACACGGATAGCACCCCGATAACGCTGCCGTCGGCCGTTACCGGCAAATGCCGGATCCCCTGCTTCTTCATCAACGCCATCGCCTCAGACAGAGGCTCATCTTCCTCAATCGTGACGAACGACTTGCTCATGCAGGCCGACACGGTGGTCGTATTCGGATCCAGTCCTTTTGCGACGACTTTCCGGCTGAGATCGCCATCTGTGATGATCCCGATGTAGCGAGACCCGTCATCCACCATCAATGAGCCTACTTTATGCTTCAGCAGCAGCTTCCCAGCCTCCTTCACCGTCGCCGCGCGATGGATACTCCGCACATCGTGCGACATATAGGCCTCCACCGTGGCGCTTGATCGCTTCTTCCCGTTACGGCTGCTTTCCCGCGTGGCCTGCACCCGGCGGCGCAACTCCAGATCGGCCAGGCAACTGGCGAGCACCTGGCGGCGCTGCTGAAGCGTTTCCCGTTCCACATCGTGCATGCCGCTCTCCTGGGCCTCTTCCGGGAGCATGATCGACTCCCCGCTCTTCGCATAGAAGTAGGCTTCGGCTTCTTCCGAGGCGGCGCCGAAAACCTGCCCGATCAAATCCTCGGCGGCCTCGTCGAAGTCTTCCAAAGACGCGTTCCCCCGCTTGCGCGAGAGGAACGGCTGGAACTTGACCAACATCTGTTTGACGCGTTCAATATACCGGTCGAGAATATCGCTGCGTGTGAGCCCCGTGCGAACTCGTTTTGCCATGTGATCCCTCCTGCGTTGTACGCACGAGGATATCCCATGCGCAGCGCAGCCTCAAGTCTCCGCTCCCTATGCCGCAGGCGAAATATTTGCTTCCTTTCCCACCAGCACTTTCCTGGCTCCGCCGCCGCGGACGCGGTGCATCTTCTCACGTGTGTGGTAGGGCAGCAGGCCTTCGAGCACTGCTGGAAGTTTGTCGCAGGGCACATCTTCCATAATCTTGACTGCCAGCTTCGGATCGGGCCCCGACCGGCCGCCGACGTAAATATCCACCGCCTCGACGACCTTCCCGTCGACTTTGGCCTTTTTCCCCAACAACCCCACATCGGCCACCAAGTGATTGCCGCAACTCGCGGGGCAGCCGGACCAGTGCATGGTGATCGGCTTGAGCGAATTGCCCAGCCGCCCCTCAAGCGCCTTGGCCACCGCGACCGCCCGCCCCTTGCTTTCAATCACCGCCAGATTGCAGTAGTCGCTGCCGACGCAGCTGACCAGGCCTTTATAGAGGGCCGACGGGTTATAGGCGAATTGCTTTAAGAGCGGTTCGTCCGCCAGATCCCCGACCATTCGATCGCTGATATTGGGAATGATCAGCGCCTGGCTTGGGGTAATGCGGATTTCCCCGTTCCCATACTTCTCCGACAAATTCAGGATCTTCACGAGATCCGCCGCTTTCACCCGCCCGACGAGTACTTTGAGCCCGGCGTAGTTCATTCCCTGTTGCCGTTGACGGAAGATCCCGACATGGTCTTGCTCTCCCGTTTTCCGGGCATCTATTCCGGCCGACGCGAGCCGCTTGCCTAGACGAGCTTCAACTTCGGCGCGAAATCGAACCTCGCCCCAATCGTCGATCAAAAACGCGAGACGGGCTTGCGTGCGACTCTCCCGCGGCCCATGGTCACGATAGATTTCCAGAATCGCGCGGCACACATCCAACGCCTCGGCCGGATTGACGAACACATCCAGGGGCGTGGCGATTCGATACCCGCCCGATCCCAGCTTGCCCCCCACGAGCACATTGAATCCCGCGCACCGGTCATGCCCCAAATCATAGTGCGCCGGCACAAGCGCCAGATCTTGCGTCTCCATATGCACGCAGTTATGCGGGCAGCCGGTCACCGCCACATTCAGCTTGCGCGGCAGATTGGAGTAGGCCGGATTGCCGAGAATCGCTTCGTTGATCGCCCGCACCAGCGCCGTAGTCTCAACGACCTCATCCGGGTTGAGCCCGGCGATGGCGCAGGTCATGACGTTCCGGACATTGTCCATGCCGGTTTGCATGGAGGTCAGGCCGACCCCGTCCATCCGGGCAAAGACCGCCGGCACATCTTCGATCTTGATGTTCCGGAGTTGGACTTGTTGCCTGGTGGTCAGATCCAAGACTCCGTTGCCATAGGTCGACGCAATCTCGGCCAACGCCCGCAGTTGATACGACGACGTATGCCCGCCGGGAATCCGCACCCGTACCATGAACAATCCCGGCGTAGGATTGCGCAGAAAGAGGCCATACCACTTGAGCCGCTGGACATCGGCCTCAGGAATCGATTCCCACCCGGTCGTCGCATAGTGGGCAATCATCTCCCGCACCGCCAATCCGTCACGCTCAGCCTTGATCGCCTCGATCTTGTTCATCCCGTCCTCCTCACGGTCTAGTTGATTAACTCTACCCGATATCCAGTGACATCCCGTACTAATCGTACGATTCCCGCCCGGCTCCACCGATCGACGGTGAGAAAGATCTGCGCAAAACAGTCTCCTCCCAGCACGCCGGCGATATCGTCGAGCGTCACCGCTCGGCGGGCGCGCAGCAGGTCTCCGAGGGTCTTCTCCAATCCCATGTGTTCCCTATCACCGGCTCGTTCCATGTCCATCGTCGCCTCCTTTCTGCGCCGTGAAACACAATGGCGCCAGCCTCCAGCAGGCCCCGCTCAAGAGCCCCGGAAGCTGGCGCCATTGCCAGCCGAACGGCGCCGACAACATCGTCGGCGCCAGCGTTCCTCGATCTTGCTAGAACGTCTTATACTCGAGCCACTTCCCGTTCAACGTAATCTTGCAGCGGGCCTCGCCCTGACTGCCCGTCACCTTTTCCATCTCCATCGTATAATCGATCGCGCTCATGATCCCGTCGCCGAACATTTCATTCGCTTGTTCACGCAACGAATCCCCGTAGACTCCGATAATCTCCAACAGGCGGTACTTGAAGGGGTCTGTGGTATTGGGGAAATCCGTGCGTACCGGAAACTTGCTGAGCGACGCAGTCAACTCGGCATCCAGGCCGATCAAGTCACCGACCTTCTTGGCTTCATCAGCCGTGAACTTATGATTGCCGTTCAACGCGGCGGCAACAAAGGTGGGATTTTTCCCCACAACCTTCGCAACCTCGGCAATGGTCACTTTCTTGGCGACCCGCTTCTCCTTGATGGCCTTCCGAATTTCATCTTTCGACATCGTCATCGTCTCCTTGTAAGAATATGGATAGGTAAACGGTCTCTCTCACTACGATCCTGCCGGCACCGACACGGCCGGTACCGGGACGGTGACTGATTCCGCTGCTTCGACACGATAGGGACTCACGAGCCAATAGAGTCCGCCGACGAACATCCCTCCGCCGACAATATTGCCCAGCACCACAAAGAGTTGGTTGTACCAAAACCCCGCCCAGCTCACGGCGGCCTCGTGCGGCATGAAAAGCGCCATACCCAGGAACGATTGGTTGGCGATGCTGTGTTCAAACCCGATCCCGATGAAAGCAAACAGACACCAGAAAATCAGCATGATCTTCGCCGCGTCATTGGTCGTCCGCCCCGCCGTCCAGACCGCCAGACAGATGAGCCAGTTACACAAGATGCCGCGCACGAACAACTCCCACGGCCCCAAGGACATCTTCACCCCGGCCACTTTTTGAATCATGTCGGCCGTCGGCCCCTTGGCAAAGACGCCGGACTCCACCACGAGCCAGGCCAGCGCCAACGATCCGATCAGGTTCCCGAACCAGGACCAGAAGTTGAGCTGGAAAACTTGGCCCCACGTCACGCTACGCGAGAGCCCGCCGATCGCTCCAATCATATTGTTCCCGGTGAACAGTTCCGACCCGGCGAAAATCACCAGCGTCAGAGCGATACCGAACGAGGCGCCCATCACCAGCTTGACCACCGGCGATCCAGCCGCCGCGAGCGGCGCGCCCAGACTGAAGATCAGGGCGATGCCGAATCCCAGATAGATGCCGGCCATTGCCGACAACACAAGGTACCCACCCAATGATGTATCAAGAAACCCCACCTTCTTCTTTGCCACCCCTGCGATCCGTTCATGATCCGCGTGATGCATAGTCCCCTCCAGGTTAGGTCGTCCGATGATTGTCTAGAAACACAAAAGGCGTCCTTCTCCCTCAAGGGAAAAGGACGCCTTTGTCCATCTCACGACAGGTCTGCCACGACCTGCCTCTACGCGCAAGACTTCGACGAAGAAGCCTCACTGGCTCAGAAAATAAAAAGGCGCCCGCCATCCCTTTCAGAATGACGGACGCCTTTGTCCGTTGCCTTATGTCGAGAGCCTCGACCGTGGCGCCTTTGCCACAATCAGCTCATACAAGTACTTCTAACACGGCTTCCAGTCCACCGTCAACCCATACTTTCGAATGGGCCGGCCACGTCCTAGATGTCGTAGTACAAAAAGAACTCGTACGGATGCGGCCGCAACCGCATGGTATCGACTTCCTTGGTACGCTTGTAGCTAATCCAGGCTTCAATCAGATCTTCGGTAAAGACTCCGCCCTTCAGCAGGAACTGGTGATCCTTTTCGAGGTTGTTCAGCGCCTCGTCGAGGCTGCCCGGCATGGTCTTGATCTTGGCGGCTTCCTTCGCTTCGAGATCGTAGAGATCCTTCTCTGCCGGTTCGCCCGGATTGATCTTGTTCTCGATGCCGTCCAATCCCGCCATCAACATGGCTGCGAACGCGAGATACGGATTGGCACCGGGATCCGGGAAGCGCACTTCGATCCGCTTCGCTTTGGGGCTCGGCGAATACATCGGAATGCGGATACCCGCCGACCGGTTCCGGCTGGAATAGGCCAGCAGCACCGGCGCTTCGAATCCCGGCGTCAACCGCTTATAGGAGTTGGTCGTCGGGTTGGTAATCGCCGCCAGAGCCGGCGCATGCTTGAGAATGCCGCCGATGTAGTGGAGACACATCTGGGACACGCCCGCATACTCCTTGCCCGCGAAGAGGGGCTTGCCGTCCTTCCAGATGCTCTGGTGCGTATGCATGCCCGATCCGTTATCGCCGAAAATCGGCTTCGGCATGAAGGTCGCCGTCTTGCCGTGACGGCGCGCGACGTTCTTGACGATGTACTTGTACATCATCATTTTGTCGGCCGTCCGGACCAGCGAGTCGAACCGGATGTCGATTTCCGCCTGACCGGCCGTGGCCACTTCATGGTGATGCTTCTCGATGGAAATGCCGGCCTTCTCCATCTCCAGCACCATTTCGGTCCTGATATCCTGCTGCGTGTCGGTCGGCGCCACCGGAAAGTAGCCTTCCTTGGAACGGATCTTTCCGCCCAGGTTGACACCCTCCTGGCCCATGTTCCAGACACCCTCTTCGGAATCGATGAAGTAGTAGCCGCTGTGATTCGTCTGATCGTAGCGGGCCTGATCGAAGATAAAGAATTCGGCTTCCGGACCCCAGTAGGAGGTGTCGCCGATCTTGGTGCTCTGGAGATACTTCTCCGCCTTCTGGGCGATGAAGCGGGGATCGCGATTGTAGGTCTCGCGGGTGATCGGATCGACGACGTTGCCGATCAAGCTCAGCGTCGGCACGGCGCAAAACGGATCCATGGTCGCAGTCGAGGGATCGGGCACCACCAGCATGTCGCTGTTGTTGATGGCCCTCCATCCACGGATCGATGAGCCGTCCAGACCGGACCCGTCCTTGAAGAGGTCTTCCGTCAACTCGCCGAGCGGAATCGTAAAATGCTGCCAGGTTCCGATCAAATCGACGAACTTCAAGTCCACCACCTGGACCTTGTTCTTCTTCGCAAACTCTAACACTTCACGGACGTTCATCCCCTCCTCCTTTCAGGCTCCTCACAACAACCTGCGTGAGACCTTTTCGACGGTTATGCTGCCTTCACACCCACAAACTCTTCGATTTCCTTCCAGACCCCATGACGCACCCGCTCGATCTGCTCCGCCTGCTCCACCTTTTTCCCCTGCGCATCGGTCACGTAAAACACGTCCGCGACCTGATCGAGGCGAGTCGAAATACGCGCCGCGTGCACGGATAATCCCTGGCGGAAGATGGCGTTGGTGATGACGTAAAGCAAGCCCTGCCGGTCGTCCGCAAACACATCGACGATGGTGTATCGCTCCGACGTTTCATTGTCGATCCGCACTTCCGTGGCCTGACGCGCCGGCCCGATCGACCGCGACGCCGACATGCGCGTCCCCCGCTGCACGACCGCTTCGATCCCTTCCCTCCCCCGCAAGACGGACTCGATCATGGCCGCGATGGACTCACGCCGCTCAGCCGGAGGCGCTTCGTTGTAATCCGGGTCGGTGACCTGAAAGGTGTCGACCACCACGCCGTCCTGCCGGGTCAGAATCTGCGCGTCCAGAATCTGCAATCCATTCGCCGCCATCACCCCGGCCAGCTTGGAGAACACGCCCGGGATCACGTCGTTGAAAGTCACAACCGCGTATTCGCAGGTTCCCAGCGCTTCGTTGAACTCCGAATCGACCAGGACCTCTCCGGGACTCAACTGTCTGATGGTCGACAAATGCGCGGCAATGCGTCTCGGCGAGGTTCCGTAGGCATACCGCAATGGAAACTGACGCAACTGCGCTTCCACCCAGGACGGGGAAATATCCGCCTGTCCGCGGAACACCGGCTGCTGCATGACCTCGGCCACAATACTCTTGAGGCGCTCCGGCGCATCGGCGGCCTCCCGCTCTCCCGATACTTCCTGCATCGTGCGCACATACAGCTCGATCAGCAGCGATTCCTTCCATTTCGTCAACACACCCGGTCCTACCGCCGCAATGTCGGCCGCCGTGAGCGCCAGAAGCTTGCGCAGCACCTCGGGCGTTCCCACTTCGCGGGCGAACGGCAACACAACTTTCTCGTCGTTGGGATCGCGTCGAAAGGCGGTATGGGCCATCATGAGATGCCGGTGCACGAGAAAGGACACGGTCCGGCGCTCCAGATCGTCCAGGCCCAATCGCGCAGCCATCTCTTCGGCAATCCGCCGGCCGACTTCGCTATGATCCTCTTCCTGGCCTTTCCCGAGGTCATGGAGAAACACTGCGAGATGGAGCAGATCCTTGCGCTTGATCTCCCGATACACTTCACCCAACATGCCCTGATCCTGCGCGAACGATTCCACTTTCGCGACCGCCAACAGACTATGCTCGTCAACGGTGTATTTGTGGTACTGGTTGAACTGCATCAGCCCCCGCACGGATGAGCAGACGGGAATCAACTTTTCCAGCAAATGCGCGCGATGCATCGCTTCCAGCGTGGCAGCCGTGCCAGGTCCCGCGAGAATACTCAGGAAGATCCGGCTGACTTCCGGCGTCCGGAACCCTTCGTCCGTGAGCCCTTCCATATGGCGATGGATATCCTCGACCAACGCCGGCTCGATCACGACCCGCTTCGAACGGGCGAGATCAAACAAGCGCATCAGCAAGGCCGGGCTTTCAATCACCCGCGGCCGCAATTCGACCGGCACGGTCAAGGTCTCGCCGCTGAGAACAAAGTACTGCTCCAACTTGGCCGACGGCAGCCATCCGGTGAGGCGCGCCCAGATCGAGCGCGGCTTGCACCGCCGAACAAACCGGACCGTCGCTTCGTGCAGCCCCATGGTATGGCGATAGTACTGCTGCATGAACTGCTCGACGGCCAGGAGATGCGGACGGTCCTCGAATCCGAACCGCGACGCCAGCCACACCTGCTCATCGAAGGAGAGGATTTCCTGCGCCATGCCCGCATGAATGTGCAACAACCCGCGCACGCGCAGTAAAAACTCCCGGGCTTCACTTACGACGGCATAATCCTGCCGCGAAAGGAACCCCCGATCAGACAGTTCACGAATCGTCGGCGCCTGGTACCGGGCGATCCCGGCCCATTGCAACAGATGCAGATCGCGCAAGCCGCCCTGGCTTTTCTTTACATTCGGCTCGAGCAGATAGACCGTTTCGCCGAATTTTTCGTACTCCCGGCGTCGCTCGGCCAGCTTTTGTTCCAGATATTTGTCAACTCCAACCGTGGACACTTTGCGCGAATAGAGCGCATGGAATTCCTGAAACAGCTGAGAGTGTCCGGTGAGGAATCGGGCTTCCATCATCGAGGTGCGCACAGTCGCATCACTCAGCCCCAGGCTGATGCAGTCCGCGATGGTACGCACACTGTGACCGACTTGAAAGCCGATATCCCAAAGAGGATGGAGCACCTGCCGCACGAAATCCGGGACGATCTTCTGCGCCTCAGGACGGAACAGCACCATCAAATCGATATCCGAATAGGGTGAGAGCTCACGCCGGCCATAGCCCCCGATCGCAACCAAACAGCACTGCTGAAAGGCGGCGGTCATCATCGCCTCGCCACCCTGGCGTGCAGCATTACGATACCGGCCGACGATTAATCCGTCCGCCAGATCGGTCTGGGCCACCACCAACTCCGCCCCGGACGCTCCGTCCATCAAGCGTCGCGCAATGGCCTGCCGCTGCTCGGCCAGCATGGCGCCGACAGCTGCGCCATCGAGGTCGGTTTGCGCAAAGACCCGCTGATCGGACGAAAGACTCACAACGCGGTGTCCCCCGTTTCCCCCGTTCGAATCCGGACAGCCATACCGAGATCGCGCACGAAAATCTTCCCGTCTCCGATGCTGCCGGTCTTGGCCGTTCTAGCAATCGTATCGAGTACTCGCTGCACCTGGCTGTCCGGCACGGCCACTTCGACTTTTACTTTCGGCACGAACTCAATCGTATATTCCTGTCCGCGGTAGGTCTCTTTGTGGCCCTTCTGACGGCCGAACCCTTTGACTTCCGTCACGGTCATCCCCTGTATGCCGATCTCTAGCAGGGCATCCTTGACCTCGTCCAACTTGAAAGGCTTGATGATGGCTTCGATCAATTTCATGCTCGATCTCCTATGAGTAGGCGCGCTCGTTGTGTTGGCTCAGATCCAATCCTGTCGCCTCTTCTTCCGGCTCGATGCGCAGTTTCGTCATGCCACCGACCAGCTTGAGCAAGAGAAACGTCACGACCGCGGAAAAGACCGCAACCACGATCACCGTCAGCACCTGCACTCCGAAAAAGGCAGCGTTGCCGTACAACAGCCCGTCGGCTCCCCCGGCATTGATCGCCTTACTGGCGAACAGACCTGTCGCGAGAATGCCCAGCACCCCGCCGACCCCGTGGATCCCCACGACGTCAAGCGAGTCATCATAGCCGAATCGTCCCTTCCAGACAATTGCGAAGTAGCAGGCCAGTCCGGCCGCCGCACCGATCAACATGGCCGGAAACGGCCCGATATACCCGGATGCGGGTGTGACGGTCGCCAGTCCGGCGACGGCACCGCTCGCCACCCCGAGCACCGTCGGCTTGCCTCGATGCACCCACTCCGCGATACACCAGACGAGCGCCCCCATCGAGGCCGCGGTATGAGTCGCCACGATGGCTGTGATCGCCACCCCGTTGGCGCCCAGCGCGCTGCCGCCGTTAAAGCCGAACCACCCGAACCAGAGCAATCCCGTTCCTAGCAAGGTCATGGGAAGATTGTGCGGGGCCATATAGTCGGTGCCATAGCCGCGGCGCTTGCCCAAGACCAGCGCGCAGACCAGCGCCGCCGCGCCTGAGCTAATGTGCACGACCGCGCCGCCGGCAAAGTCCAAGGCTCCCAGCTTCGCCAACCAGCCCCCCCCCCAGATCCAATGCGCGAGCGGCGCATAGACGAATAGCGACCACAGCGCCGAAAAGAGGACCATCGCGCTGAACCGCTTCCGCTCGGCAAACGCCCCCGCGATGAGCGCCGGCGTAATGGCGGCAAACATCATCTGAAAAAACATGAAGGCTTGATGCGGGATTGTCGGCCCATATGTTGGATGAGGCTCCACCCCGACGCTGTTCAAGCCGGCCCAATCCAGCCCGCCGATCACGCCCCCTTTGTCCGGTCCAAAGGCCAGACTGTACCCGATAAGAATCCATAACAGGCTCACCACGCTCAGGATGATAAAACTCTGCATGATCGTGCCCAGCACATTCTTGCTCCGTACCAGCCCCCCGTAAAACAGCGCCAACCCAGGGACCAGCATGACCAGCACCAATGCCGACGACATCAGCACCCAGGCCGTGTCTCCCGAATCGACCTTCAATGCCGTGGCCTGCGCGCTCGCCTCTGGCATCCCGACCAGCGATGCACAGAGCATCCCCAGCCCGGCCCCCAGTACGACCGCAAAACGTGTGAACATGGTCACGATCTGCCTCCTTCGCATCGGAATGTCACAAACCCAAGGAGTGGAGCGGGAGAAATCGGCTCCCCCCGCCCCACTCCCGTTCATGCCCGTCTAGGCCCTAGAACGTCTTAGTAAACTTCAACTTGTAGAAATCTTCGTTGTTCCCCATGTCTTTTCCCGCGGTAAACCGGAACGCCATCCCGCCCGCCAGCTTCATTTCCACATACGGTCCAATCCAGCGATAGTAATCCTGCTGATAGCCGGGCAGCGATCCTCCTCCTAAGCCTGTCGCGGATGCGCGCGTTGAGAGCAGCTGTTCATAGTGTACGCCCAGTGAAAACATGCTGTTCGCCCGATAGCCCACGTTCGCCCAATAATGCAAGAAGTCCCACGAACCGCGCCCCCCCACTCCGCGTGCCGAAGTCAGCAAGCAATTGGGATCACCTGAGCCGACCTGGGTACAATTTGACGCGCCGGGCTGTCCGGCTTTCCCGCCCTCTTCCCGAATGGCTTTGTAGTACCCCATGTAAAACTCGCCCTCAAAACGATCGTCGACATAATTCATGGTCAGACTCGGCACGATACCCTCGAATGCCGTCGTCCGTTCGTTTGTGGCGCCATCGCCGTTCGAAAAGAATCCCCCGCGGGAGGACAGCAACTGTCCATGAACAAATCCAATCATGGGTGTAATAGAGAGACGCTTGTCCAAAAAGGTCAGATTCAACCCCATGTCCGTTTCCAGCCACGGGTTGTTATTGTGGACGCCGATTCCAGAAATGGCCGTCCAATAGGTCACACTGAATGCCAGCGCCACATTGTCGGTCAGGCCATAGGTCCCATAGATCGCCGGATTGAAACCGAAGAAACTGTCGGCCTGCATGGCCATCGTCACTGACACCGGATGCTTCGTGGTATCCATCAAATCATCCGTCATACCGGCCTGAGACACTCCTGGAGAAAGAACAAGCCCACTGATCCCCAACAGAGTTCCAACGACCCACCCACGCACACCTCGATACCCTACCTTTTGCATGGCGCCTCCAAATGAATAAAAGACCTGCCTCTTCATTGCTCCCAAAGCGAGAGCAACAAAATGACGAACTCTGGCGCCATTGCCAGTGAAAATGACCAACCCCTTCGTCGGTCGATGCGGCACAGGCGAAGGAGCCCCGCGAAGGCTCCCCGCAACACACACGGTTATCGATACCCGTTGGTGATCGGCATGCGCCGATCCTTCCCGAATGCCCGATGCGAAATCTTGATCCCGATCGGCGCCTGACGCCGTTTGTATTCACTGCGATCCACTAGACCGATAACCTTGGCCGCCACGGCCCGGTCGAATCCCATCGCCACGATTTCTTCCAGCGACCGGTCCTCTTCCACATAGGCCTTGAGGATCGGATCCAGTACCGGATAGGGCGGCAGACTATCTTCGTCTTTCTGGTTCGGGCGCAATTCTGCCGTCGGCGGACGATCGAGGACACGTTTGGGAATCACGGGGGTCTTCCCGACCGCATTGCGCAAATGCGAAAGGTCATAGACCATGGTCTTCGGCACGTCCTTGATCACGGCAAACCCGCCGGCCATATCCCCGTAGAGGGTCGCGTAGCCCACGCTCATTTCACTCTTATTGCCGGTGGTCAGCACGAGATGGCCGAACTTATTCGAAAAGGCCATGAGCAGATTGCCCCGGATGCGCGCTTGAAGATTCTCCTCGGTCGTATCGACCGGCCGTCCCTCAAACGACAAGGCAAGCGACTGCCGATAGGCGTCGAACGTCGGGGTAATCGCAATCGTGTCATAGGCGATGTGCAGCCGCCGGGCCAACTCCGCCACATCGTCACCGCTGTCCTGCGACGTATAGGGCGAAGGCATAAACAGGCCGAGCACGTTGTCTGCGCCCAGCGCATCGACCGCGATCACGGCGGTGATAGCCGAGTCGATTCCCCCGCTCAATCCGATGACGACTTTCTTGAATCCGTTTTTCCGGACATAGTCCCGCACCCCGAGCACCAGCGCGGCATACACCTCGTCCAATTCCTCCCGCAAAGGCTCGAGCCCCGGGAGGACGCGCGCACGCTTCGGAGCGGCGGGGAGCTTCACAGTCATCCGCTCGACGGCGCCCGCCAGCTTGGCACTCAGCGCCTTATTCCGCCGCTGCGCCATTCGGTGCCGCATCACCGCATCGGCATTCAAGTCAACCAGGAGGAAATCTTCCTGGAATGCTTTGGCCCGCGCGATGACTGCGCCGGTCTGATCGAGCACCAGGCTATTGCCGTCGAACACCAGCTCGTCCTGCCCGCCCACGGTATTGGTGTAGGTCACGATCACGCCGTTCTCCCGGGCGCGCGTCGCCAGCATCTGCTCGCGAATCCGGCTCTTCCCGATCTGAAAGGGAGACGCGTTGATGTTGATGATGACATCGGCGCCGGCAGCGGCTTGCAGACGTGTCGGGCCGTCCGGAAACCAGATGTCTTCACAGACATTCAGCCCGATAGTGACCCCGCGAAGTGCGATCACCGGCAAGGTTCGGCCGGGGTGAAAGTAGCGGCTCTCGTCGAAGACTCCATAGTTCGGAAGGATCCACTTGCTGTATTGGCACAGCACGCCCCGCTCGCCGATGAGTGCCGCCGAGTTGGTCAATTCATGCTGCCCCGCCGCGACCACCGATTGCCGGGACTTCCCGTTGCCCGCCTGTCCCTGGCCGACATGGCCGACCACCGCGAGCACGCCCTTACATTCCTTCGCAAGCTCATCCAGCGCCCGCAGATTGTCCGCTACGAAGCGCGGCTTGAGCAGCAAATCTTCCGGTGGATACCCCGTCACCGCCAGTTCCGGGAAAGCCACCACATCCGCCTTAGCCTTCCGAGCCTCCTTGATCCAGCGCTTGATCGCACGGGTATTCCCGGCAATATCGCCGACCGTGGGGTTCATCTGGGCCATAGCAATTCGAAGAATGCGCATGAACTACCCGTTTCCAAAACAATGCTCAAAACAGTCGCCCGCAAGGCTGCAGCGACGTGAAGAACCGAGGCATACCAGTCCGGTACGTCGAGGTTCTGAACTAGTGAGAACGAAGCCTGCGGCTGTGTTCAGCATTCACAACAAAAAAAAACGCCCTCAGGCTTTTCTTCCCGTAACAGGGTGAAAACGCCGGAGGACGTCATTGTCCGACCAATGCGATCAAAGCAGCCGGAGACCCCGTTGTCTCCGAATTTAGTGGGCGAGTTATAGCAATGCCACCGCGTTCCTGTCAATGGAGGAAACCGCATTTCTAACGAAGAGGTTGCCTGAAGACCTGAAGATTCGCTCAAGAACCTATGTTAGACTGCGTCTCATGATCCGGCATTCAACCAGACCCGCACTGAGCTGCAGCATACTAGTTGGATCTCTGCTTTTGGCCGGGTGCGGAGCCTTTTCCGATCAGACACTGGTAACCGACAGCGCAGACGGCGCGGTCTACCTCCAGCAGCTCTCCAATCGGGGCACGACCATGCGCTACAGCGGCCCCCTCAAAGCATTCAAAGCCAGTCACCCGATCGACCTGCCTCTCGATACATTAGCCAAGACGTTTGCCGGACTCTCCATCGGCATTTACCCATCGGACGATCACAGCGCATATGAGGGAGTGAAACCCACCCGGGTGTTCTCACCACAGCAGGTCGCTTTTCTAGCCCCGGCCGTTGCTACGGCGCTCAAACGGGCGCAACCGGACCACCGAGTCAAGTTTCAGGTCGGGAGCGGCAACGATGTGACCGATGGAACACTCTACATCGACGGCCCGGTGTTGTATCTTGCCATCAGCCATTATCATTCACTGGCGGATCGGCGTGACGAACAACTCTCGATTTACGCCCTCTCGTTCGAGCCTCGTGACTTCCAAATCCCCTCGGCCACACCGCAAACCTGGATGGAAATCGAGCAGGATCGGCCTAGAGTCGCACTCGCGTATGGACTGCTGGCAAAACTCCCGTCAGCCGTACCGCTCACCCCGACTTCCCCTACCCCGGCCATAGCCCTTCCCGTGCCGGCAAGTGGTTCCGCCCCGCGGACAGCCGAGTCCGCTCCGGCCATCAGGGCCATCGTGGATAAACAGGCACAGGAGCTGGAAGGCTTGCGTGCAGAGTTGGAGGCGCTCAAGAAGCAGCTAGCGGAACAGGAGACCAAACCCAAGCCCAAGTCAAAACCGAAAGCCTCACCCTAGCCACTCCTCCACAAACTCAGACAGGCACAATTCCAACAACCTCAACTTGATCGGAACGTGAGATGTGGATGATCAAGAGTCTATGTAGTGGGACCATCGCAAAATAGAACGCTAAGGAAGGACGGAACATCGATCAACATTTCAACCGTCCGGCACTTGAATCCGCTGCACCAGACCGGATTCGAGAACTCCGAACCTGGTCAGACCTTTCGTTTCTCGGCGCGCTCATCGATATCCCCGGCAAGCAGGATTGCTTCAGCAATCTCTCTCATGGATTTCCGCAAGTCCATACTTTGCCGTTGAATGAGCTTGAAGGATTCTTCCTCAGACAGCCTCTTGGATCGCATGAGATACCCCTTCGCACGATCCAACAACTTCCGGACGGCCAGGGCCTCTTGCATCTCGAACGATTTTTCCAACAACGTTGTATGCTCGATGGAAATTGCCGCCTGATTGGCGATCGCCTGCATGAGCCGCACTTCCTCCGACGTAAAGGTATGGGGAACCGAGGTGTAACTATTGATTACGCCCACACACTTCTCCCGCATCATCATCGGCACAGACAGCAGCGAACAAAACCCCTCCTTCGCCGCTAAGTCAGAATACATATAGTCCCGCTCTTTCGTCACATCCGGGACGATGATTGATCGTCGCTCCTGGACAGCTCTCCCGCTGATACTTTGTCCGACCTTGAGATTGGGTTTTCGCCGATACGATTCGCTCAAGCTTTGCGTGGCAGCAATCCGCAGCTCTCCGCTGGCTTCGTCCAGCAGCATGATCGAACAGATTTTCGAGCCCAACATCTGCGCGGTCATGGTCACAATCAGCTGAAGAACATCGTCCGTTATCCGGTTGGACGCAACCGTCTCTGAGACTTGCGACAACGTTTCCAACTGCAGCGCCTTCCGGCGCATCTGATCGTAGAGGCGGGCATTCTCAATTGCGCCTCCGACCTGATTGGCAATAGTGGTGAGGAGCGCGAGTTCATCTTCTCGATAGCGACGAGAGCGCTTATGCTGCACATTGATGACGCCGCTCACCTCTTTCTTGGCGAGAATCGGCACGGAGACAAAAGCCTGATACCGATCCTCGGGAAGGTTATTGAAAAACTTGAACCGAGGATCCTCACTGGCATTATTGGGAACGACCACACGCGTCCGCTCACGGGCCACCCAGCCGGTGATGCCTTCGCCCAGACCGATCGTAATGCGCCCGATCAGGCGAGGATGAGGATTTTTCGAGGCCCGAAGAATCAATTCATCCCGGCCGTCAGACAGCAGATACAGAAGACAGGCGTCCGCTTTCGTCACCTCGACCACAACATCGACAATATGCCGGAGCACGGCCTCAAGATCGAGCGTGTTACTGATCGACTCGCTAATCCGATGCAGCACATCCACCTCGCGAGTCTTTTCTCGCAATGCTTGCTCTAATTGCGCGGATGAGAGTTTTTTTGATGCCATATTTATAGATCCCGACAGAGGATGTCCCTCATTGCACGTGTTTCCCTATTCACTTTGATCGCCCTCTGGCCCCTGCAGGAACAGTGTGAAACCACTCAGCAAACGTGGCTCGCTCAAGCGGCGCAATCCGAACTCGTCCGATCGCGGACGGCCACACACCCACCACTTTCCCCTGCGAGACCTTCTTGTCGTGCTGCATCGCCGCCCACACCTTCCCCATAGAAGGACTTGTCAGACGATCAGACAAACCGGCAGAACGGACGACCGCCCTGATTTGCTCAACCGTCTGAGAGTCGCAATACCCCTGGTGCCTGGCTAAATCGGCCTCAAGCACAAGCCCAATGCCAACAGCCTCCCCATGAATCAACGACTGATAGTCGCCTAAGGCCTCTAGGGCATGTCCGATCGTATGTCCGTAATTCAAAATCCTTCGACGATCCGACTCCTGCTCATCCTCTGCCACCACCTGGGCCTTGATCTCACAGGAACGTTTCACAATCTGCATGACAGCCTGAGGCTCAAGTTTCAGAATAGCCGGCATTGTTCGTTCGAGATACGCAAAAAACCCCTTGTCGGCAATGATACCGTACTTGATCACTTCGGCCAGACCTGCAATCCACTCCCGTTTCGGAAGCGTACGCAAAAGCGCGGTATCAATCCAGACGGCCTTGGGCTGGTGAAATGCTCCGATGAGATTCTTTCCCAACCGATGATCGACGCCGGTTTTTCCTCCGACGCTCGAGTCCACCTGCGCGACCAATGTGGTCGGAACCTGGACGAACGGAATCCCTCGCTGGTAAATCGCTGCAGCAAATCCCGTCACATCCCCTACAACCCCTCCCCCAAGCGCCATCAACAACGACTTCCGCTCAAAGCGCTCCTTCGCCAGCACATCCAAAATCTTCCCAACAGTCGCAAGCGTCTTATTCTTTTCCCCTGGCGGCAATACGATTGGGACCGGGTGGAGGCCGGCCTGCTCACATTGCTCCAGCACGGCGCCAAGATAGTGCCTGGCAACATGCCGATCCGTCACAATGCCGATACGTTCGGTTGTGGCAATGGACTGAAGACGCATCGCAAGCTCGTCGATCAAGCCCGGCTTGATGACAATGTCGTAGCTTCGCGCTTTAAGCGACACCGACACTCGTTGTTCTACTCTGCCCATATTCCAACACTCTCCAGAAATCGCCTCAGTCTATGAAACGGACCTTCAGGACCTGCACAGTACTGGCTATTCGCAACTAGCTCATGCTGCTCGCATGAAAAACCGCGCGGATCGTAGCATAGGTTCGGACGAACTAAAAGGTGATCGCCTCACTGGTCGCACGGCCATTTCCCCAGCCACTGCACTGCGGAGCCGACTCCTCCAAAAATGATCGGCCCGTACTCATTGCCACCTGCAACAAGTACGGGCCGATCCAACGCCGTTCTGCTGTTTGACTATGTCGTACGAATAATCGTCGGCGTCATGAAAATCAACAATTCCTGCTTCGACACGCTCTCCGATTTATTCTTAAAGAGCCATCCCAGGACAGGAATTCGTGACAGGTACGGAACTCCCTGCACGTTATTATTCTGGGTATCCACAAACACACCGCCTATCACCATCGTCTCGCCATCGCGAACAATAACCTGAGTCGTCGCTTCACGACGATCAATACTCGGACCCGCAGGATTGCTTCGAGCACCGACCGCATTGCGAGTAGCGCGAACCTTCATAAGGATCTGCTTTCCGACTTCCTTCGGATCGCGCGACGTAATTTGCGGAGTCACATTCAGCTCAAGATTCGCATCCACAAATGTCGTCTGCGTCCCCTGGAGCGACGTGGTTTGGAACGGAATCGATTCACCCTGTGAAATCTTCGCCTCACGTTTATCCAGCGTAGTGATCTTTGGAGCTGCGATCACTTTGCTTAACCCCAGCAACTCTCCTGCAGATAGCCGCAAATCCAAGGCAAAACCAGGTGCCAGTTTACCAAACTGATACCCGATCGCCGGAACCGCCGGAAGTCCACCAACCTGGGCAGGAAGATTCACAATAAAATCACGGGGGATTGTCCCGGTCCCACTCTGCCCAGCAGCCGTACCACCCAAGGGGGCAAATGCGCCGGTAGCGTTCCCGAAGAAGTTAAACTTATTAGCACTGAAGTCGGCATTCTGAAAACCCCATTGAATGCCCATACCACGCGCATAGACCGTATCGGCCTGAACAATGCGCGCTTCAATCTGAACCTGTGGCACTTGAAGATCCAATCCATCCACCAATTGTTTCATCACCGCAAGCTTGGTTTCGGTATCTCGCACGATCAACGCATTGCTTCCGGCGCTGATATTCATGACCCCACGGGGGCTCAAATACTGCCGCAATGCTGTCTGCAGTTCCTGAGCTTGAATATTCCTGATGTAGAATACGCGATCTACCAGCTCTTCAGCTTTGGTCTTTGCTTCCTTTGCGCGGGCCTCTTCATCCTGCTGCTTGGCAATGTTCGTCAGCGTATCAACCCACACGATTGTTCCCTGACGAATCATGCCCAACCCATTCATCTTGAGCAGCATATCCAGGGCTTGATCCCAGGGCACGCTGACAAGCTTCATGGTTACCTTGGCCTTCACCCCTTCGCCCACTACGATATTAAATCCACTGACCTCAGCGATGAGACGAAGGATATTGGTGATATCGGCCTGCTGAAAATCTAACGAGATCCGGCGTCCAGCAAAGCGTGTCTGACCGGCAACAAGATCATCTCCTCTTGAATCGCTTTCAGGAGTTGCGCTCTCCGTGGCCATCTGAATGGTTCGGACCTTGAACTTCCCTTGCGCAAGCCCCATAACCTGCCCCTTCTTTGCGCGGATCTCCCTCGGCACTACCTGTCCAGGATCTGCAAACTCGCTCCCGCCTATTCCAACAGGGTCGGGGATGCTTCCTTCAGGAGACAAGGGCACGTTCACCGGAACCACATTCGCGCCCACCGCCCTCGGCTTTAACGAAACCAGAATGTCATGTCCAACAGGAGTGACCGAAAATGAGGGACGACCAAGAAGCTCGAGAACAAGACGAACCTTATCAGCATGATATCCAACTCTGACTTTTCTAAGGAGCTGATGCTGCCCCGAGACCAGGGGAGATTTAAGCGCCGACGACACTGAGATGAGATCAACAACCAGCCGATTCTCGTCCAACAATCGAGCGGACGAGAACAATTTCCCATCGCCCTTCACAAGGACGGTAACCTCGTCCCCTTCCGGACGGACTTCAATCTTTGTGACCATTTGGGCTGGAGCATCGATCGCATCGGACGCAATGGTTGCCTGGTCATGCGCCCTCTGCTCAAGGCCAACCGCCTGAGTAAGCAATGGCTCAGCTTGAACAGTCTGAGCGCTCAACAGGGCACCCACCATCCCCAGCCACCATGCCCGGCGAAACGAAGTACCTGCCACTGCCGCTAGTGTTTTCATTCTGCGCCCTCTTTCGGGTGAAGAAGCTTTACGTATTCTCGCTCCTGTTTTTTCCCATAGACATCGGTAAACCGCTCTTGCACGATGATTCCTCGCTCCGTAATAGCACTCACAACGCCATTGTTCTGCCCGAGGCGTGTCCCTCGTCTGACGGCATACCCATACCCATCAGGAGTCTGGACCATCGCCGTGTACCCGTACGCGCCCCACACAATGGCGATTAAATTCAGCTCCGTCAAATTGACCCGTTGGAGCGGAGGAAGACTGACATCCATCTTTCCTGGTTGGAGTTGCTGCACGACCGGCGCAAACGGATCTCGACGGCCTGATGGATCATATCCAAATCCGCTCCCAGTATCAGGAAGAGTAGATGGAGATGAGAGCGAGGCCTCACCTTCAACCGAAGGATTGGCCATCAAGGTCGGAGCGATGGTTTGCCGTTGGATTTCAGGAGCGGCAGGCAGCTTAATCGAATCCTGCCGTAGCGGGCTGATTTGATTCGATGGGGTCAAAGTCCCGGCGCCAACTTCCGCGCCTGCGACGAACAGCAATACGCCAGCAAGGAAGATGGTGCCCGCTGGAATTCTTGGCACACGCACTATCCGCTCCACACTAGACAGTTGCATAGCTCCTCAATCCCCTATTTGCCAACCGGAGCTGGCTTCACAACATTTGGCACCGGAATCGCGGCAGCCTGCTTCTCCGGAGGAGCCGCATATGCCACAAGATCAAATTGCGCCTGGGACACAATTCGTCCCTGCTCCATCTTTGGCGTCCCCATCTTGAGACCAGAGACTGTAATAATTCTCGGCAACCGATTAATACGATCAAAAAATAGTGCCGTTGTATGGTAGGCCCCGGTAGCTTCGACGGCGACAGGCATCTTCACAAACAGTTTCGACGCATCTTCTGCCTGAGCTCCTGGCCGCCACAACCTAATATCGAGCCCCAGGCGGACACCAAGATCGGACACTTGTTTCAACAACATGACGGCTTCTTCTTCCGGAGGAAGTCGTTCCTTCTTTTTTGCCAATTCGATCTCAAGCTGTTTATTGGCAGCGAGCAGTTCGTCGAGGTGCTTCGCCTTGATCGTGAGAGTCTGAATTTCTCCGTCCAACCGTGCGTTGTCCGCTTGAAGCATGTCAATTGCCGCGGCTTTTGGCTCTGCAATATAGAAGTAGAACCCCGCCATCAGCACCCCCACAAGCAAACCCAGGAGGGCCAGCTTCTGCGGAGCAGGGATACTGCGCAGCGTCTCTAGATTGATAGAAGGCAACGCCATGCTCAACCTTTCAGGCGAAATGCCAGTTTAAACTGGTAGATATTGATCTTATTCTCTACTGCGGCCTTACTTTCCTGGAGATTGATATTTGCGAAAAAATCGGTCCGGCGCAGATTATTAACGAACTCGACAACATCATCATTCGTCAAGGCCTTTCCTTCTACTTCTACATTTTCCGCAGATAGCTTCAAATTGGTGAGCCAGACCTTCAAGGGCTCAATACTTTGGCTCACAAAATCCAAGACTTTGACCGGCCCGACCCGCGCCGACTCAAGCTGATCAATCACCCGATTCTTATCCTCTAGCAACTTCTTCTTCTGCTCAAAGTCCTGTACCTGCTTCACCTGTTCTTTGAGCTGGACAACTTGCTTCTCTTTAGCGAGCTTCTCTTCCTGCCTCGCCTCGATGACCTCATCAAGAGAAGAAGAGTACCACCAACAACCTGCGATCGTGACCAAGAGCACGCCAACACCCAGTAAGGCCTGCGCCCGAACATCATACTGAGGTTTGGCCGTGCGCCCTTTAGGGCCAGGAAGTAGATTGATACGAATCATCGGTCCCCCACTGATCTCAAGGCCAGTCCTACCGCAACAGAAGCCAGCGGCGCCATTTCAGCCAGGGCATCCTGATCGAAGTCACTTCCCGATGTATCAATTTCACTAAACGGATTGGCAACTTCAACCGGCGTTTGCATGCGATCGCTTAATTGCTGCACGAGCCCGCTGACGCGTGCGACCCCGCCACACACTAAAACACGATCCAGCCCCACATTTGAGGCAGAGGTCTTGAAGTAATCAACCGTTCTGGCAATTTCTGAGGCCACTTCTCCATTGACGCTATCAATCACACTGTCAATAGAACCCGAGGCGGCCTTCCCGCTTCGCTCGCCTTTTTTGGTCTCTTCAGCTTCCTCGTAGGACAAGCCCATTTCCCTCTGAATCGCTTCCGTGTAGCGATTGCCGCCCAACGGGATATCCCGGGTAAACAAGGAAACGCCACCGCGGATAATGTTGACGTTCATCACGCTGGCTCCCAGATTCACCAGAGCCGTCGTTTCATCTTGCGCCAGGGGATAGTTAATCGCGTGCATATTTTCTATGGCAAAGGCATCGACGTCCATGACCATTGGCATCAATCCAGCACCCTTGACCAACTCGGTCAACTCATTAATCTTGTCCTTCTTTGCCGCCACGAGAATAACCGACATCTCCCCGGACCCCTCGCCTGAAGCATCAGCCGGAAGCACATGGAAATCGATATTCACTTCATTGATATCGAACGGAATATATTGCTCCGCCGCTAATTTCACTTGCCCTTCCAGCTCCTCATCGGGCATCGGAGGCAAGCTGATTTTCTTCACAATGACGGCATGACCTGAGATGGACACCGCGACTTGCTTATTTTTGACGTTAGATTCCTCAAACAACTCACGAATTGCCGAGACCACTCGCCCTTCGTCCATGACCGTTCCATCTACGATCACTTCCGGCTCCAACGGCTTCATGCCGAACTTCTGGAGGTAGTACCGGCCCTTACTTTCTCTCAACTGCACCAACTTAATTGCGCTCGACCCAATGTCGAGCCCAACCAGCTGACGCTTGGGAGTCAGTAACGAGACAATGTCAGTCTCAAACATGTTTTTAAATGTGCTTAGCATATCCCTCACCAGCTACTCTACAGGACAAACTTTCGAGCGCGAATCATTTTCTGAATTTCCGCTATATTCTCCTGCGTATATAGCCGCCAGTTTCGCCAGTCTCGAGGAGGACCAGAAATCAACCCTTCGCGCTCCCATCGAAACAACGTGGCTTTCGATATATCGAACAAGTCACACACCTGATTCGTCTTATACCCTGATATCTTGCGAATCGCGTTTCGTTTCTTCACGTGAAATGTGCCTGAGGGAAGCTAGGTTCTGCAGATACAAGGTAAGTATAGTCAATATGCTCGACCTGTCAAGCAACACAACCGAACTGACAGGAAGCAGCGTGGACTGCAGCGCCTGAGAATCCTCCTTAGGACTTCTGCAGATCTCGATGCTTGAGGATCACTTCATGACCGATTGCGCCAAGGCTCTCCCGGAGCCGACCTGCAATCGCGACTGAACGGTGACGCCCGCCGGTGCACCCAATCGCAATGGTGAGATAGCTGCGCTGTTCACGCTCATAGAGAGGGATCAAGAACTTCAGCATGCTCTCCAGCTGCACCAGGAGGTCAATGGCGTCTGGATCGGACAACACAAAGGCACGAACACGGGGATCATCCCCTGGAAGGGGTTTGAGGTCGGGAACAAAAAACGGATTCTTCAGAAACCGAACGTCAAACAGCAAATCAATATCGTAGGGAACGCCAAATTTATATCCAAACGTCAGCAAGGTTACCGTCAAACGCCGACTGGCAGGACCTCGGGAAAACTCCTTCGTCAATACGTCCCGGAGTTCGTGCACGGTCAGATCAGACGTATCGATAATCCGATCAGCATGGCGGCGCAACTCAGCAACCCGTTCTTTCTCAAACCGAACCCCTTCTAGGACCGGCAAATGTGGCAGGAGCGGATGCGGGCGACGCGACTCGGAAAATCGCCTGACAAGCACTTCATCTCGGGCTTCCAAAAAGAGCAGCCGAATCGCGTACCCGAGGGCTCTCACCCGCTCAAGCGTCCCGACCAAATCAGCAAAGAAGACTCGCTCACGAACATCGACGCCCAGCGCGACGTTCGATATCTCCCCCCCTTGCTGATTGCACAATTCCACAAACGTCGGGATTAACGCAGGCGGGAGGTTATCGATACAAAAATAGCCGGCATCCTCGAACGCTTTCAGCGCGTGCGACTTACCGGATCCGGAGAGGCCACTGACAATGACGAGATTAAGCTGCGCCATACGACTTAATTGGGGACAACTAGCTTTACCATGGAAGAGAAACTCACACTCACCGAGGCGATAAACCCAGACGGCCTTTCGCCGAATTCGGAACTAGATCCTGCCAGCCTCAAGCCGGACACTCATTCTCTTGCCCCTGGGAAGGAATGCCCTCGACGACCTTCAGCAAAAGGCTCAAAGACCAACACCCGCCCCCCGGTGCTCCGTTGAAGCACATGGAGATTCCCGGTCTCAATATGTGCAAACAACAGAAAGGCCTCACTGTGATCACCGAACCGATCATGTGCCTCCGCGAGGGACAGGACCGGCACAGCTCGACGCTCCACCTTGAAGGCTGGCTCCGCTTGCCACTCGGCCGCCAGCGCGCGCACCGACCGGACTCGGGTAGCCTTTGCAGGCTTATGACTGACCAATCGCTCCTTCAGCTTTCTGAGCTGCCCATCGATACGGTCCACCAAGGCATCGATCGTCGCGTACATTTCTCGCGTCGAGGTTTTCGCTTGCACACGTTTCCCGTGGACCACACAGACGGCTTCTGCCTTATGCTGCAGCTTCTCAACGCTCAAGACCACTTGAACAATCCCGACTTTCAATTCGTACCGATCCAGCCGATCGAATCGCGTCTCAAGATACCGACGAAGTGCGGGCGTCACATCCATGTGGCGGCCAGTGATTCGTAGCTTCATACGAAGTGTCTCCTTACGTGAACCGATTTCTGCGCCATGCCCAGCGGGCGCAGACTAAAAATGGCGTTTTCGCTGGCTTGCAGAAGGGATGTTATCCTCGGCGCGATACTTCGCCACCGTACGACGCGCGATCAGGACCTGCTGGAGTTTCAGACGCGCCGCAATCTCCTCATCTTTCAGCGGGCGCTGCACATCCTCCTCGGCAATCATTTTCCGAATCATTTCACGGACCGACACCGACGACATCATGTCAGAGGGCTGATCAGCGCGTTGAAGTCCTGCGTTGAAGAAGAACTTTAATTCGAGCATCCCTTGCGGGCAGTACATGTACTTGTTGGCGGTGACTCGACTAATCGTCGATTCATGCATCCCGATGTCCTCCGCCACCTGCTTGAGGACCAAGGGCTTTAGATGTTCAATCCCTTGCTCAAAAAACTGCTCCTGAAACTTCACAATACTCGTCACGACCTTGACGATCGTTTTATTCCGTTGATCGATACTCCGAATCACCCACTGGGCGGCTCTGAGCTTTTCATCGAGGTAAGACTTAGTTTCAGCCGTCCCGCCATCACCAGCCGTCATGAGTTGCTTGTAATACGGGCTGATCCGCATACGCGGCAAACCGTCGTCGTTCAGTAAGACCACCCACTCTCCTTCGTTCTTGACGACGAAGACGTCGGGCACAATCACGTAATTCTGCGTGTTCGTGAACGGACGACCTGGTTTCGGCTCCAGATCCCCGATCAGCTTCGTCGCCTCGAAGACTTCCTCAACGGTGACATTCAAGGCTTTGGCAATCTTGGCATACTGTTTCTTTTCAAGGTCCTTGAGGTGATGCAGAATAATACCTTCAACGACGGCCCCCTTGAGCGCACCAGGCCTTGCACCGAGCGACCCCATCGGGTTCTTGCCCAGATGGCCAAGTTGAAGCAGTAGGCACTCCGGCAGATCACGTGCCCCGACGCCGGTTGGATCAAAAGTCTGAATGTCCTTGAGGACCGACTCAGCCTCCACCTCCGCAAATTCGCTCCCGCTGACCACTTCGGCCAGAGTTATTCTCAAATAGCCATCGTCATCCAAATTTCCGATAAGCAAACGTCCAATGGCTTTCTCTCGTTCTGAAAGACCCGAGAGCGAGAGCTGCCAAAGCAAATGCTCTTCCAGTGATGTGGCTTTGGCTACCGTCTGCTCGTAAGAGGGAAACTCATCTTGAGACGAGGAGGGATATTCCGAGTCCCCGGCTCGACGATCCGAACCAAAGTACTCTTCCCATCCAGAGGCTGAAAACTCTTCGGGCGAGCCTCGCTCCTCAGGAGTTCCCGCCTCCTCCGCGTTATCTTGTGTGGCCGTTGCAGAGGGGTCTTCCGTTTTTCCTTCTGCAGCCGCCGCTTCAGCTTCCTCAACTTCGGCCTGCACTTCATCAAGAAGCGGATTTTCGAGCAGATGCTGGGTCAGACTTTGCTGCAATTCGAGACGAGATAGCTGCAACAGCTTAATCGCCTGCTGCAACTGCGGCGTCATGATTAGCTTCTGGCTAAGCCTCAAATCGAGACGAAGTTTCATAACTGGATATTCAACCCTCTACAGCTTGAATCGCTCTCCAAGATACACAGCCCGAGCGGTTTCACTCTTGACAATGGCCTCCGGAGAACCGGATTCCAGGATCAATCCTTCATTAATAATATAGGCACGATCGGTAATGGATAACGTCTCTTGAACATTATGATCGGTGATGAGAATCCCAATGCCCTTGTCTTTCAGTCGAAGAATAATCTGCTGAATGTCGGCCACCGCGATCGGATCAATCCCGGCGAACGGTTCATCCAGGAGCATGAAGGAGGGGCTCGTTGCTAAGGCCCTGGTGATTTCCAATCGACGACGCTCTCCTCCTGACAGCGCATACGCCATACTGCCACGAATGTGGAGGAGATCAAGGTCCTTGAGCAACTCATCAACCCGTGCCATCCGCTCACCACGAGGATAGCCTAGGATTTCCAAAATCGCCAAGACATTCTTCTCTACGGAAAGGCGACGAAAGACCGACGACTCTTGCGGGAGATACCCGATCCCCCGCCTGGCCCGTTGATACATCGGCAAATCCGTGATGGACTCGCCGTTAAACGTTATCTCCCCCTCGTCCGGCTGGCAGAGACCCACTACCATATCGAAGATCGTGGTCTTCCCCGCGCCGTTCGGACCAAGCAGCCCGACCACTTCGCCGGCACGCACTTCGATTGCCACGCCCTTGACGACTTTTCGCCCGCGAAAACTCTTCTCCAACCCTCGAGCTCGCAAGCACGAGGTGTGCGGACCGGTCACGAAACCCGACGTCCCAACCAATTCCGATTCGGCTCCCTGCGTCATTTCATTCCGCCACGTTCGCCGTCGATGAGGAGATGCGAACCTCCTTCAACGACACTTCGATCTTCATCCAGGTAAATCACGATCTTCTCACCGCTGACTCGCGTCCCCTTCTCCCAAGCCACCGGATCCCCGGTCAAGGTCACAACCCGTCGACTATTGTCGAACACCGCCTTATTGGAGGTCGCATTTCCGGTCTCTTTTTCGATGCGCACATGGCCAGTCGCCTCAATCTGCTTGACGGACCGACCTGAAGCCCCTGGCATCACATCGGCACCCTTGCCTATTGATTTGGCTGTAGAAGAGGGATCGCTCTTCTTGATTTCTCCAGGCTCCCCTTTCTTGGCATCCGCAGCCTGAGGGGAGAACGACACCACCATCTTGTCCGAATAGACCATCAACGTCCCTTGCGTCAGAATAACCGACCCTTCAAAGACGGCCTGACTATCCTGATTACGCACCGTCATTTTTTTTGCGGTAATAGTTGTCGGAGCCTGAGCGGGAGCTGACCCAGCAGAGACAGCCGCACCCACAGGTGTCACAGATTCGGCTATGACCGGGGCCAAGAGACTAAGAACCAGAAACGAGATCCACATGAACATCATCAAGTACCTCAAACTCTTCAGACTCTGTCCGTCCCAGTAATCCTTTGCCGGTAATTTCCAATCCATTGCCGACAATGCGGACAGGATCACCGGTCTGAATGATCTTTGTGGCATCGGTCCATGCCAGGTGATTGGTATAGATCGTATATCCGCTTCCCGTCGCGATGATCAGCGGCTCCGTTCGATTCGCCAAGACGAAGTTTTTCGTGGCCGTATCGAGCGCGCCTTCGTCCCCCAGAACGGTCACCTCTTTCCCGGCTTGTCCATAGAGCGTCACTTCAACCTCGCTCAGGACTGCGCGCTTCTCCAACTCGAATAAGCGTGCCTGCTTGGCCTGCACCCGCCACTGCACCACATCGCCCTTGGTCTGTGTGAAGGTAAAATCAGAGATTTTCGCATCTGCGCTTTCAATGGCACCTGGCGCAACAGGCTGATTTGTGGGAGCGGAGTCTGCGTTCACAAACAGCAGATAAATCAGGAATGCTGCCAGTGCTCCACTTACAGTAAGGAGGCTTCGTCTGGCTACTACATCCCACATGCATCACACCGGCTACCAGATAAACTAGGCGCAACTCTGGCACGATAGTAGCACTGAGGATCAAGCAAGTAAACGCCCGCTGTTCACCAAAAAGAGAAAGAGCTCCCCACGTATGACACGTGAGGAGCTCTTTCTACTCAACACACAACCGCAGATAGCGCTAGGCAGAGGCTTCCGGAGAAACGGCGGGAGTCGTCGTCGCCGGAAGGGCGGCCGCCTTGGATGAGGCCTTCTCCACCATCGTCACCAACTCGATCGCCACCATTTCCGCCCCGTCGCCGATGCGGCGGCGAGTCTTCACCATACGGGTGTACCCACCCTGCCGATCCTTGAATCGTCCCGCAACATCGCTGAACAGTTTTGAAACCACATCTTTGCTCCGGATAAACGCGAGGGCCCGGCGACGGGCCGGCAAGGTTCCTTCCTTCCCCAACGTAATCATCCGATCGGTAAACCCGCGAATCTCTTTTGCCTTCGCCTCGGTCGTCTCAATACGCTCATGCTCCAAGAGCGAGGTCACAAGGCTCCGGAACAGGGCCCATCGATGCTTCGTCTGCCGACCAAGTTGACGGCCTTTTTTTCTGTGTCGCACGGCATTCCCCTTCGCTGAAAATTACTCTGACTGCGAACTCCCGTTGCTGGAGGATCCGGCTTCAACCCGTCCTCCCAGCGTGAGACCCATCTCCAACAATATTTCCTTGATCTCATTCAGCGACTTCTTGCCGAAATTCTTCGTCTTGAGCATTTCGTTTTCCGTCTTCTGAACCAGATCACGAATGGTCTTGATGTTGGCATTCTTCAAGCAATTCGCCGCTCGAACGGAGAGCTCGAGCTCATTCACACTCCGCGAGAGATTCTTATTCTCTTCAAGCTCCGACTCATCATATCCCGCCTCGCGCTTGCCTTCGCCACGCTCTTCAGGATTGATGAAGATATCGAGGTGATCGCGCAAAATATTCGCCGCCGTCGACAAGGCATCACGTGGACTGATGGTCGCATCTGTCCAGATCTCCATCGTCAACTTGTCATAGTCGGTCATGCGACCAACGCGCGCATTTTCCACATGAAAGTTCACGCGCTTGATGGGCGAGAACACGGAATCGATCGCGATGACACCGATCGGCAATCCTTCTTCCTTATTGCGCTCAGCCGGAACATACCCACGACCATGCTTCACCGTCATTTCAATATCTAACGTGGCATCTTTATCCAGCGTCGCAATATGCAGATCCGGCGTGAGAATGGTCACATCGGCATCGTGGATAATATCGGACCCCTTGGCTTCGCCTGGTCCCTTCTTCCTCAAACGAATCGTCTTCGGCTTATCGGTATGAAGAGCCAAGCGCAGGCTCTTGATGTTCAAGATAATGGAAGTCACGTCTTCCGTGACACCGGGTATCGTTGAAAACTCGTGCAGGACGCCCTCAATCTTCACCGTCGTCACGGCGGCTCCGGTCAACGACGACAACAATACACGGCGAAGTGAATTTCCAATCGTGGTCCCGAACCCCCGCTCAAACGCCTCGGTGGTGAATCGACCGAACACTGGGGAATTCGCATCCTTATCGACTTCAACCCGCATCGGGATCTGAAAGTCTTTCATCGCTTTAATCATGACTCCCCCTTCACAACCATCGAGTGACCAGCATACCGAATAGGGAGGATGCAGAAACGCAGACGGCTCCCTACCGGCCCAATGTGCTATCGAGAATACAATTCGACGACCATCTGCTCGTTGACCGGCAGCGTGATCTGTTCCTTTGTCGGCAAGGTACGAACGACTCCCTTGAGCGTGCCCTTATCAAGCTCCAACCAATCCGGAATTCCGCGCCCATCGACACCTTCCAGTGACGTTTGGATGGAGAGCAAATTTCTGCTTCGTTCACGCACCTGAATGACATCGCCAGTCTTCACGGTGGCTCCGGCAACGTTGATTTTTTTGCCGTTCATGGTCAAGTGCCCATGGCTCACAATCTGACGGGCTTGCTTACGCGATGCGCCAAATCCAAGGCGATAGGCCACATTGTCCAATCGACATTCCAATAAACGCAATAACGCATCGCCAGTCACACCGGATTGCCGCTCGGCCTTCTCAAAGAGACCCCGAAATTGGCATTCCTGCAATCCGTAGATCCGCTTCAGCTTCTGCTTTTCCCGCAACTGCATGCTGTAGTCAGAATTCCTGGGGCGCCCCTGCCCATGTTGACCTGGAGGATAACTCCGTCGCTCAATGGCACACTTTTCGGTCATGCACCGAGTGCCCTTCAAAAAGAGCTTCTCGCCTTCGCGTCGACAGAGACGGCAAACTGGACCCCGATACTTAGCCACTGCATTACCTCCGGTTACAGGACGCCTGAATTCTGGCGCCAACATTGCTGCAGACTCGAACCTTGATACTCCCCGCGGCTACACCCGTCTCCGCTTCGGTGGACGGCAGCCGTTATGGGGAATCGGCGTGACATCGCGAATCAGATTGATGCGCAGGCCAGCGGCCTGGAGCGAGCGAATGGCTGATTCACGACCAGCCCCAGGCCCGTTCACATACACATCAATTTGACGCATGCCACTCTCCATGGCTTTACGGGCGGCCGCTTCGCCGGCACGCTGTGCCGCGAACGGGGTACTCTTACGAGAGCCCTTAAACCCCTGATTGCCAGAGCTGGCCCAGACGACCGTATTGCCGCCCATGTCAGTAATCGTGACAATCGTATTATTGAAGGATGCCTGGACATGCGCCACACCGGCCTGAACAATCCGGCGTTCCTTCTTCTTGCCCTTCTTCACACTCATAGACACTCCTTCACTTCAGAACACGAGCGATGCGCTCGATCATCTGGCTGTCGGTTTCGGTTTGCTTGTCACACCAGCACGTCGGCCCTTCCGCGTTCTGGCATTGGTCTTCGTGCGCTGGCCACGCACCGGCAACCCTTTTCGATGGCGCAGACCTCGATAGGTCCCGGTGTCGATCAATCGCTTGATGTTCAGGGACGTCTCCTTCCGAAGGTCCCCCTCGACGCGGTGATCGCGATCAATAATTTCTCTGAGCTTGACGATCTTGTCTTCGCTCAGATCCTTGATCCGAATCGCCCCATCCACACCGGCCTTCCGCAGAATTTCTCGTGCGGCGGCTCGCCCAATCCCGTAGATGTACGTGAGGCCGATATCGGTCCGCTTGTCTCTTGGCAAATCGATGCCTGCGATGCGTGCCATGATCTCTCCTCTTTCCTATTCCCTAGACGAGCACAGACCTACTCTGCTCGGCGTTATCCCTGACGTTGCTTGTGCCTGGGGTTCTCACACAAAATTCGCACGACGCCCCGGCGACGAACGACCATACACTTGGCACAAATCGGCTTGACTGATGACTTTACTTTCATGACGCGTCAGCGCTCCTACTACTTGAAACGGTAAGTGATTCGGCCTCTCGTCAAATCGTATGGAGACATCTCCACCGTGACTTTGTCGCCCGGAAGAATTCGGATAAAGTGCATCCTCATTTTTCCAGAAATATGAGCTAGTAGAATATGTCCATTATCAAGTTTCACACGAAACATGGCATTGGGTAATGTCTCTGCTACCGTTCCCTGTATTTCGATAATGTCTTCTTTTCCCACGTACTCCCATTCCTCTATCTGTACTACAATTATGCGGCGTCTAGCACTCTCTGACTGAGCACCCGCGCCGGCCCCGACGGCTGAATTGCTATTGTATGCTCAAAGTGGGCTGAAAGGCTACCGTCTGCCGTCACCGCCGTCCACCGATCCTCAAGCACACGCACCGCACTGCCACCCATGTTGACCATCGGCTCGATCGCCAGAACCATCCCGTACTGTAGACGCGGCCCCTGACCAGCCTTCCCGTAGTTGGGCACTTGAGGTTCTTCATGAAGTTGACGGCCGATACCATGGCCGACGAACTCCGTTACGACTGAATATCCAGCTGCTTCAACATGGCGCTGTACCGCATAAGAAATGTCGGTAAGCCGATTACCGACTACCGCCTTTTGGATACCCAGATCAAGAGCTTCTTGCGTCACCTGAATCAATCGAGCAACAGACTCACTGGTTTCGCCGACCGCCACAGTGACTGCAGAGTCACCATAAAACCCGCCGACAACCGCCCCCAAGTCTAGACCGATGATATCGCCGTCCTTCAGTTTCCGTTTTGAAGGAATTCCATGAACAACCTGTTCATTGACTGAAGCGCAGAGAGTCTTCGGGTAGCTGCGGTATCCCTTGAATGCTGGGATAGCCCCGCGGTCACGTATGGCTTGCTCTGCGATACGGTCAAGATCCTCCGTGGTCACGCCAGGCCTCACGGCATTCCTGACAACTTCTAGCGCTTCAGCAACTACTCGCGACGCCTGAGCCATCACATCAATTTCAGCAGGCGTCTTCAGAATGATCATACTTTCTTAAACGGAGTCAGCAGTTTCGTTAAATTCTGATACACCGTCTCGACCGCGCTGGCTCCATCTAGATGAGTCAAAAGACCCTTCGAATCGTAGTACGCAATCAATGGCAAGGTTTGCTCTTCGTAAACCCGCAACCGCGTCTCAATCGCATCCCGCTTATCATCGCTGCGTTGCACGAGCGCTTCCCCACACCGATCACAGCAATCACTCTTCTTCGGAGGCGCAAAATCCACATGAAAAGTGGCCTGGCATTTTGGGCAACTCCGCCTACCACTGAGGCGACGCACGACATCTTCACGTGACACTTGAAAGTTGATCACACGATCGAGACGAATATTACGCTGTGAAAGAACATGACCCAATTCTTCAGCCTGCGGCACAGTCCGTGGAAAACCATCAAGCACGAAACCGTTGGCGCAACTTGGATCGCTCAGCTTGTCACGCACCAATCCGATGACGACAGAATCAGGAACTAACTTTCCCTGATCCATGTAACTCTTGGCATCTTTCCCAAGAGCAGTCTGGGCCCTGACAGCTTCTCGCAGCAAATCACCGGTCGAGATTTTGGCCACTCCATATTGGGCAGCAACCTTTTCAGCCTGCGTGCCCTTCCCTACTCCAGGGGCCCCAAGAAAGACCAGCTGCATCGCCGATTACCCATTCCTGCCGCGCAATGGAGCCATCCCTTTGCCGAGAAAACCCTCATAATTACGCATCAGCATATGGGACTCGATCTGTTGGGCCGTATCCAGCCCTACTCCGATTACGATCAAGAGTGACGTACCGCCAAAATAGAACGGGACGTTCATCTTATAGATCAAAAACTCAGGGATAACGCACACAATGGCGAGATAGATAGCCCCCGCGAATGTGATCTTCGTCAGTACATTGTAGATGTAATCAGACGTCCTCTGCCCAGGTCGAATGCCGGGCACAAATCCCCCATACTTCTTCATGTTGTCAGCCATATCAACAGGATTTAGAACCACGGCTGTGTAAAAGAAACAGAAGAAGAGGATGAGCCCGACGTACATGAGCGTATAGAGCAAGGATCCTGGCGCAAGCTGTGAGCCAATCGCCTTCACCCAAGGAGTTTCGAAGAAGCCGGCAATCGTTGCAGGAAATGCGATAATCGACGAGGCAAAGATCGGAGGGATGACGCCAGCCGTATTGATCTTCAACGGAATATGCGTGCTCTGCCCACCAAAGACACGGCGCCCCACGACGCGCTTCGCATACTGAACAGGAATCTTGCGTCGGCCACTCTCAAGAAACACAATCGCAGCCACCACGGAGACCATCAACACAGCAAGGGCAACCAACAATATAATATTGAGCTGCCCGACCTTGTAGAGATCGAAGGTCTGAGCCACCGCCGCTGGAAGACGGGCTACGATTCCCGAGAAGATGATGAGTGAAATTCCATTGCCGATCCCGCGCTCAGTAATTTGCTCGCCGAGCCACATGAGAAAACCGGTACCGGCCGTGAGCGTAATGACCGTCATCAGACGAAATGCCCATCCTCCGTTCAACACGAAGGCGCCTTGATTCATTTGCTCAAGACCGATCGCAATACCAAACCCCTGAATCAGCGCGATTACGATCGTGCCAAAGCGGGTGTACTGGATGATTTTTTTGCGACCACGCTCTCCCTCTTTCGCAAGCTTGGAGAGATGCGGGACCACCACGGTGAGCAATTGAAGAATGATGGACGCACTGATGTAGGGCATAATGCCCAAGGCGAAAATCGTCAGCCTAGAGAGAGAGCCGCCTGAGAAGATGTCCAGAAATCCGAGCAGCGCGCCACCCTGCTTCGCCAAGAAATCAGAGAGTGCGTCGCCATTGATCCCAGGAGTAGGAATGTGAGCGCCCACTCGATAGACAACAAGCATCCCAAGCGTAAACAGGACACGGGTCCTCAGCTCAGGAATCTTAAAGATATTCTGGAAGCTGGTAAAAAGTCGCTCAAGCACCGCCGATAACCTCGACTCGACCACCGGCAGCTTGGATCTTGGCCTTGGCGGATTCGCTGAATTTATGCGCCTGAATGACCAACGGCTTGGTCAGCTCTCCGTTCCCCAAAATCTTAATCTGCAAGCGCTTGCGCTTGACCAACCCCGCATCAACCAATGCCTGCGGCGTCACAGTTGAAGGACCAGTCCAGGTTTCAAAGCTCTTGAGATTCAGAACGTTATATTCGGTCCTAAATGGGTTCGTAAACCCAAACTTCGGCAGACGACGGACCAATGGCATCTGACCGCCTTCAAAACCGGGCCTCTTGCCTCCGCCGGAACGCGCCTTAATACCCTTATGTCCCTTTGTAGCGGTCTTTCCATGACCAGATCCTGGTCCACGGCCGATTCTCTTCCGCTTTTTCTTCGCACCCCGTGCCGGGGATAGATCGTGCAAATTCATGGTTTCCCCACCTCAAGCAGATAACCCACCTTTTTAATCAAACCACGAACCTGTGGGGTATCAGGATGAACCGCTGTTTGTCGAATGTGGCGGAGGCCAAGCCCACGCAACACAAGCCGATGCGTCTGGGGCGTCCCAATCGGGCTCCGCCGCAAAGTCACCCGCACGGCCGGAACAGTAGACTTCGCTGCCTTGTCAGTTTTTGCAGTAGCCATTACGCACTCGCCCTTTCAAGTCGCTCCCCGGCAGCTGCTCGTCGAAGCCTGAGCACTTCCTCAGGATTACGTAGCTGACTGAGGCCCGCCAACGTGGCTCGCACAGTATTGAATGGATTGCCGCGGCCGAGCGTCTTGGCAATGATATTGTGCACACCAACCGCTTCAACGACGGCTCGCACAGCACCACCGGCAATAATACCGGTCCCGTCGACGGCTGGCTTCAAGAGGACATGCTCCGCACCAAACAACCCATGCACATCATGGGGGATCGTCCCTCCCTTAAGCGAGACATGCACGAGATTCTTCTTCGCCTGTTCGACAGCTTTGGAAATCGCCACCGGCACTTCTGCCGCCTTACCTTTTCCAATACCGACCCAGCCATGGCCGTCTCCGACCACTACCAGAGCGCAGAAATTAAATCGCTTGCCGCCTTTCACAACCTTGGCCACTCGGTTGATGAAAACGACCTTGTCCTTCAGGTTCAATTCGTCTGGATTAACTCGCACGCAATCCCTCTCTTCTTCCTTCCCGCCCGAAACAGGCAGGACTCACAGGAGTGAGCGTTCTAAAACTGAAGTCCACCCTCACGCGACGCTTCGGCGAGGGCTTTAATGCGACCATGATACATACGTCCACCGCGATCAAACACAACGGTCAACACATTGGCCGCCTTCGCCCGATCAGCCAACAGCTTTCCGACCGCCTTTGCGGCCTCCATGCTGCCGGTAGACTTCAACGTCTTCCTCAGGTCTTTATCAAGCGACGAGGCGGCAACCAAAGTTGAGCCGTTCAAATCGTTGATCACCTGTGCATAGATATGCGAGCGGCTTCGAAACACATTGAGCCGTGGGCGCTCGGTGGTCCCAATTACACGCTTGCGAACGCGCTGTCTTCTTTGCTCGAGTTGTCTTGATTTTTCTGCTGTATTCATCGTCGCCCCTATTTCCCCGTCTTTCCTTCTTTCTTACGCAAGACCTCGCCCATAAAACGGACACCCTTTTGCTTGTACACATCGGGGGGCTTGATCGCACGCAAGTTTGCCGCTACCTGACCGACCAATCGCTTATCGAAACCTTTGACATTGATGAGGGTCTGCTTGTCGACTTTGACTTCGATCCCGGCTGGAATTTGAAAGAGTACGGGATTGATATAGCCAACATTGAAGCTCATCGTCCGGCCCTGGAGCGCCACCTTGTAACCGACCCCTGTGATCTCCAGTGAGCGCTCATAACCCTTTGAGACTCCCAGAACCATATTGCTCAATTCGGCACGAGCCAAGCCATGGAGAGCCCGAACATTACGGTCTTCACTCAAGCGATTGACGAGCAGCTGCCCATTCTCAACCACAGCGCCAAGCCCCTGCTCAAGCGGCCAATCCATTTTCCCAAGTGGACCCTTGATCGAGACCTTGGGTCCCACTACTTTCACTTCTACTCCCGCAGGAATAGCAATCGGCATTTTCCCAATCCGCGACATGTTCTCTTCCTTGTCCTTTACGCTGCTACCAGACTGAGCACAATACTTCACCGCCCAGGCCATTCTTCCGCGATTCCTGGTCGGTCATGATTCCCTTAGAAGTCGACAGGATCGCCATGCCGATTCCATTTCGGACTTTGGCGATATCCTTGCTGCCAACGTACACGCGACGCCCAGGCTTGCTGATCCGCTGTAAGCCTGTGATCATTGGCTGCCCCTCGTTGACATAGCGCATCTGCACCGTAAACACCGGATGCCCATCCTGCACAGCATCAGCAATGTCATGGACATAGCCCTCTTGCTTGAGCAGCTCAAGAATGGCCCGCTTGAGCTTGGAGGCAGGGACAGACACTGTATCGTGACGGCGCTGCGAACCGTTTCTGAGTCGAACAAGAAGATCACTAATTGGATCAGTCAACATGCTATTCCCTTTTCTTTCCAGTCCTAATGTCTCAGAGCTGCCGCTACTACCAACTAGACTTGCGCACACCAGGGATATCCCCGCGGAGGCTCAAGAGGCGGAAACAAATTCTGCACATATGAAAGCGAGTTAAAAAGCCACGCACCCTACCACACAACGGGCACCGATTGTACGACCGGCACGAAAACTTTGGCTTTTTTGCCGCTTTATTCCGTAGCGCTAAACGTGACACATGAACTCCTTCTGCTCAGTTACGTGCGTAAGCCAGAAACCTCTATGCCCGGAACGGCATCCCGAGATGTTTCAGCAAGGCCTTCCCTTCGTCATTCGTCTGTGCTGTCGTGACTATCGTGATATCCATACCATGAATGGAGGCCACTTCGTCATACTTGATTTCAGGGAATATCAACTGCTCTTTGACCCCTAAGGTATAGTTGCCGCGACCATCGAAAGCCTTCGGCGAAACACCACGGAAATCTCGAATGCGGGGCAATGCCAGAGTGACGAGCCGATCGAAAAATTCATACATGCGACGGCTTCGCAATGTGACCTTCGCGCCGATCGGGAGTCCCTGCCTGAGCTTGAATCCGGCGATCGCCTTCTTCGCTCTGGTAACGACGGGCTTCTGGCCCGTAATCGTGCCCAATTCGGTGACCGCGCTCTCAAGCAACTTCACGTTTTGAATGGCTTCTCCCATTCCGACGTTGAGCACGATGCGCTCAAGCTTGGGAACCTGCATCACATTTTTATACCCAAACTCTTTCATGAGTGCCGGGATCACCTTCTCCTGATAGGCATCACGGAGTCGCGGCTTAAAACTCGACTCATGACTATTCTCGTCTAGCTGCTTAGGCGCAGCCTCCGCGTCCTTCTTTGAGGACTTCCGCTCGGAGGGTTTACCTGCCTTACCTTTTTCAACCTTCGCCATTCCGTGCTCCTCAGACTACTCGAAAGTCTCGTTCGATTTCTTACTGAACCGTGCCCGTCGACCATCCTCAAGCCTACGAATCCCCACACGGGTCGGCTTTTGCGTCACGGGACAAACATACATGACATTGGAGATCGCCAACGGAGCTTCCCGCTCAAGGATTCCACCTTGCTTGACCTTTTGGCTCGGCTTAGTATGGCGCTTGATGATATTCAGCTTCTCCACAATCACCTTACCGGCCGTCAAGTCCACAGAAAGGACCTTCCCGGACTTTCCGCGCTCACGCCCCGTGATCACGACCACCGTATCGCCTTTTCGAATTCTGCTTTTCCGAAGTGCTTGCACGACAACCCCCACCACGTGTCCCTACAGCACTTCAGGTGCCAGGGAGATGATCTTCATGAATTTCTTCCAACGCAATTCACGTGCGACCGGACCGAAAATGCGCGTCCCGATCGGTTCCCCTTCTTTGTTGATCAACACACAGGCATTGCGATCAAACTTGATGTAGGAACCGTCCTCACGTCGAACTTCCTTGGTGGTCCGGACAATCACCGCACGACTGACATCGCCTTTTTTGACGCTGGCATGCGGGATAGCCTCCTTCACCGCGACGACCACGATGTCACCCAAGGACGCATACCGACGACGCGTCCCTCCGAAGACATGGAAGCACATCGCCTGCTTCGCACCGGAGTTATCTGCCACATCCATATAGCTATAGTTCTGAATCATGCTAGCGGTCTTTCCTTACCTTAGAGTCACAACCACATCAAACTATTCTGCTCGGCCCTTCTGAATCACTTCAACCACTCGCCAATGCTTGTCTTTGCTGATCGGTCGCGTCTCAACCATGCGCACACGGTCGCCGATCTTACAAACATTCTGCTCGTCATGCGCCTTAAACTTCGAGATTCTCCGCAGGACCTTGCGATACAGCGGATGCGTCACTGAGCGTTCAACGGAGACCACCACGGTCTTGTTCATCTTATTGCTCAACACACGGCCGACCCACTCACGCTTCTTGACTGCATCAGACATAATCTGAACCCCTTACCCTTTCGTCTCAGCCTGAGAGACTTCCTGCAAAACGGTCTTTACTCGAGCGATCTCACGCTTGGTCTTCCTGATCTGCATCGGATTTTCCAGCCTTCCGGTGCCAAGCTGAAAGCGCAAGTTAAACAACTCCTGCACCAACTGCTTTTCTTTTTCGACCAACTCCGGGGCCGTCAACTGCCGCAACTCTTTCAGATCCAACGCCATGTCACCTACTCCTCGAACCGCTATGAGACCTAATTAAAATTCACCCCGGGCAACACACTTGGTGGCAACCGGCAACTTGTGCGATGCGAGCCGAAACGCTTCCTTCGCCACATCCAACGGAACGCCATCCATTTCGTACAAAATGCGACCAGGCTTCACCACGGCTACCCAATACTCAGGGTTTCCTTTACCTTTACCCATGCGAGTTTCCGCCGGCTTCTTGGTAATCGGCTTATCCGGGAAAATTCTTGTCCACACCTGCCCGCCGCGCTTGACAAAGCGGGTAATGGCAATACGTGCGGCTTCAATCTGCCGGCTGGTCACCCATCCAGGCTCGAGTGCCTTGAGGCCAAATTCACCCAGAGTAATCTGACCGCCGCGATAGGCCTTCCCACGCATACGGCCCTTCTGCATTTTTCTAAACTTGACTTTCTTTGGCGCTAACACAATGCGTTCTCCTTACCCGAGCCGCCGTTCGAGGAATGAATCTGACTTGACCGGTTGAGCTGGCAGCAACTCTCCCTTGAAGAGCCACGTTTTCACACCGATCTGTCCCATCGTTGTATGCGCTTCAGCGAAGCCATAATCGATATTGGCGCGAAGCGTATGAAGCGGAACCCGACCTTCGCGGTACCATTCGGTGCGAGCGATTTCCGCCCCACCAAGACGCCCAGCCACCATAATTTTAATTCCTTGCGCCCCAAGCCGAAGAGCAGATTGCACACTGCGCTTCATGGCCCGTCGGAAGGCTACACGCTTTTCAAGCTGGGTGGCGACATTCTCACTAACCAACTGAGCATCGAGTTCAGGCTTCTTAATTTCCTTCACGGTGATATAGACCTGTCCACCGTACTGCTTCTCAAGATCCGCCTTCAGCTTATCGACCTCAGCACCCTTTCGCCCGATAATGATGCCAGGACGAGCCGTATGAATAATGACACGAGTCTGGTCGCCAGAACGCTCAATCTCAACCTTGGAAACACCGGCGTGAAAGAGCCTTGCCTTCACGACCTTTCGAATCTTGATATCCTGGTGAAGAAGCTTGGCATAGTCCTTCCCCGCATACCACCGAGAATTCCAGGTGATGTTGTAGCCTAGCCGGTACCCGATTGGATGTGTTTTCTGACCCATAAAATCTTGCCTCAGTCTGCTCTAGCTAGATTGTGATCGTTGTTACGCTGACTTCTTCGACTCGCCGACCGATGGCGCGGCGACAACCACAGTAATATGACTCGTGCGCTTATGAATGGAATTTGCGCGACCTTGGGAACGAGCCCGAAAACGCTTTAGCGTAGGACCGCCGTTGACAAAAGCCTTCGAAATCACCATCGATTCACTATCGCCCATTTCCTTCTGTTCGGCATTCGCCACCGCTGAGCGGAGAATCTTCTCCACGACACGAGCCGCCTGGCGGGGAGTAAGCTTTAACATGGCGAGCGCCTGAGGAACCTGCTGACCGCGAATCATGTCAATGACCGGCCGAGCCTTCCGAGGAGCCACCCGAACAAATCTGAGAATCGCACGTGCTTCAGTCATGTCCTTATCCTTTACCCAATCGCTGAGCGGGCGCCAATCTGACCGACAGACTACTTGAGCGCAACAGCCTTTTCAGTCTTCGCCTGACCGTGGCCCTTGAAAAACCGAGTCGGAGCAAACTCACCGAGTTTGTGCCCCACCATATTTTCCGTCACAAAGACTGGGATAAACTTCTTCCCATTGTGCACGGCGAGCGTGTGCCCAATCATGTCGGGAATCACGGTCGAACGACGCGACCAGGTCTTAATAATCTTCCGATCTTTCGTCTCATTCATATGCTCAACTTTCTTCAGCAAATGATCATCGACGAAAGCGCCCTTACTGATTGATCTAGCCATTGCGTACCCCTGACTTACGTCTCGCGATAATGAACTTGTCCGTCTTCTTGTTCTTTCTCGTCTTGTAACCCTTGGTCGGCTGCCCCCAGGGAGAGACCGGATGAGGATTACCCTGACCCGACTTACCTTCGCCTCCACCATGTGGATGGTCGACCGGGTTCATGACGACGCCACGGACGTGGGGACGCTTCCCCTTCCATCGAGTACGGCCTGCCTTACCCACGCTCACGTTTTCGTGATCGACGTTCCCGACCTGACCAACCGTCGCCATGCACGCCGACAAGACCTTACGCATCTCGCCGGACTTCAAACGAATCTGGACATAGTCCCCATCTCGCCCCATGACCTGCGCAGATCCTCCAGCACTTCGAATAAGCTGACCGCCCTTACCAACCTTCAATTCGATATTGTGGATGGTCGTTCCCAACGGCATACTTGAGAGCGGAAGCGCATTCCCTGGGCGAACCTCCGAGTTGACCCCAGACTGCACCGTCAAGCCAACAGCCAAGCCAACTGGGGCGAGAATATACCGCTTCTCACCGTCGACATAGGCCAGCAAAGCGATACGCGCAGAGCGATTCGGATCGTACTCAATCGAGACCACCTTGGCAGGAATCCCAACCTTATCGCGCTTAAAATCGATCTTGCGATAGAGCCGCTTGTGTCCACCCCCACGGAAACGCACGGTCGTCCGGCCATCCGTATTGCGTCCACCGCTTCGATGATGGAAAGCCGTCAGAGACTTTTCAGGCTTCTTCTTTGTCAAGTCTTCAGTCGTGACGGCGGTCATTCCGCGACGCCCTGCAGACGTTGGCTTATATGTTTTCAATCCCATGCGAAGTCCTACCTTCCCTCAACCCTAAGCGCTCTCGTACATTTCAAGCTTTTCGCCCTTTTTCAACGTGACGAATGCCTTCTTCCAATCAGATCGCTTGCCAGAGAAACGGCCAAGGCGCTTGACCTTCCCCAACACATTCATCACATTGACTCGCTCAACTTTCACCTTCAGCAAAGTCTCGACGGCCTGCTTAATCTGCACCCGATTCGCATCGGGATGAACGATAAATCCAACCGTATTCGTCGTCTCACGAATCGACGTCAGCTTCTCCGTCAACAACGGCTGCACCAGCACTGCATGCATATCCAGCTTCATGACCACACCTCTGTCACACGGGCAAGCTCTCGCTCATGAATCACGACCACGCCAGCCCGAACGACGTCATAGACATTCAGCTGATCCGCGCTGACCACTTTAACGGAAGACAGATTACGAGCCGCCTGGAGCATTGCGACTTGTGTATCCGCCGCCACCAACAAAGCCGTCTCTCCCAATCCAAATTGGTCCAGCGCCTTCGCCAACAACTTTGTCTTCGGCTGCTCAAGCGCGAAATCCGAAACCACAATGACTTTTCCATCGATCAATTTAGCCGACAATGCGCTTTGCAACGCTGCCCTGTACTTCTTTTTCGGCATCGTATAGGCGTAGCTTCGGGGCTTCGGTCCAAACACGCTCCCGCCATGACGCCACACAGGCGACCGAACCGAACCAGCCCGAGCTCGGCCCGTGTGCTTCTGCTTCCATGGCTTCTTGCCGGAACCACTGACTTCGCCGCGACGCAGCGTTGAGGCCGTTCCCTGGCGCTCACAAGCCCGCTGCATGACGACAGCTTCGTGAACCAAAGACGCGCGCGGCTCACACCCGAACACCGCCTGCGGCAAGTCAACCGTCCCAACTTTCTTACTGTGCAAATCTACGACATCGACCGTGGGCATGTCCTAACCCTTCTTCGACTTTCTGACGACAATAAGACCATTCGTCGCACCGGGAATAGCACCGCGAACGAAAAGCAAATTTTCTTCAGGCCTTGAATCCACAACTTTCAGCCTTTGGACCGTGACACGCTCAGCACCCATGTGCCCCGGAAGAGTCTTTCCCTTCCAGACGCGTGATGGGTACGAACTGGCACCCATGGAACCGGGGTGACGATGAAACATCGAACCATGAGATTCAGGACCGCCGGCGTAATTATGGCGCTTTACAACTCCCTGAAACCCCTTACCCTTCGAGATGCCCACGACATCAACCCAGTCACCCTTCTTAAACATGCCGACCGTGACGGATTCACCGACCGTAACATCTCCAACCTTCTCAAACTCACGAAGCACTCGGCTGGCTGGAGCTTGCTGTTTTTTCAAGTGCCCCAACTCTGCCTTGGACAGCTTTCGCTCCTTCACTTCCCCGTACGAGAGCTGAACCGCCTCGTAGCCATCGCGTTCTTTGGTCTTGATCGTGACGACGCGGCATGGGCCAGCCTCAATCACCGTGACAGGCGTCAGACGGGTCTCGTCAAACACCTGCGTCATGCCTAATTTCTTCCCAAGCAACCCGTTTGTCATCTCGTTCAACCCTTCAATCAAACCCGATGTCACAACTTGATTTCGACGTCCACTCCAGCAGCAAGATTCAACTTCATCAGTGAATCCATCGTTTCAGGAGTAGGCTGCATGATATCGAGAAGCCGTTTATGTGTCCGCATCTCAAACTGCTCGCGGGACTTCTTATCAACGTGCGTCGATCGCTGCACGGTAAATTTCTCGATCTTGGTTGGCAAAGGAATAGGACCGACAACTTTCGCCCCGCTCCGCCTGACCGTCTCGACGATTTCCGCCACTGATTGATCGAGCACACGGTAGTCAAATCCGCGCAACCGGATCCTGATTCTTTGATCAACCTTCACGCTCAACTCCCCATTCTATCGGCTAAAAAAACTGATCTACGCCAGAATCTCGGTGACCACGCCGGAGCCGACCGTCTTGCCGCCCTCGCGCACCGCAAAGCGGAGCCCCTGCTCCATGGCGATCGGGCTGATCAATTCACCCGTCACACTCACGTTATCCCCCGGCATGACCATTTCC
>JAURZE010000031.1 GCA_030653545.1 Nitrospira sp. | reverse complement strand
CTGGTCTTCGCCCGCATCCACGCCTCCAACGTCTGTTTCTGTTCTCCCGTCATCGGCAACGAGTCGGTTGGTTTCCACATACCCCAGACGATACCAGAACCAACCAATATTGGAAAGATATTACTGAGACACTACACTAGCGTATGCATACTCTTCAGATAGAGTGCGCACTGCTCAGCTAAGCCGTTGAGGAGATTCCGCTCTTCTTTCAGAAACGGTCCTTCGGCCTCGTCTCCCCGCTCCTTTAGATACACGACCTCGATCTCGCCTTGTTTTGTCCCACTGAAGCAGATGTTTGATTGCAACACCCAAGGACTCTCGGAAAAATTCTCTGACGTGCAGATCACGCCGTCGCTAACAATCCGAGCTGCGCAGACATCTGGATATTGGAAGCCGGACGGTATGAGGGTGACGATCTTTCGCAGGGTTTCATCGACTGGTGTATCGTGGTCTTGGAGAAGACGGGCCACCTTCTGCAGGAGTGTCAATTCTTTCACGCGCTCACCGAGTGTATGGATCAGGACCTCCCGCTCCTGTTCGGCCAGCCGGCGTTTCGTAATGTCGCGCAAGACGACCTGGATGGCGGGCATTCCGGCGTCGATGATCATAGCGGCAGCGACCTCAACATCTACAATGGTCCCGTCCAGACACACGATTTGTTCTTCCAACATTTCCGAAGGCATCCTCGTTTCCATGATCCATTTGATACGCTGTCGGATCACCTCGTGAAAGTCGGGATGAAAGAACTCCGATGGCGAATGGCCGATCATCTGGTCGGAACTCGTTGCACGAAAGAGGCGGAGACCGCGGTCGTTGATGAATACAATCCGGTCTCCGCGGTTAACAAAGATGGCGTCTGGACTGACTTCCACCAAAGCCTGAAATCGTTTCTCGCTGTTCTGAACTGCTTGCTTGGCGTGTTGCTCTTCAGTGATATCCACCATAACCCCGATGGATTCTTTCGGCTCGCCGTTGTCCATGATGACGTTGACGTAATCTCTGAGCCATACGATCCGCCCGTCGGCGGCAACCATGCGATAGTCAAATTGGTGGCTCAGTCCTTGCCGTGTCGCCTCTGCACAGGATGCCAACACCCGTTCACGATCCTCAGGCACGATGCGGTCCTGCCAGAATGTAGGCTCTTCGATCCAGCGACGAACGGGATATCCTAAGATCGTTTCTGCTTGGGGACTGACGAAGGTGAAGCGGAAGGTCTTGCTGTCACCACGCCACACGATGGCATGGATTGATCCCACAAGGTCATGATAACGGTTCTCTACTATGGCAAGCGCTGCTGCGCGGTTCATACTGAAGAGGGCCGTCATCCACAATGTACCAATAGCGAGTGTTCGATTGGCGATACCAAAAGAGACGTCTCCTGGAGGAGAAAGAAAAAACCCAAGTATGATCAGTCCGGTACAAGATCCTGCAACAAGAACGGTCGCTCTTGGAGAGGGCAGCCAGAAAGACAAAATAACCACAAAGGCATAAAGAACGCCGTCCGCGATTCCGAGAGGCGTGTGGAGGTCCAGCAGGAACAGAGAGCCTGCCAGGAGGATGCACAACAGGAGAGCCTGAGATGGGGGGACCTTACGAGGCATTAAACCCAGCACAGCGTTAGCGGTGAATCATCTTCAGAAGCACATCGGACTGAAACTTCTAGACGCGATGCTCTATCGATGACCGCCATACAGAGATGCGCGGGTTTGTCAGCTATTCAGGTGAGCCGGAGTCGTATCGGGACACCAAACTTTAATAAGTATGCGGTAAGCATGCAGAAATAATCAATTCGGTATTTTACTAGGGGCTTTGGATCATGGCTGATGGTCAGAAGCTGGCAAGGAGGCGTCGAAGACTTCTGTCACAACCCAAATCGAAAGGGTTTCCACCTTTCTACTTGAGAAGGCCTCATCCGAAGAAGGTATGACCTGGCCCCCTCGAACTGGAAGATATCTCTGAATGGGTATCTCGACGAAAGGCTGTGCGGTCAGGGCATCATCTATCGATCTCGGTCACTCGACAACCCTGCGGAAAAGAAGGGCCGTCACATCCGTCGCCTAAGCAATCGAGTCTCCTTCCGAGTTCTCGGCGATCGATTCGCATCGGTCTTTCTGAGCCTCCACCTCCGCCAACTCTAGCTTAGCCCAGAGTGTATTGCACCGGTCGTTTGAGCCAACGTTACCTGGATCTCAGGGAAGTTTACGAACTGATTTGTGGCGGACAAACCGTGAACTTGGATGAAGGCGATGCATGTTAATTAGCGCTGGGACCGCCTATAAACCGCCTATGGAGCGGTGAGTGGGGAAATGCGTTGTAAGGAAGTGATTGAAAAATTGGAGCGGGAAAAGGGATTTGAACCCTCGACCCTCGCCTTGGCAAGGCCGCACGACAAAAGAACGTTAAGATCTTGATCTATAAAGCATTATCCTTGCGAATCTTGCCAATTCTATTTCACAATTCATCACTCTCAATCCCAACAAACACTAGTCATTCACTGCATTCTGGGCGCTGGCGCCCGCGTTATTTAGCGCGGAAACGAGATAACTGTTCAACAACGTGACAGCCTCTACGAGCTGTCGATCAAAGCCAGGGGAACCGTGAGAATATCCACCGGTGCTCCCCTTCATGCTGTGCCCGAGTAACGCCTGCCGGACCTCATAGGAGACCTCTAGGCCCTTGAGAATCGTGGTGAACGTGTGTCTCAAGTCGTGGAATCGGAGGTTCTTGAATAGGCCGGGATGATCCTTCCTGCAACGTGCCAATAAACGTTCCCAGGCCCGTTTGAATGATCTCTCGGTGGCCCAACGGCGGAAGATACGGCCATGAACAACCTGCACCCCTGACGTGATTGCTCGCCAGGCAAGGTTGTTCAGTGGGGTTTTTTCTGGCGTCCCCTTTTTTACCGAACTCCCGGCCTCAGGGTGCAGCCAGCGCTGTCCATCCCGGACACGCCGGAGCCATGACGTCTCGATTTCGAGGAGCTTCCCCTGACGTAATCCTATGGTGATAGCCAGTGTAATCATTCGCCCCATGTCTGTGCTCGCCCGGTCCAACAGGATCGCGAGTTCTTCGTCCGATGCCACTCGCTGTCGCCTGACCTCTGGTGGTAGTTCTGCGTGATCGCATGCGTTATTTCTGACGATATCATGAGCCTCAGCCAACGATAGAATGCGCCGCAGGACCCCAACCTCTTTTCTGATTGTCCCATTTGCCGCTTTCTGTTTGCGGCGGGAATCGATGTAGGCGTTCACTCCGGCTAATTTGATCGACTCAATCGGACCGGGGAAGGCCTCGCACAGCCGTTTTACGATTGATTTCATGCGTGGCATATCGACGCATCCGGACCGGCGGAGAGACGGGAAATAGTGCTCATCGGCAACGGACCGGAGGGTTGGGCTAGACCCCCGTACGTCGTCCTGTTTACCGGCGGCGATATTCGCAACGATCGTGTTAGCCATACTGATCGCTAGCGCCATCTTCTCGTCGTGAGTCCCGACGTTGTACCCGAGCAGAGGTCGGTATCGTTCCCCGTGGTGACGGAACTCTAGGTGCGTTGCCACGCCATTAGGCTTTTTTCTGTCACGATACCCGACGCCACTCATTATTCACCTCGCCGATAGAGAGATCGACGATTCTGGCGATTAGGCGTAGGACGGTCAATCCGTTCTTTCGAGGGGGTACCTCTCTGACCCTTCAGCCAGGCCAAAAACTCCTCACGTGGGTAGAGCCACTTCTTCCCACGGCGCTCACGGCACGGTGGGTCCCAATTGTGGAGGGTGTTGCCATGGCAGCGGGCGATGCCCGCTGCCTCTGAGTGGGTGAGGAATTCGTGAGTAGCAGAGATCATAGGTGGGCTCCTTGGTAGCGGGTTAGTTCTGGTCGTCTGGCAGTACTGATCCTATGGCGTCAATCGAGCCATTGCGCAGGCGATACCGCGCCTGGGATGCCCGTTTTTCGTCCTCGAGCCGGGCCCGCCACCACTTGTGCCGTCCCTGTCGTATCGCGTCCGTGAGGAGACTCTCCATAGTTGCAGCGATCGACCCTACACGGTCAGCCTCGCGCTGCCATAGATAGAGAGCAATATCCGCGTTTGGGAATTTGACACCCGACCGCTGCAGGACCTCCGACATCGAGCGCATGTCGATTGCCGAGTGACGCATCGCGTCAATTGCCTGCTCCGGAGTGAGTTGGATATTCTCAGTGCGTTTTTCCATCTGTGCCTCCAATTGCCGGTGGTTGCGCCGGCCATATTCGCGTTGTACCGCGGATGGGCCGAGGCCGACTACACCCACATACCTAGTCTTACAAAAATATTTTTGAGCTCATCCTTGACGCTGTACGTACGTAGGAGACACTAGGAGGGAGGCGGCTTCCTGACCCGACACCCTCTTGCTCCTTATCATTTATGTATAATGTGGGGATGAATGACGACAAAATCAGAAATCAGGTAGCGGTACGACGACTGAAGGGGAAAGTCACGTTCGAGTCAGCCCCAACACTGGATGAGAAACGCCGCGACAGGAGCGGTAAATCGACCACGAAGTCGACTAGAGCACGACTGGAAAAACCAAAATAACCTAGTCGACCTGTAGCACGAGTAGCCCATCCAAGCCAGCGACACGCAAGGCAAATTCCACCTATGCTTCAAGCCGCTTTCCCACCCATCTCTCATCCAGATTCCCGATCCTTGTAACCAATCTCAAATGCGCCGGAGCGCAGCACCGTTTGTCCGCACAGCCAGCGTGACCAACCTCCATCCCCTCAGGGATCGCTCTACGGTGCGATAACATCCAGCTCACACGGTGTGCGTACCATTCCTCTCCACCAATCTTCAGTCTCGCATACCCTGCGCCGTTCGGTTTGCCGGGCCACACCAAACATTTGCCCGATTTTTCGAGTACTTGTAAGAACCAGTCGGCGAAGAATTTATCCCTCACAAACCCAGGCGCGGTAGCGTGCGCGGCATATAGATCTGATACGCATCCGACCGTCAGCACCCGCGCTCCGATATCCCGCCCAACCTTCTGCGACACGTGCGGCGCTCGCGGGAAAATATCGAGGACCAAGCGCCCCGGGGCCGAGCCAGTCGCCCTGAGCGCGTATTCAACGATCGATGGCGGCATCTCTCTGCTCATCGTGCCAAACGACGGAGGGCGGACATCCTCGCGCAGCAACGGCCGCTCCCAGCCTCCCCATGCATGAGTCAGGTCCCCGGCGATCAACTGCATCTCAAATCTGCTCCCGAATAATCCGGCGTTGCTCCCCCACACCCAGAGCGAGCCAGTGTCAGAGAGGACGCGGTAGAGCTCATCGTAGAGCTCCTGCTCTTGCGAGCGGTGCAGCCGCCCGGGGAGCGTGCAGAGAATGACGTCGGCGAGGACTGAGGGCGTCCGGCCGAGCCAGAGGAGGACCTCGGTAAGGGCCGCGTCAGGGGTGTGCTGATTTGGTTGAGTTTCGTGGAAGTTAGGCATGGGTGCGTTTCCTTTTTTTAAGCAAACGGATGGTGCGAGGATTTCTGTGTGTCATGAGCCCCTCCATGAGTTCGAGGCGCGGGGACGTTGGTGCTTGCTGTCATGGCAGGACTTTAGTGGCGAAGTGTAAACCTCAGGCCATCGGTGTTGTGCCAAATGCAGTTATAATTTGTCGCAACAACTCATGACGGGGGTAACGGTTCGACTAAGCCCACAGACCTAGATGCTAGTGAGTGGGATGGGAATAAGGTGAGGCGTGACGGAAACGATTACTCCAGATCAGGTCGTTTTGATTCTCTTAATTGATCTAAAAGGGCCTGTATAGTCATCGGCGCGTTTCCCTCGGCGCGGTTATTCACCAAAACATAGGTACGCCGCTGCTCGGCCACGGCGTTGCGCACCAACGCCACCGTATCGCGTCGCATCTCCGCCAATTCCCCCACAATCTTTTTGTAGGGTTCCGCCCGTTTTTTCGCGGCTTCATAGGTCATCTTGAGCGGCGTCAGGAGCCGCAACACGGTGAAGGGCGCCGTAAAGGTCCCCATCCGTTGGTGCTGGTCGGCTAGGGGTGGCATATACGACCAGTGATTGTAGACATGGGCCACGCCGTGTTTCTCCAGCACCTGGTGATACTCTGACCCAAGGAGCCCAGCGTTGCGGATTTCGACCGCATAGCGAAAATCAGGGGGGAGCTGGGCGAAAAAGGTATCGAGTCGTCCACAGAACTCTTCGCTGGAGAAGCCGTGGCGCTGGAACTCGAAGAGGAAGGGGCCGGTGTGCGGCCCGAATTGCGTATCCCGATATGGAGCGAGCACCAGGTTCTTGAAGAGCTGCGCATCGAGGAAGCGGGTATTGGGCTGGCCGGCCTTGGTGCCGTACCGGGCCTGCTTGGCATAGGTCGGGATCGTGAGCTCTTCCCACACCTTAAAACACATCTCGAAGTCTTCGGGAATCTGGGTGAGGTACCGGCGCAGCTGGTTGGCGGTCGGCGGGCGATAGAACGTCGCGTCGTTGCCGACCGTCCTGAATAACGGTTCGTGCTTGTATTGATATTGGCAGTACTCTCCCAGGCATTCCCGGGCAAACGCCGTCTTGGCGTATGGCTTGCGATAGACCTGGCCTTGCCAGCCTTCGTAGGTCCAGGTCGAGGTTCCGAAGCGCACGAGCGGCGACAGTGCCATGACCGGCAGTGTACGACTACCTTGCGATCTCCTCAATCCCATCCCACTCCGTGGTCACCTCCCGGGACGCCAGGAGCCGGAGGTCGTGCACCGTGAGGGTCACGGTTGAGAACTGGGTTTCGACCCGTCCCGTCACCACATAGGCGTGGTTCGTCGCCAACAGATGGCAGTACCGACGATAGGTGGCGGGAAACACCGTGGCATCGTAGAGCGCTGTGTGATCCTCCAAGGTCAGGAACTCCATTGGCTCCCCCTGCTTGGTGGCGACAATCTTCTCGGTCACCAGCCAACCGATCACAGTCACTTGGTGCCCGACATGGTGCGGCAAGTCCTTCGCCGCGATAGACGGGATGCGCGCGACAACCTCCTGAAACAGGTCCAGTGGATGACAGCTGAGGGGGAACCCAAAGAGGGCCAGCTCATGGGACAGCCTTCGGTCGACGGTATACTCCGGCGGAATCGGCAGGCACCCGGGCGGCTTGGCCGCCTGCGCCGCGAAGAGTCGCCAGAGCAGGGCCGGTCTGGTGAGCTCGCCCGCGATCGAGTCCAGGCAGCCGGCCTTGATCAGGAGGGTCGCTTGAGCGACCTCCGGCTTCACCCGCTCGAGCCAGTCCCCCAAGGACCGGTAGGAACCATGCGCCTGCCGTTCGGCAATGATCCGCTTGGCGAAGTCTTCCTCTAGCGACCTGATCTGCATGAATCCGACCCGAACGGTACGGCCCGAGCCCGTATAGGCCCAGTCACTCGCGTTGATGTCGGGAGGCAGGATGGTCAGGCCCATCCGCCAGCCTTCAGACAGATAGGCAAACGTGGAGTAGTAGCCTCCCTGGTTACTGACCACGGCGGCGATGAACTCGGCGGGATAATGCGCTCTGAGGTAGGCCGACTTGAAACTCACCTGGGCGTAGCTGGCTGAGTGGGGCTTACAGAAACTGTAACCGGCAAAGCTCATGATCATCGCCCAGATCTGATCGATGATCGACGGCGTGATCCCACGGGCTGCGGCGCCGTCGTAGAACTGCCGCTGGTAATCCCGTAGCTGCCGCTCTTTGTGCTTCTTGCTCAGGACTTTCCGGAGTTGGTCGCCGTCGGCCACCGAGAAGCCGCCCAAGGCCACGGCCACCTTCATAACATCCTCCTGATACACCATGATCCCGTGCGTATCCGCGAGGACCTCGTCCAGCAGGGGATGGAGGGAGGGATAGCGGTGTCCATGCGCGCGCCGGACGAATTCATCCGCAAAGACATTGGCGGCGGGCCGGATAATCGACGAGACCACCACTAGATACTCGAACACGTCGGCCTCGGCCCGCCTGGCCAGCGGCATTCCGGCCCAGAGCTTCTTGAGCAGGAGCCTGGTGGCGGGAGATTCGACATAGAAACAGCCCATCGTGTCGCCTTGTCGAATCAGCTCGTTCGTGGCGGGATCGCAGATGGGATCCCAGGTCGCATAGTCGATGGCCCGGCCAGTGTTCTGTGTGATGGCGGCGAGGGCATCGCGGATCACGGCCAGCGACCGGTTGCCGAGCAGATCGATCTTGACCAGTCCCGCGTCTTCCGCCTGATCCTTCTCCCATTGAATGACGGGTAAGCCTGAAGCTGAGATCTCTACCGGCACATAGCGACGAATCTCATCCGGCACCAGGACCACGCCGCCGGGGTGGAGGCCCAAATTTCTGAAATGCCCCTGGAGTTGCACGGACCAGGACAGGATCTCCGGCCAGGGGGCTCTCAGGTTCAACGACCGGCAGACCTGCTCCGCCCAGGTCTGCGCGGTGAGCCCTGGTGTCACCGCCACGAAATCAGCCCGTCGATGCAGGAGTGTAAGCCCCGTGCCGATCTCGCCCGCCGGCATCCCATAGACCTTGGCAATCTCGCGCATGGCGGCGCGTGGGGCCAGGGTGTTTTGGTTGGCGACCATGGCGGCCTGTTGATGCCCGTAATGACTGAAGACCCAATTCAAGATCTGGGGACGTTCATCCCAAGGAAAGTCGATGTCAATGTCGGGCGGGTCGTGCCGGCCCGGATTGAGAAAGCGTTCGAAGAGCAGATTGTGTCGAATGGGGTCGACGTGGGTGATCCCGAGACAGTACGAGACGATGGCGGCGGCGGCGGAACCTCGGCCACAGGTCCGTGGGGCTTGTCGGACGATTTCATCGACGATCAGAAAGTAGTGGGCGTAGCCCTTGTCCCGGATCACCATCAGCTCCGTGTCGATTCGGAGCCTCACCACTTCAGTCAGTTCCCCATAGCGCCACTTCGCGCCGTCATAGGTTTTGGCTCGTAACGTCTCGTAGGCCGCGCGGGTCGACAGTTGACGGAACGCGGGAAAGATCGTCTCCTTGAAGTCCCAGTCCGTGTGGCACTGCTTGGCGATCCGGCGGGTGTTGGTGAGCGCCTCGGGGAGGTGGGGAAACTGGCGGGCCAGCACCGCTTCGGGCATGAGCCAGTGTGATGGCGCGCAACAGTCCTCCGCCCGGAGCCGCGAGAGGGTCGTATTCTGGGCGATGGCCCGCAGCAGCCGGTGGGCTTGGTACTCGGAAGGATGAAGGAAAGACGCTCGCGCCGTCGCAACGGCTGGCAGACTCAAGTGCCGGCTGACGGTCACCGCCTCGTGCATCAGGGGCCCTGGGGTCAGTTCAACGAAGAGGTCCTCCGCCGAGTCCTGCTGCCAGGCCGTGAGGGCGGTCCGGTCATCGGACAGCAGGATAAGGCCGTCGCGATGGCGTGCTACCGTGCTGATGCAATCGAAGGATGGGTCACTGTGCCGAGCCGACAGAATCCGGCAGAGGTTCGCATAGCCGGCCGGGGTCTTGGCCAGCAGGACCGCGCGGTGCTGCTGATGGACCAGTTCCGCCCCCAAAATCGGCTGCAGTCCGGCCTGCCGTGCGACGTCGAGAAAGCGCATGGCGCCATAGAGCCCGTTCGTATCCGTGAGGGCCAGAGTGTCCTGGCCGTGATTCCGGACCGCCTGGCAGAGCGCTTCCAGCGTGGGCACGCCCGACATGGCCGAATAGGAGGAATGGGTGTGGAGGTGAACAAAGGGGGATCCCACTAGTGACTCCTCCCATACCGGATGGCCTGTTCCCCAAACCGGGCATGCAGCCGGTCGAGCGCCATGGCCAGGTTTTTGGCCCGTTCCTGCCGTCGCTGCGTTTCAGTGGGCTGGTCCGTGAACAGCGAGCCTTGTTCGGCGTAGGCCGTGAGACCGGTCAGACTGACGGTCATCGCACGAAGCCGGACGCGGCGGCGAAAGCTCCGCTGGAACAGAGAGGAAAGCACGGGCGAGAGATCAACCTCCCAGCAGGTCTCCGATGAGAGAGGAGCCCGTTTCGTAAGCTCGACCTGATCGCTATAGCGGATCGTGAGTGAGAGGATCCCGCAGACCCGCCGTTGGCTCCGCAGTGTGCGGCAGAGCCATTGCAAGACATCTTGGAGTCGCCCCCAGAGCACCCGATCATCAATCTCATCGGGATCGATGACGGTGGTCTCTTCCAGCCCCGGTTGAATGGCGGGAGGCAGCACGGGGACATGATCGATCCCCTGGGCCCAGCGCGACAGTTGGCCAGCATAGTCGCCGAGGACGAGGGTCAACGCCTCAAGCGGGCTCTCGGCCACGTCTCCCAAGGTGAGCAGGTTCAAATCGTCGAGCCGGTTCAGCACGGTCCGCATGCAAGGCCGATGGAGCCCGGGCAAGGTACGGACGGAAAGCGGCGACATGAAGACCTGCTCAGACCCGGGCCGGACATCGTACAGTTCTGAAGGCTCCACCAAGCTGGCGGCAGTATGCGCCACCAGCTTATTGCTGCCCACGCCGGCCATGCCTTCAAAGCGATACCGGGCCAGGATCTCTTGTTGGACCTTTGCCGCCACATCGCAGGCTGGGCCAAACAATTTCGCCGTGCCAGTCACATCCATCAGGAACGAGCCCGGCTGCGAGGGTTCCCACACCGGGGCATAGCGGGTCACCACGCTCAGCAGTGACTGATCCGCGCGCTGGACGCGAGAGGGGTTCGGGGCAAGAACGTGGAGGGAGGGGCAGAGCTGTCTTGCATGCTCGAGCGGCATGCCGACGGAGAGGCCGTCTTGGGCCGCTTCCGGTGAGACATCACGAAGCAGCGCACGCGGGGTCGTTAGTGGGGCAATCGCGAGCGGACGGGTGGACAGCGTCGGGTCGTGCTGGCGCGCGACCGCAATCTCGAACGATGGAATGGCAACGCAGACAATCTGACGATCCATGAGACGAACTCACAATGCGCGATGACCCACCTACCTTTTGAGATGCCGGATGACGCCCACGACGATCCCTTCGATCTGGAAGGTATCGGTTTCTTTGACGACGATCGGCTGCATCGTGTCGTTGGCGGGCTGGAGTTCGACCACCCCGTTCTTGCGCCGGTAGGTCTTGATCGTCGCCTCCCCATTCACGAGGGCAATGACCGTCTGGCCGTTTCGGGCGGTCGCCTGTTTCTGGACGACGACCACGTCCCCGGGAAGAATGCCCTCATCCCGCATCGACTCACCTTTCACCCGCAGAGCAAAGGTCTCGCCACGACCGATCATGCTCTTAGGGACCTCCACAGGCTCGGTTTGTGGAATCGGCTCGATCGGTGCCCCGGCGGCCACGATCCCAGCTATCTGGAGGTGCCCCCTGGCCAGGTAGAGCAGGGCGATTTCCGCCAGGCCCGGGATACGCCGGCTTCCGTCTTCATAGCGAATGATCGAGCGCCGCGTGGTGCGGATCTTTTGGGCAAGTTGGTCCTGCGTAAGGCCAAGGAGGTGACGGGTCTGCCGAAATTCAGCCGGTTGCATAAGTGACCAATGGTCACATATGGCAAGAGAGGCTGTCAAGGGTAGTGGGCTCCTGATGGTGCAAGAAGGGGGCGACGTGACTATGATGGCTTGACGGCTTCAGATTAGGGAGTTCATGCCGCTCGCTAGGCGTTGCTCCCGGTGCTCCGCTTTCCGCCTCGGCCCCACCGGCGTACGTGCGGAGCGCGTAGCACCAGCCCTTTGGCGCGAGCACGACCGGGAATGCCCTGGGCATGACATGATTAGGTATTCCCATTTGCACCGGCATGATGTAATGTGGTGCATCTTCAGTTGATGAGGATTACGGTGCCTAATTCCAAACGGCCCGCGCCACCAAAAGTCAGGCGCAAAAACACGCGAGCCTCAGTGACGTTTCCGCCAGAGCTTTACAGCACGCTGGAACGAATTGCCAAAGGCAAGAAAGTTTCCGTGGCCTGGATCGTCAGGGATGCGGCGGAAAAGTACGTTAATGACCAGTGGCCGTTGTTCAACCGAGAGACTGCCTGATGGCTGCAACGCATACATTCTATGAGTTTTTTGCCGGTGCCGGAATGGCGCGAGCTGGGCTTGGCGCAAAGTGGCGTTGTGTCTTCGCCAATGAGTTCGATGTCAAGAAAAGCGTTATCTATCGAAAGAATTGGGAAACGCCTGACGTGCTGAAGGTGGCCGACGTCGGTGCGCTCGTGACATCGGATGTGCCTGGCATCGCTGATCTCGCCTGGGCTTCATTCCCGTGCCAAGACCTTTCCTTGGCCGGCGCTGGCGCGGGCCTCAAGGGCGACCGATCCGGCACGTTTTGGCCGTTTTGGCGTCTGATGCAAGGCTTGATTGAAGAGGAAAGAGGACCAAAGCTGATTGTGCTTGAGAATGTATGTGGCACGCTTACCTCGCATGGCGGCAAAGATTTCGCCGCGATCTGCTCCACCTTCGTTAAAGCAGGTTACTATTTTGGTGCTGTCATCGTGGATGCTGTGCGTTTCGTACCACAATCTCGCCCACGCCTGTTCGTGATTGGCATCCGCGATGACTTGGCACCGATGGTGCCGAGCATCACAGCAGAAGGTGCCTCGGCATTGTGGCATCCGCGCGGGCTGCTAAATGCTTACGAGAAGCTCTCCAAAAGCGTTAAAGACAGGTGGCTCTGGTGGAATCCCTCGGCACCGGCGAGGCGATCGGGTACGTTCGCGGACTTGATTGAAGATAATCCGGTGGGCGTCGAATGGCATACGGCCAGCGAGACGGCGAAGCTGTTGAAGATGATGAGCGACACCAACCGCGAGAAAGTCAACCAAGCTAAAGCCTCCGGTCGACGCATCGTTGGTGCCGTTTATAAGCGAACACGGGTCGATGAAGTTGGGCGCAAGGTGCAACGGGCGGAAATTCGATTTGATGACATTGCTGGCTGTCTGCGTACGCCAGCCGGAGGATCGAGTCGCCAAGTGATCGTGATCGTCGATGGAAAGACCGTGCGGTCGCGGTTGATTTCGCCGCGCGAAACGGCGCGCCTGATGGGACTGCCTGATGACTACGAACTACCGGCGAGCTACAACGAGGCTTATCATCTGACCGGAGATGGCGTGGCGGTTCCCGTGGTGCGTCACCTGGCGCAGCATATCTTCGAACCGCTGCTGGCAGCGCGGATCTCACGCTCACGGGTCGCCGCGTGAGCGTGATTCCTTGTCAGCAAAACGCAGAGCTGCAAATCAAAATTCGTGAGTTCGCTGAAGTCCTGAAAACGCAGTCGCACCAGCTTGGCGAACACGGCCTCGACGAGCTGGAGTTCTATAATAGCGGCCTCTTCAGGGGAGCGATCGAGCGGATTCGCGGCCAGTTCGCCGCCACGATGCGCGATAAGCGCGAGTTTGTGCAGCACATCCTGAATCACATGCAGGACGGAAATTTCATCAGGGAATGGAATTCGGCAGGCAGCGAAAACCGCCACGATTACACAGTGACCATGCCGAGCGGACGTGTGGCAGTGATCGAGCTGAAGGGCTGCCTTGACGGCAATAACACCAACATTTTCGAGCGCCCCCCGCACGCGCAAGAATTCATCATTTGGAGCGTTTGCACAAATCCAGGAGCTGACCCGCAACTCAATGCTTGGTCGGGGATTCATACGCGGTTGAGCGCGGAAATCATTTCACGGGAGCAACGCGTAGACGGAGTTATCATCTGGGACATGGTGTGTGGCACGGTTGGCCGCCCCTGTCCAAAGCTGACCGGCGAAAACGATCCGCGTATCACTGCGTTAAGTCACTACCGTTTGCCGCCCCCCTGCATTTACCTGTTGCCGGCGACGATCCCATCCCCCCGCAACAACCCAAATCCTCCTCCGCAGCGGCTGCAGGATGTGGAGCTACTGCAGGCCTTCGCGAACTGCTTCCGTGTGGATAACAATGATCTTAACTATGTGAATTTTGCGGTCTCGCATGAGGGCGCGGATACCGTGCGTGCCACCACAATCACGCGTAACGCTGTTGTTCAGCGCCAGTCCGGTCCCACCGCAATCAGGCGATCATGACAAAGATGCCGCCGCAGGGCGGCAGACGATACAAGAGGTGAGGAGCCCTATACGGCCCAGAAAACACATCAACATCTTGGAAGGTTAAGTTTATGACAACAGGGTTCTACGCTCGGCTCCGATACCGCCGTCAAGACGATGACGAGCTTGCGGCGTGCATCGATCGGGTTGTCAAACAATTAGAAGACACCTCCACTACCAGTGATCGTCCTGGCATGCTTCTCGGGAAAATACAGTCTGGGAAGACCCGCGCCTTTGTCGGTGTTATTGCTTGCGCTTTTGATCGCGGCTTTGATATCGCTGTCGTTCTGACAAAAGGAACCAAAACATTATCCGCCCAAACAGTGGCGCGTTTGGCCAGTGACTTTAGCGAGTTTATCGAAGAAGATGAGTTTCTTGTCCTCGATATCATGCAACTGCCGGGAAAGTTAATTAAAAGCGAACTGCGACGAAAACTTGTAATCGTAGCAAAAAAACAAACGGCTAACCTACGGCGACTAATTCAGTTTTTCGATAAAGATTACCCTGATCTAAAAAGTCGGAACGTCCTTTTAATTGACGACGAAGCCGACTTGGCAAGCATTCGTTTCGTCCCCTCAAGAGAACACCCTGAAGATATCGAGCAAGGTAAAATCGCTGAGCAAATGGACGACTTGCGGCGGCTCGTCGCTAAAGTCGCATTTCTTCAGGTTACAGCAACGCCATACTCTCTCTATCTTCAACCTGAAAAGTACGAACCAGCAGGCGAAGAAAGCTACGTCTTTAAGCCCAAGAAGCCGGCTTTCACAGAACTCTTACCAATTCACAGCGGCTATGTCGGCGGCGACGACTATTTCATATCTACCGACGATGACGACCCGCGCTCACACCTAATCGTCGAAGTACAGCGCGAAGAACAAGACGCCCTCCGCAAGCCCGATCAACGTCGTATTAATGCAGGTCGCGTGTTGGATTCGCCGAACACCACTGGATTGGTACGCGCAATAATCACGTTCATTCTTGGTGCGTGCATACGGCGTTGGCAGCAGGAAGAAGTCGGGGAGAAGAAACGCAAATACTCGATGATTATCCATAATGACACGCAGAAAGCAGCGCACACGTGGCAAAATCAGGTCATCGAGTGGGTATTCGAAGCAATTACTAAAGAGGCAGCCACGGCACCCAAAACGCTCAATCCACTTTTTGATGCCGCATACGCAGACTTGAACGTCTCAGTCCAAGCCAATCGAGGGCGAATGCCAAATAAGGGGTTGGCTTTCAAGATGTTTATCGAGGCGCTGCAAAGCGACGATGTGGTGCGGGAAACGGTGAACTCCGACAAAGACGTCATGGCGCTTCTGGACGATAAAGCCGAGCTCAAGTTAAGAACCCCGTACAACATATTTGTTGGTGGAAACATTCTCGACCGAGGCATTACTATCCCTAATCTGATTGCGTTCTACTACGGCCGCAATCCCAAAACAATGCAGGCTGACACTGTTCTTCAGCATTCTCGAATGTATGGTAACCGCGACCGCCGTGATCTTGCAGTAACGCGCTTTCACACATCACTAGACGTGTATGACCGTCTTTATACGATCAATGCCTTTGAAAATGCTTTGCGCGAAGCGTTTGAGAACGGCACTCACGAGCAAGGCGTCGTATTCATCCAATCCGATGTGGGAGGCAGGGTGCGGCCTTGTGCGCCCAATAAGGTGCTTCTGAGCAATATTGTCGCAATGAGGCCGAATGGCCTCTATCTGCCAACTGGCTTTCAAACCCGTACAGGCCGCGACATGAGGAAAGCGCAAGACGCTTTGGGTAAGATGATCCCAATCGACATTCGGGACAAGAAGGCATTCGTCGAGATCGACCGCAAAGAGGCCCTAGATATTTTGAAATTAATAGAGACGACTTTAGAGTTTTCCGACAACGAGTTTGAATGGGACGCATTGCGCGGTCTTATCGATTACTACTCGGACGTACGGGATGGTGGTGACGGTAAAGTCCTTCTGGTAGCTGAAACAGGGCGGCGACTTTCGAGAGAAAAGTCTGGTGACAAATCGGGTCTTTCAATTCTGGGTGGCTCCGATATTCGGCGATTGGTGCTTGATCCAAGCCGGTCGAAGCCGGCCCTCATTGTTCTTCAGCAAGAAGGAACGAAAGATCTTGGTTGGTCAGGGCATAGGTTCTGGTGGCCCATCCTTGCGGCGCCCGGCACGGTAGAGTCGTGCATTTTTGCAACCAAAGTCGCATCAGATTGACAAGGGGGATGGGCACGAACTGTCCGACGGAAAAGCGCAGTCGCATCATGCGTGCAGTGAAGGGACGCGACACCGCTCCGGAAATGCAAGTGCGCCGTTTAGTGTTTGGGCTGGGCTATCGCTATCGGCTCCATCGGAAAGATTTGCCGGGCAAACCAGACTTAGTCTTTATCGGGCGGCGTAAGGTGGTGTTTGTGCATGGGTGCTTCTGGCACGGACACGATTGCAGACGAGGATGCCGAACTCCCAAAACGAATGTAAATTATTGGCGGAACAAACTTGCGCGAAACCGCGCGCGCGACGCTGCCAATGTTGCTGCACTTGAGACAAAAGATTGGCGCGTGCTTGTCATCTGGGAATGCGATCTGCGAAGGAATGTGCAGATCACCTCTCGCCTTCGCCGTTTCTTAGGTAGGTAGCCACGCGAGCACGGAGAGAGAATTGCAATATTTCCCCTGTTATGGAGACCTGAGGAATAAGGGGTTCTGCGTTCACTGCGGCCGCGCTGACGAAACGAGTGACCACGTACCGTCCAAAGTGCTTCTCGATGAACCCTATCCAGAGAACCTCATGGTGTGCCCGTCCTGCCTTAGCTGCAATAATGCGTTGTCTCCTGACGAGGAATATCTTGCCTGTCTGCTTGAATGCCTTATTGCGGGTGATGTCGATCCTGCGACGATCCGACGCCCGAGGATCGCTCGAAAGCTGACTCAGAGCCCTGCATTGCTACGGCGCTTGCAAGGTGCCAAAAGAGAATACGACGGCCAATCTCAATGGTCCGTAGAGCACGATCGTGTAAAAGCAGTCGTGTTGAAGCTCGCAAGATGCCATATGGCTTTCGAACAGAACGAACCGCAGATCGACCTGCCGTCCTACGTCGGCTTCAGACCGCTTGCAGTCATGGTTGCGACGGAGCGATCGGCGTTCGAAGATGGCCACGATATGGGTTTGTGGCCGGAAGTTGGTAGTCGCGCCATGCAACGGCTCCTGGTGGCTGGCTCCGACGTTTTCAGTGAGGGATGGTTGATTGTTCAGGATGGCAACTATCGCTATAGGGTCGATTCTGGCGGCGGATATAGAGTCAGAATCGTGCTTCGGGAATATCTCGCTTGTGAGGTAATCTGGGAATGACTCCGGTCTTCCATTCCATGATTTTCAATGATTTAGTGAATAATCAAGGGCGTTGTCATTCACTCCTTTGGGGGTAATTGGGTCGGGGATGACACAAGCATGAATAAATGTCAGCTCTTTGAGAAGGGGCAAACTTGCGAAGATTTCTTGGAAGCATGCCTTTGCCAAAAGGCAGGGGATCAATCCTGAGCACAAATCGATTCCCGTGCACAGCTATGCTCTATCCCGCCTCTCTACTTCTAGCACTCTATAGATGTTTCTCGCCGAGGTCGCGACGGAAGAATGGCTGAAACTGGCTCTGGCCAAGACTTGACAAGGATTCTGTATCTGCCGCATACTAAAAAGTAAATGGTTATCGTATCAAGCGATGACCTAGCTTCCCGCTGCCTGTCATGGGCGGCGGCACCTCGCCCCTCATGCATCTGCATGGCGCGCAAGGTACCAGATCAGGCGAGACGCCTGCCTCCGGTGGATGGCCCAATCCCGCGCCATCCTCATCTGGACCGATCATAAAGTCGGTCCTTCATCACATATCGCTCCGTAGCGTGACGCCTACAGCGTGGCATTGTCTCGCCTTCCGCCAATTCTGGCATAGGGCCCTGCCAATCCCAGGATAGTCCTTCGTCACGCTCACGGAAGATCTGCCGGGAGGGGGAATTGTCTATGTATCGCCTCAAAGGGAATCGGCCGCGCCCAAAGGGACCTCTGAATATAGTGATCTCAGAATATCCAAAGCAGGTTGATGATGCGGAGGATGCAGTGCTGGGCGACCAACTCCTTAGTGCGCTAGAGAAGCTTTCACCATCGGAACGCCTCTCTTTCTGGCGCAGCCTAAATAAGGATGAGATGGGCCATGTTATCGATGAGATCTTGGACATCGGGACGATTGACGAAAAGCCAGCGTGGAACACATTTATATTCAGGAAAGGATTTACCCATTTTGGCACCCTTACCTTAGGCGGGAAATTCAACATGAAATTGGCATATCGGCTGTTGGATCAATTCATAAAGGATTACTACCAAGAACTCCTCGGGCCCCACTGGTACTCATCCGACAACAAGAAACGCCAGCCACTCATTTTTGCATTTGCCGATAAAGGCAGTGATAAGAAAACGAGCGCGAAGCTGCGGCGACAGTCACAGGGCCTGCTTTCGGGAAACCGGACCATTAAGTTCAGCAAGGACAATAAATTACATTTCCACTTACTCATCAAGTGTTCCGACAAGATTCCTCTTGAGAAAGTTCAAGAAGCGATCAAAGCCGCTCCTGCGATCTGGAAAAATCTTAACAAGGTCTTCTCTATTAAAAGCTGTGCGGAGGCAAAGATTGAACCAATTGCAGATAAAAAAAAGGTCATTTTGTACTCCCTGAAAAACTTTCCCGATCTGCCACTCGGCCGCGTGACCCCCTCCCAGTCCCTCGGTGCTCCCGCGACGCAGCTCACTCTGCCAATCTGACGGTGATCTTTCGACCGTGAGACCAACGGTGATCTTTCAACCGTTGGGTGGCAGAGTTGGGACATATCCTCTTTTTCGGATGCTTGCATCTATCGATATTCCTTTGCCCACACGCGGAACACCTGATTTCATCACCCCCCCCAATCCGTTGCGACGGCTCAGTCGATGTTGAGGTAGATTGATTGAGAGGGGATCATACGGTCCGACACCCAGCGACAGGATTCGGTCGCCGTGATTCTATCCCCCCCCCCCCCTTAAATGGTCCCGAGCCATCCAATGCATGCCCAATCACATCGATACCAACGCAGTGGAGTTGACCGGCATCGTCGGGCCGGACCCAGTTTTCAGGTTAATCCTGAGCCTCCCCCGATTGTACAGACACTTCCATAAGGAGCAGAATGAGGAAATCGGATGGCAGAATGGCAGTCGTCACACGACGTCGATATACCGAGGACTTTAAGCAGGAGCCGGTGCGGTTAGTGCGGGAGTCCGCTCGTCCTGTCGCCCAAATTAACCTGGCGGCTCGATATCTGAGAGACCTCACTAGGCACTACGGGTCTCAGGACTTAGCCCTTCTCGCCTATAACGGCAATTTGACCTCCTCTCAAGCCCGCTACGTGATGCGTGTGCACAGGGTGCATTGACATCGCCAGACCCCCAGGACCAGAATTCTGTGATGGACGAGTCGCGCACAAGGACCGACGAGGAAAAAGCAGCACGCCGGCGCGTGCTCGATGAGCTCGTCCGCGAATCTGAGCGGCTAGGTTTCTACGAAGATCCTCCTCCGCCGTACCTCTTCCCAAGTGTGAGTTTCACAGACTGACGGATCTTCTCAAAATCTTCCGGGTGCGCAGACGGCCGTACTGATCCTCTTAGATCTAGAATCGTCCCATTGAGTCTCTTCTTCCATGCACTCATCGCTCTCACGATTCTCTTCTTCTCGATTTTAAATGGACAATCGTACTCCTGCAGCCTGACCACCTGTAGTTTCCCGCGTGTCATCTTGGGAGTATAGCCCCTACGGGCCAACTCAGTCACGCCTCCTAACCAAAGGAGGATCGGATGCAACCAATCGACACAAACAGAGTAGAGCTCAGCGGTCGGATCGCGACTGAGCCGATCATGCGCATTGTCCCGCCGGGGACGACGTTCTACGTGTATTTCGAGCTGCGCAGCTGTGGCGAGTGGCCGGATCACACGGGCACGTGCGTGTTGCTCGAATATCGGCATACCTGTTTTGCCCAGGGGTCGGTTGCTGGATCAATTGCATGGGCCAGCGAGGGTGATGCGGTGATGCTCGTCGGGGCCATTGACCTGATTCTGGATGACTATACGGGGCCAGAGATGGTGCCGTGCTACAGGCCGGCGATCAGGATCCAGCAGATGCAAATCATCGAGGAAGGAGAGAGCCAATGATCGAGGAGACAACGTGGATGCCATCGTACGAGGAGCTCATGGGGCTAGGGTGGGAGATGAGCACGATGATGCCGACGAATCAGGCCGAGGTCTGGGCGCGCATCCTCTACCACCTCGCCGTCGTCACTCCGGCTGAGTGGGCGGTCCGTATCATGTGGGTGGCCGAGACTATCCGGCTGCAGTCGCCTGTGCGATATGACGTGGAGCGCCTGCGCATTCCCGTTAGCCGGGCAGAGGCGTTTGGGGCGGGGTACACCGGGTCACGGCTTGGCATCGAGTCGGTCACGCTGCTCGCGTGCATCCTCTACGAAATCGAGCGCGCGCTGGGGTCGGACCACATATCTATCCTCCCGGTGCGCTGGTACAGAAACGGGCTGCGCGCGCGGGCACAGATGATTCAGAGCCAGGAGGTGGCGGGATGGAACGACTAACGCCTCGGGAACATCAAGTGTGCGCAGGTCTGCTCGCCGGCAAACGGTACAGAGAGATCGGGCAGGAGCTGGGGCTCCGGCGCCACAGCGTTGCAGCCCTGGCGAAGCGCGTCTACAGGGCCCTGGGGGTCTCCGGGCGTGCCGCATTGCTGCGGCACGGCATCCTCCGCGGCTGGGTGCCTGGGACAAATAGGAATTTGTCGTGGACGCGGCGCGAGCAACAGGTACTGAATTTGGTGCTGCGCGGCAACACGCAGAGAGAGATCGCCGCGTGTCTGGGGTTGTCACTCAAAACGCTAGACCTGACGCTGAGAGCCATGCGGCAGTACGCGGGGGCCGAAACCACGGCGGTGCTTGTGCGGTTGGCCGTGGAGCAGGTGGCTGGGATGGTGTGACGAGAGGAGGGAAGGGAGGCCGGCCCCCGTGAAGAGGGCCCGCTCATCATGCCGCATCCTCTTCGCGCTCCATCAGCGATCCCAGCACGTCCCCGTGCCGCTCTCTCAGTTTGCTCATCGCGCCGTGCTCGATTTCCCGCACGCTCTCGTCGCTGATCCCCAGCTCCCTGGCGACCTTCTTTTGTGTGATCTCTTCCTCGAAAAAGCCGAACTTGGCACGGACCACGAACTCCTCTTGGGCGTGAGGGCACCTAGGATCTGGTCAACCTTGGACCCAGAGTCATAGGCCTCTGTGCGTTCGAGCGGGCTGGCAGACTTATCGGCCAGCGTATCTCCGAGCGTCATGTCCCCATCCGACTCATCGACAGGGGCATGAATCGAGACAATCTGCGCAATTGAATTGATCGTGTTTTCTACCTGCACCGTCGTCAATCCTGTTTTTGCCGCGATCTCGTGCGCCTCTGGCTCACGCCCCAATGCCTGTACGATGTCGCGTGAGACGCGGTTGATTTTATTGAGCCGTTCAACCATCTCCTCGGGGAGCGGGACAAGCCGGTCTTCCATGACTCCGCGCTGAATCCCTTTTTTGATCCACCAGTCCGCGTATGAGGCAAACCGGTAGCCGAGTGTGTGATCGTAGTTCTCCGCCGCTCTCATGAGCCCAATGCTGCCCTCCTGAATCAGGTCCAGGATGTCGCACCCGGACCGCTCGTAGCGCCGGGCGATGAGCTGCCCCAGAGCGATCTCCTCTGCGTGCGTGAGGACTCGCTCGGGGAGCGTGGAGGCGTACTGGCGGGCTGGATCGGTGTGTGTGTTCATGCTGACTCTCCCTCTTCTTCCCCAAACCATTGGATGCCCAACTGCTCCCCCCGGATCCGTGCCGGCCGGATGCCGCGCTCCTCCGCCTTGCGCAGGGCCCTGGATACGCTGGCCTGATTGACACCTAGGCGCTCAGCGATCTCGACCTGCCCGAACCCCCACGTTTTGAGCGCCAATACATCGGCCAACTGTTTCTCCGTGAGGGCCGCCGGGTGGGGCTTGGTGTTGAGCGCGCAAGCGGGGGCTGGGGACGCCTCGTTGTAGACCCACTCGACGGCCTCATGGATGAGCGAGCGCAGCATGAATTGCCCGGCCTTGTCGCGGCAACGTTGGTGGAACCACCAGCGGCCGTGCGCCTCGCCGTCCGCGGCCTTCTTGCCGCACCAGTCGCAGAGGGGGTGCTGAGAGTCGGGCGAGAGCCCGAGGACCGCCAGAGTCGCGTGGAATGTTGTGCGTACGATTACATCCATTTGAAAAATCTCCAGATTGCGATCCCCCAGCCGACCACGATAGCCGCCCCAGTCGAATAGATGATCCAGCTCATCACGATGTCCGTGGCCCGCTCGCGCAACGGGTACATTTCTAGTGCGAGCATCCGATTGATGCGTTCGCCGATTGATTCCTCGGTCGTCAATGCCGCACGCTCACGCTCTGCTCCGATTCTCTGCCCCTCTGCCATGCCCGCGTGGTAGCCGATCGCATACGCCGCGCTGTCCTCGAGCGAGGAGGAGGGATCAGAGGGCTGCGCCACACACGCTGCTTCAGCGTGTGCCCGTAATGCAGGGCGTTTGCCCCCTACAGGGGCCTGTGCTGGTTTGCGCGTGGTGGTAGTGGCCATGATCCCTCCTGTTGCTCTAGATGACGGAGTTGGGGTTGATGAGGTAGCGGAGGCGGGCCCAGAATGAGCGGTTCTTGTAGTTGGCAGCACAGCGGGTATACCCACCGCTGACCCCTTCCTCGAACCCTGCGCATTGCCCCTCGATAAATCCGTCTCCGAATCCGCTCATGAGACCTGCTTGGTAACCCTTCCCAAATTCCTCACGACGGATGGCCTCATCGCGCTCCGCCTGCCGCTTCAGTTTCGCCGCATGCTTTTTTGCCGTTATCTGACCCATAGGACCTCCGTTTGGATTGTTTGTACTCATCGCTACGCCCCCTTTCTCTTGATGACCCGATAGTGTCTCGGCCCAATTTTGACCCGCCCAATCCGCACAACTGGGCGTGGCACGTGCGTCCAGGTCACGTTGTGCACAACGCCGCGGATCGTCTCGTCGTCCACCCCGAATCGTTTCGCGAGCTGCACGGAGTCCAGGTACCCACCCCAAAACGCGTAGTAGATTGGGCGGATGAGGCGCTCAGTGAGGACTGCCTTGGTGTGTTTCGATCCTCTGTCGTCGCGACGAAAGTGGATATTTGTGACCGCACCAGGCACGTGCCTGTACGCACGACCCATGAGCGCGTACCACAGCGTGACCCGTGTGACCCCTGCCTCCTCTGCTAGCGCTGGGCAGGTTTCTCCTGCGGCGTAGCGGGCGCGGTAGGCGACCACCTGAGCCTCGGTGAGGACGGACCAGCTCACCTGATCCCCGCTCAGGTATTGCCCGGCAGAGTGAGTCGCCGAGTGGTGCTCAGCGATCGAGAGTGGTACGAGGTGGCTAGGCCGGCAGCACACTCTGTTGCCGCACAGATGGTGGCACTCGTGCGTGCGGTGATTGAGCGGGAGGCCGTGGTAGAGGTGACAGACAAACCTGTGGACGTAGCCGATCTGGTACGGATTGCTGCACCGCGACAGGCGTACGTAGCGAGATGTTGAGTTGCGCGGCCCGGCGGCCTCCCAGCAATCCCCGTTGATCGTGACGGTCTCAAAGATCCGGCTGAGCAGCTCGTAGTCGGCCTGATTGACCTCAATTGGGAGATCATATGAGATCAGATATGTGGGATTCGTCGCGCTCATACTGGGGAGTATTAGGGCGCGGTGAGGGGTAGGGCGGACTATTTTTATGCCGGGAAAGTGATGTTGCCGGCATCAAATAGGCAGAGGAGTGGCACAGCGGGCGCTGGGGCCCGCCGGACGATTAGCTATTTATGGTTCAGAGAATGGGCGCCAGCTTTGGGCGCCAGAGAAACGTATGTGAGGTAAATATGGAGCGGGAAAAGGGATTTGAACCCTCGACCCTCGCCTTGGCAAGGCGATGCTCTACCACTGAGCTATTCCCGCTCTCAAGAGGACTCAAGAAGAGGGGGGATTCTACTGAGACAGGCATGTACTGTCAAGCCGCTCGTTCCAAGAAATTGGTTGAATCAAGCAGCTTATGAATTGGGCCACAAAAGACTAAGTCGTTACCAAATGGTAGCGCGAGATAATTGCAGTCAGAATTCCATCCAACACATTGTTTTTATAGCGCTTACTGCAATTATGTCTTATCCGTACTAGGGCCATTGGTACATGAACTACTCATTGATGGCCTGATCATGAATTTTGATCCTGTCACGGTAGTAGATCGTATAGTCTTTATATAACAGTAACTTGTAAATTTGCGTCCATTGCGATCCTGCGCAAAAACAATGGTTTGGATATTGCGATAACGAAGTGCCGTTATGACCAAGAATGTTCACCAGATGTCTAACGAGATCAAGAATCACGAGCTTGATTTAGCTAAACACGAGAGTGGGTTCTTGGGCAGATCCATCAGGAAGGGGGGTGGTGGAGTTCAGCTGTGCGGAAGTAAAGGGTACGCGGGCTCTTTGAGCCCTCAACTTAGGAGGTGTTCACAATGTTTTTGTCACGCAGACAGTTTTTGAAAGTCTCTGCGGGAACGGTCGCCGCGGTGGCGGTGGCCGACAAGGTCCTGGCGTTGACCGCGCTCCAGCCGGTCATTGAAGTCGGGAACCCGCTGGGTGACTATCCGGATCGTTCGTGGGAGCGTGTCTATCACGACCAATACCGGTACGATTCATCCTTCACCTGGTGTTGTTCGCCGAACGACACGCACGCCTGCCGCATCCGGGCCTTCGTCCGGAACGGTGTGGTCATGCGCGTCGAGCAGAACTATGACCACCAAACCTATGAAGACCTCTACGGCAACCGCGGCACGTTCGCGCACAATCCGCGCATGTGCTTGAAGGGCTTCACCTTCCATCGCCGCGTGTACGGCCCCTATCGTTTGAAGGGTCCGTTGATGCGGAAAGGCTGGAAGGCGTGGATGGACGACGGTTCCCCCGAGCTGACGCCAGACACCAAGCGGAAATACAAGTTTGACAGCCGCTTCCTGGACGACATGCTTCGCGTGTCCTGGGATACGGCCTTTACCTATGCCGCCAAGGCGATGGTGATCATTGCCACGCGGTATAGCGGTGAGGCTGGTGCGCGTCGTCTCCGCGAGCAGGGCTATGCTCCGGAAATGATCGAAATGATGAAGGGCGCAGGTACTCGGTGCTTCAAGCATCGCGCAGGTATGCCGGTGCTCGGTATTCTCGGTAAGATGGGCAACACCCGTATGAACGGTGGTATCAACGCGTTGTTGGACACCTGGATTCGGAAGGTCAGCCCGGAACAGGCGCAGGGCGGCCGTTATTGGTCGAACTACACCTGGCACGGCGACCAGAACCCAGCCCACCCCTGGTGGTCTGGTGCTCAGGGTTCCGACATCGACCTGTCCGACATGCGCTTCTCCAAGCTGAACACCAGCTGGGGGAAGAACTTCGTCGAAAACAAGATGCCGGAAGCGCACTGGAAGTTGGAATGTATCGAGCGCGGCGCCCGCGTGGTCGTCATCACGCCCGAATACAATCCAACCGCCTATCGTGCCGACTACTGGATGCCGCTGCGTCCGGAGTCCGACGGC